>CAYHHH010000120.1:0-13336 GCA_964356125.1 uncultured Bifidobacteriaceae bacterium | reverse complement strand
GACGTGGAGTACCGCTTCATAGAAGACACGGGGACACGGAGGAACACGGAGAAGAAAATTTCTTCTTTCGTAAGAAAAAGGAAACCTCCGTGCATCTCCGTGCCCCCGTGCCCCCGTGTTGAGGTACCTCCGTGTTCTCGTACCTAAACAGCCACGCGCGTCGGTGTCAGGCGCGCGGGGGTGAGATCGAGCGTCGGTGATTCGCCTTTAGCGCGGACGAAGCGCGCCAGCTCGGGATACTCTTCAGCCGCCACCGCCTGCCAGCTTTGTGCGAACGCTTCCAGCAGTGCGTAGTTGTCCTCGAGGCGTGCCCGCAGCGAGTCGTCATCCATCATCGGGTCCGCGAGGCTGCTCTGCAGGTGCTTGAGGAAATCGAGATCGAGTACGTTGCGCTGCGCGTCGGCGTAACTGCGCTGGTCGGCGTGATCCCACGCGCGGAAGAACGACTGCATCCGCGCGTGCAGGACGAAGAACCGCCGCATCAGCGTCTCGATCGACGCGATGAATTCAGGCCGGCGATACCGGCGCTGAAAATACAGCAGGGCGGTAATCGCCCAATAGGTCCCGTTGTCCCACGCGATCTTCGCCGTCATCACCTGGGCATTCCCCATAATCGGATACTGCCCCTCGTAGAGACGGGTGAACGCATCGAACAGCCGCAGATAGGTCTGGTTGAACGACTCGGCGCGCGCCGAGATGTCTTCACCTCGCACATCGCGTGCGATGAGATCGGCGATGCACTCATTGGCCATCGCGATGAAATCAGACCCCGGTGAGTAAAACGGATCCGCAAAGACACCCGATTCGCCCGCCATCGCCCAGCGATCGGGAGAGAACACGCGGGCACAGCCGTGCGCGAAATGCTGCAGCGCGAGAAAGTCCTCGAGCTCGCCGGTGTGCGCCTGGACGACGTCGGCGGCCTGCGGCTCGAACTCGCGCAGCCAGTCGAGCGCACGTTCGTGGCGATTGATCCGATTGAACGGATGCAGCGCGGGATCGGCGACGATGCCGACGCTGTGGCTGCCCGAACCGAGCGGGATGAACCACACCCAGTAGCCTTTGCCCATCATGTGAACGGTGCTGAGCCAGCGGCGGCGCGTGGGGACGCGCGCGAGCCAGGCCGGATCGTCGGACCAGTCGTCGATTTTCAGGCGCGTGTTGTAGCGCCACCACGATGCGTTCGCGGCATGCCCCGACGGGCGCACCAGGCCGAGCTTGCGCTTCAGCAGGCTCGCACGGCCGCTGGCGTCGACGACCCATCGCGCTGAGACCGTCCGCGTCGTGCCGCCGGTGGTCAGCGTGACGTCATGATGCGTGGGGCCGAGATCGATCGCGCGCACCGTGCACGCGTCGAGCACCTCGGTACCCGACGATCGCGCGAGCGCCAGCAGATAGTTCTCGAAACGTCCCCGGTCGAGCTGGAAGGACGGCACCGTGGAGTACTCGGGCGCGCCGAGCTCGACGCGCCGCGTGAGATCGCGATTGTCGGCATGCGGGAAAAAATATCGCAAGCCGAGCTTCTCGAGCTGAGCGCTGCGCAGGTGCGGTTCGAGATCGAGCACTTTCTGAAAATAGTGCGCCCCGATCTCGACGGACGATTCACCAACCTTGAAGGCGGCCTCTCTGACGGGATGCTGCCGCTTCTCGGCCACCAGCACGCGAACCGACGGCGCTTCGAGGTGCAGCTGCCGCGCGAGGCTGAGGCCCGCCAGCCCTCCGCCCAGGATGACGACGTCGTAGGGGGTCACTTCCAGGTCACTTCCATGCGCATCGACTCTCCTAATCCCAAATCCCGAATCCCGAATCCCCAGCCCCGTAATATACTCCGCGCATGAGACACATACTTCTCGTCCTGCTGCTGGCCGTGCCCTCTCTGTTGGCTCAAACTCCGGGCGCGCCCACAAGCGATGCGCCGAACCCGTACAAGACCGCCGGCAATCCATTTCAGCTGCCCGACGGCCGTGTGTGGGGATCGATCAGCACCGTCGAGCCCGACATCGACGGCACGTCGATCTGGATTGTCGATCGCTGCGGCGCCAACTCGTGCGCCGGATCGAATCTGCCGGTCGTGATGAAGTTCGATGCGGCGGGCAAGCTCGTGCGCAGCTTCGGCGCAGGCATGTTCGTCTTCCCGCACGGCATTCACGTCGATGCGCAGGGGAATGTCTGGGTCGTCGATGGGCTGCCGCCCGGCGGCGGCCGCGGCGGCGCGCCCCCGCCCGCCGGCGGGCATCACGTCGTCAAGTTCAGCCCCGAAGGGAAGGTGCTGTTGCGCCTCGGCATGCCCGGGATGACCGGCAACGACGCGATGCACTTCAATCAGCCGTCCGACGTCATCACCGCGCCGAACGGCGACATCTTCGTGGCCGACGGCCACGGCGGAGAGAGCAACGCGCGTATCGTGAAGTACGACAGGACCGGAAAGTTCATCAAGACCTGGGGCACGCGCGGATCGGGACGCGGCCAGCTCGATGCGCCGCACGCGCTGGCGATGGACTCGAAGGGGCGGTTGTTCGTCGCGGATCGCGCCAACAACCGGATTCACATCTTCGATCAGAACGGCACGTATCTCGACGAGTGGCACCAGTTCAGCCGGCCGAGCGGCGTCTACATCGACAAAAACGACGTCATCTACGTCGCCGACTCCGAGTCGAACAAGGCGCGCAAGCACAGCGAGTGGAAGCGCGGCATCCGAATCGGCAGCGCGCGCGATGGCAAGGTGACGGCGTTCATCCCCGACGACAACGCTAACGTGGACGAAGGCCCGCTCGCGGGCACCAGCGGCCCTGAAGGGGTCGCGGCCGATGCGCAGGGCAACGTGTATGGCGCCGAAGTGGGACAGAAGGGCATCAAGAAATACGTGCGGAAATAGGTTCGTGGTTGGTGGTCAGTGGTTAGTGGTTGCTTGCGGTTCTTGCGAGCGCGCTCGCCGGCGGCGTGCGTGTCCCGGCTTCGCCGAGGCTACGGCGGGAGAGAACTGTCTTTACATCGCCGACATCGGCGATAACCAGGAATCACGCGAGCGCATCACGGGCGCCGCGGTATCGCCTGATGAGCGTTGGGTCGTGTTGCGATCGAACCGCATGCTCTTCACTGTACACGCTCGATGATTTCGCAAATGGCGGCGAGCCCGTCCGGATCGATCTCAGAAGCTTCAAAGAACCGCAAGGCGAAGGCGTGACGTTCGGGTCTGGCGGCAACCTGTATCTCGTCAGCGAGGGTGGCGGTAAAAACACCGCAGGGATCCTGACGCACATTCATTGCGCCTTCCTGAGGTAACCGATACAATCCGTCGCCATGAAACGCATATTTCTCGCGCTCGTGCTCACGTGTGTCGGCGCGGCCGGTTCGGTCACGATGAGCGGTCAGGGGCCTGCCAAGGCGGGGCTGCCGGCCTGTGATGCGAATAACGGCGGCCTCACGCTGCCTGCCGGCTTCTGCGCGCTCGTCGTGCACGAAGGGGGCATCGGCGAGGCCCGTCACATCGTCGTCAATGACAACGGCGACATGTACGTCATTCTGCGTCGCGGCGCGCGACCCGCGCCAACCGCGCCATTTGCGCCTGGCTACATCGTCGGTCTTCGCGACACCAACGGCGACGGCAAAGCCGATGTGGTCAGCGAGAAGTTTGGCGAAGTCGGCGGCACGGGGCTCGAGCTGCGAAATGGCTATCTGTATTACGCGGCCATTACGCACATCGGTCGGTTCAGGCTCACGCCCGGAGAGCTTCGACCTTCAGGGCCGGCGGAAATCATCGTCGAGGGCTTTCCCGTCGGCGGCGGTCACGTCGAAAAGGACATCGCCTTCGACAACTCCGGCAACGTCTACGTCAACATCGGCCTTCCGTCGAATGCCTGCCAGATTCCCGATCGCCGGGAGAACGCGCCTGGCATCGACCCCTGCCCGCAGCTCGAAGACCGCGGTGGCATCTGGCGGTTCAAAGCTGATGTCGTCGGGCAGACATTCACGAAGGACGCGCGGTTTGCGAGCGGCATGCGTCAACCCGTCGCGGTGGCGTGGCACGACGGCCACCTCTACGTCGCGATGAACAGCCGCGATTCGCTCGACACGCTCTTCAAGGACAAGGGCTACACCGCCGAAGACAACGCGTTCGGACCGAGCGAGCCGATGCTGCAGGTTGAGCAGGGGGACGTCTTCGGCTGGCCGTACTGCTATCACGACTCGCGCGTGGACAAGATGATTCTCGCGCCCGAGTACGGCGGTGACGGGAAGACGATCGGGCGCTGCTCGCAATTCAAAGCCCCGTTCGCAAATTTCCCCGCGCACTACGCGCCGGTCGATCTGATGTTCTATACGCACACGCACTTTCCGGCGAAATATCGCGGCAGCGCGTTCATGACGTCGCACGGCTCGTGGAACCGCGCGCCCTTCCCGATGGCGGGTTACAACATCCTGTTCCAGCCGGTCGTGAAGGGGAAGAACGCCGGCGCGCACGAAGTGTTCGCCGACGGCTTCAAAGGCATGGACACGATCAAGACTCCCGCCGAAGCGGCCGCGCGGCCGAACGGGACCTACGTTGGACCCGATGGGACGATGTACATCACCGAGAGTAACAAAGGCAGAATCTGGAGAGTCATCTATAGGGGTAAGTGACCTGTTAGGGAAGAGGGAAGAGGGAAGAGGGAAGAGGGAAGAGGGAAGAGGGGGAGGGAAGAGGGGGAGGGAAGAAATACCGGGGAAGAAATACCGCAATTTGTTTGCCTTTGATCGGGCGCGCAGGTAATCTAGCGCCACATTTCCAACCGGACCCGGTCTGGCCCTTCGACTACGCTCAGGGCAGGGAGGCTTCATGAAGAGGACTCGAAATTTCTACGTCGGCCTCACCATCGCGGCGGTCATCGCCGTGCTGGCGATCGCACAGTACACCTTGCAGACCGTCGCGAGTGCGCAGGAGAACGGCAGCGCGAACCGCGCGGGCATTTACGAAGTCGATCGCATGTGGCCGAAGCCGCTCCCGAACAACTGGGTGCTTGGATCGACCGTCGGCCTCGCCATCGACGCGCGCGACCACGTGTTCATCGTGCATCGCGGGCAGGCGACGCTCGACCAGAAATTCGCCAGTCAGATGGCCTTCGAGCCGCCGGCGCCTCGCGGCGGCGGTGGCCGCGCCGGAGCAGCCGCGCCGCCCGCAGGCGGTTTCGCGGCGCCGAGCGCCGGAAACACGGTCGCCGGCTACGCTCCGTCAGACATGACGAAGCCGATATCCGAGTTCTGCTGCGCGTCTGCGCCTCCGGTGCTGGAGTTCGATCCGGCCGGCAATCTCGTGCGGCACTGGGGCGCCCCAGGGTCAGGTTATGAATGGCCGCCGTCGATGCACGGCATCACAATCGACGGCAAGGACAACGTGTGGCTGGCCGGCAACGGTGGGCACACGGTCCTGAAGTTCTCGAAGGACGGCAAGTTCCTGCTGCAGATCGGCAAGAACGGCGCGAGTAAAGGCAACAAGGACACGGCGAACGTGAACCGCCCGGCTGAAGTCGAAGTCGACATGGCGGCCAACGAGGTGTACGTCGCCGACGGTTACGGCAATCGCCGCGTCATCATCTACGACGCCGACACGGGCGCGTTCAAGAGAATGTGGGGCGCTTACGGGAAGCCGCCGGAAGACATGGCAAACGTGACCTACGATCCCACGAAGCCGCTGGCGAACTACTGGCAGACGGTTCACTGCGCGTCGCTCGCGAGCGACGGGCTCGTGTATGTCTGCGACCGCGTGAACAACCGCATCCAGGTGTTCCGCAAGGACGGCACGTTCGTAAAGGAAGCGCAGATCGCCAAGCGCACGCTCGGAGACGGCGTCACCTTCGACATCGCGTTCTCGAAGGACCCGCAGCAGCGGCTGATGTACGTGGCTGACGGCGCGAACCACCGCATCTGGCAGCTGCTCCGCGAACCGATGCAGGTGCTCAACCACATCGGCAACGGCGGCCGCTATCCGGGACAGTTCTACGCGGTGCACAACGTCCATCTCGACTCGAAAGGCAACATCTACACGGTCGAGACCTACACCGGTGCGCGTCTGCAGAAGTTCACGTACAAGGGATTGGGGAACGTCGCCAAGCCTGAGGGCAATCACAACTAAGTAACTACTGATCTGGAGATCTACGGATCTAAGGTTTAAAAAGGGCGCTGGCTTACGCTGGCGCCCTTTTTCTTTGCCCACGCACCCCACGCACCCCACGATCCCCACGATCCCCATATATAATTCCGCGTGCTCATCGGGCGTCGCTTCATCGTTAAGGGGCGCGTGCAGCGGGTGGGGTTCAGGTACTTCGTCGAGAATGCAGCCCAGCGCGAGGGTATTCAGGGCTACGTCCGCAACCAGCATGACGGCAGCGTGGAGGTGGTCGCCGAAGGCGATGCCGACGCGATGCACCGATTCGAAATGGCCGTGCGGCAAGGGCCGTCCGGGGCGCGCGTGGAGGATGTCGACACGCTCGAGGTCGAGCCGTCGAGCCGCTTCGCCGGGTTTCGTATGACAGGGTAAACAGACTATGGAATCACTCAAGACGAAAATCCGCAGCGTTCCTGACTTTCCCAAGCCGGGCATTCTTTTCTACGACATCACCACCCTGCTGCGCGACTGCGACGGATTTCAGATGACGATCGAGGCATTGACGCAGCCGTTCGAATCGCGCGAGATTGACGTCGTCGTCGGCGTCGAGAGCCGGGGGTTCATCCTTGGCGGCGCGGTCGCGGATCGCTTGGGCGCGGGGTTCGCCCCCGTTCGCAAGAAAGGGAAGCTGCCGTCGGCGACCGTGCAGGAAACCTACGACCTCGAATACGGGACCGACTGCCTCGAGATTCACTCCGATGCGGTTGTGCCGGGACAGCGGGTGCTCATTATCGACGACGTGCTGGCAACCGGCGGGACCGCGGCAGCAACGACAGCGCTCGTGCGGAAACTCGGAGGAGACGTGCTGGCGCTTGCGTTCCTGGTGGAGCTCGAGTTCCTCAATGGCCGCCACAAGATTCCGAATGAGACGGTCTTCAGCGTGCTGAAATATTCCGCATGATCACGCTGCTGGCCGCCGCAGCGCTGGCCTATGTGCTGTGGCGCATCGGCGATGAGCTGCGGCGAGCGCGGCACCAGGCAACGCTGCAGCAGTTGATGGCGACGTTTGCGCCGGCCGCCGCCACCGGCCAGCAGGATCCGAAGCAGATCGTCATCTGGCATCCCCTCGCGCAGGCGAGCCGTAAGCTGTTTCCCGACGCATTCAAGGAGCTGGACGCCGCCGCGGGTGGAGCGTTTCCATTCACCAAAGACCAACTGAAGGCGGCGCACTCGAGGTGGACCGCTGAGTGGCTTGCCTGGGAGCGCGCCCACGACGCCGAGTACTCGGTGAAGAGCGCACAGGTGCAGGACGAAATCGACCGCGTGCAAGGGCAGGCGTCCCCGCTGTTACGCACGCGCCTCGCGGCCGTCGAGCAGCAGAAACTCGAGCGCTATCAACAGCGCTACGAGGAGTACATCAAGACCGCCAAGGCGCTCGCCGCATTCACCGCGTGAAGATTCTTCACATCGACATGGACGCGTTCTATGCGTCGGTCGAGCAGCGCGACAACCCGTCATTGCGCGGCAGGCCGCTCGCGGTCGGCGGACAGCCGAATCGCCGCGGGGTGGTTGCGGCGGCAAGCTACGAAGCGCGGACGTTCGGCGTGCGCTCGGCCATGTCGATGGCCAAGGCCGTCAAGCTGTGCCCGTCGCTCGTGATCGTCCCGCCAGATTTTGCGCGGTACAAAGCGGCATCCACGACTATCTTCAATATCTATCGGGAAGTGACGCCGCTCGTGGAGCCCCTGTCACTCGACGAAGCGTATCTCGACGTCACCGAGAACAGCTGGGATGAGCCGCTCGCCACGACGGTGGCGAAGCGATTGAAGGCGCGTATCCGCGAGGCCACCGGACTGACGGCCTCGGCAGGCGTCGCGCCCAACAAATTCCTCGCGAAGATCGCGTCGGGCTGGAAGAAGCCGGACGGCCTGACCGTGATTGCGCCCGATCGCGTCGAGCCGTTCCTGCAACGGCTGCCCGTGGATGCGTTGTGGGGCGTGGGCCCGGTGACCGCAAAACGGCTGCGCGAGCGCGGCATCACCAGGCTCGTGGACGTGCGGGCGATCGACGACCGTGCGCTTCACGAGGCCGTCGGGAGCATGGCCGAGTGGCTGAAGCAGTTGGCGAATGGCATCGACGACCGTCCCGTCGTCGCCGACTACGAGCCGAAGTCGTCGGGCTCAGAGAACACTTATCCGGAAGATCTGACCCACATCGATACGATCCGTACCGAAGTGGACGAGATGGCACGCCATGCGGTGGCCTGGCTCGAGCGGCGCGATCTCCTCGCGCGCACGGTGACCATCAAGGTGCGTTACTCGGACTTTACAACCGTCACGCGCAGCCACACAGCCCCCGCGAGCCGCGACGCCGCGGAATTGTCCTCACGTGCGCTGGAATTACTCAACAAAACCGAGGCAGGGAAGCGGCCGGTCCGCCTTTTGGGTGTGAGCGTCCACAACCTCTGTACACCGGTTGAAGTACGAACAGAGTCCGCGAACTGGCTTCCTTTTACGGATTAGTACTGGCCCGCTGCTTGCACAGAGAGAGGTATGAAGCGGGTATCCGTACTAGAACGACTCGAGCCGCTGCGAGGCGGACGCGACACCGAAATCGACATGCTCGAGAGAGAGATGGAAGGCGGGGTCGTCGTGATTCAGCCGCTCGAGATCCACGAGCATGACAGTGAAGGGCACCTGGGCGGGCGGGTAGTGCGCACTACACCTTCGGGGGAGCCCACAACTTAAGGTCCACTCCTGCGCGTGCTTTGCTGAGCAGGATGATCTGCCCTGTGTGCATGGAAAAGTGCTCGACCACGTGGTAAATCGCTTCGAGCACCGTCACGTCATACCCTTGAATCTGCCTCCGGTTCAATAGCTCTTCCGCCTTGACGGCGCTCATCACTTCATCGGCCTGCTGCACGATGCCTCTCAGGCGGCTGAGTAATTCCGCGGCCGGTATCCGTTTTCGTTCGTCGAACTCGCGCTGGCGATGCCGCTCGAACGGGAGCTCACCGACGCCGCCGATGATCCACATGCAGACGTTGCCGCAGAGGTGCAGGACGAGGTTGCCGATGCTGTTCGACGCCTCGTTCGGGCGCCACCAGATGTCGGCGTCGGACAGCCGATCGAGGCAGCGCTCGATCTTCGGCAGGTAGTCAGCGGTGATGAGCGAGCGCGACCGGTCGAGGAAGGTGAGGGCGATGGCGTCCATCGCCCGTTAGTGTATTACTTCAGGGAGGCGTTTCTGCGTCCCGGCCATCGGCGACATGGATGACGATGTAGTCGCGCCCCTGCAGCGGTCAGCTTGGATCGATCGACGACGATGAGTTTCATGGCTGGGTGAGCCTCGCCCGTGCGACTCCCATGCCACGCAAAAGTGTGCGGACATACGCACGTTTGCGCACTGCGTTACAGATCCGTCATTCAGGATTGTTAGTGCGAGCACAAATTCGTGATCATTTGACGATGCAAGTTACCCGTTTTCGCGATCCCCGGTCATTTCTATCCAGGGCACCAGGCACCGTCTGTTCGAGATTCGCGAGGCTCCGCGTGTCGCAGCGGGGGTGGGAGGGGGATTGCGGCGCGCGACCGAGCGCGATCTCGCCACCATCATCGCGTGGACGACGGCTTTTATCGCGAAAGCGCTTCCCGGTGACCCCCTGGATCCCGAGACACATGCGGCTCACGCCATCGCCACGCGAAGTCTAATGCTCGCCGACAGCCTCCGCAAGCGCGGCTACATGGTGTATGGCGGACATGAAAGTACGTAGTGTCCGGCTTTAGCCGGACTAATATCTGAGTATCTGGAGGTTTCCTTGGCTAAGAGAAGAGCACCGAGTCTGGAAGAGATCGCGGGAGAAGTGGGGCGGTTGTTCGGCACCACCGAGGCGCACGCGCGGAAATGGCTGCAACAGCGGAATACGATGCTCGAGGCGCTGCATCTCGTGCGCGGCAAAGCGACCGAGCTGATCGATGAGCTATCCGGCAAGAACCGTCGTCAACTGAAGCGGCGGGCGAGGGCGCAGGCGCAGCGCGTGCAAGTGCCCACCGGGAATCCTGCCGAGATGATGATGGGTCGCAAGAAACGCCGCATGTCGGCGGCAACGCGGGCCAAGATGCGCGCCGCGGCGAAGAAACGCTGGGCCGGAAAGAAGAAGACCGGCTAGCCGATCATCGGCTTCTCGAGAAGTTGACCGTCACGGTCATCTTCACGGGGACCGCTTTCCCATCGACCATCGTCGGGTCGAAGCGCCATTCCCTCACGGCCTTCAACGCCGCTTCGTCGAGCGGAGGAATCGATTTCAACACGCGGGCATCGGCGACGATGCCCGCTTCATTGACGAGGATCTCGGCGACGACGGCACCATCGACGCCGGCGGCGAGGGCATCTGCGGGATACGCCGCGTTGCCAAACCGGCGCGGGGGAGTGACTCCGCCGCCGACACGATAGACTCCGTCCTTGTCCGGCGTGCCCGGGGGTGTTTGCTCCTGCTCTTCCGCCTTTCTCGTGGCGGCGTGCATCGCCCCCGCGCGCCGCGAGTAAAACTGCGCGAGCGTTCTGAGCGGCTCGATCTCGGACGGTTGCAGCCGACGTGCCGACAGAAGGGTGTCCTCGGCCGCGTCCACGTATCCGCGCGATTCCTGATACTTTGCCAGCCGCAACAACGGCATCGCCTCATGAGGCCGCAGGGTGATCAGCTCGCGGAATGCCGACAGCATTTCGGCCTCGTCGTTCAACATCGGCACATCGAAGAGCACGAGCAGGCGCTCGATGATGGCGCCCTTCACCGTTTCGTCGGCCGGCAGCGAAAACGCCTTCTTGTAGAGGGCGGCAGCCTCCTCCACATGACGTTTCCATTCCGCGCTCTCCCGTGGAGCCGTGTTCGCGCGGTTCAGCTCTGCCTCGGCGAAGCACACCTGGACGGTTGCGCCCGACGTGCTGCGCGCCATCGCCACCGTGCAATCGGTCGGTGCATTGGGCGTCTGGGCCAGCGCGACGGCGAACAAGAGGGTAGGGGCCAGCATGCGGCGTTCTCCTTCAGCAGTTAGACACCGTCAGGCGAGGTTGGGTCCTCTAGTTACACCGTTGTCGCTCGTGTCCGTTCGCGCCGATAACCCATCCATGCCCGCGGTACTCGTCCTCGAAGACGACCCAGCCGTTCGTGCCACATTGTGCACGATGTTGACGCTCGCCGGATTTACCACGCATTACGCCGTGACCGTCGACGACGCGCTCGCGATTCTCGGCCGCGAGCATGTGGATGCGGTGTCGCTCGACGTGCGGATGCCGGATCCGAAAGGGCTGGAGCGATCGGGATTGTCCGTGCTCACCGAGCTTCGCGCGCTTCCAGGCTATGCGTCCGTGCCTGCGTTGATCTTCACCGGCATGCCGTTATCTCCTGAAGAAGAAGACGTGGCGCAGAAACTGAACGCGCCGATCTTTTATAAGCCGCAACCCTACTCAGTGCTCATTCAGCACTTACGCCGTCAGCTGCAGCAACGTCCCAAACCCGCACGCCTCGATAACTAATTGTCGGTCCGCGCTCGTGACTTGACGGGCAGGTCGAAACGGCCTGACGATCCGATGCTATGCGAGCACTGCCGATTCCATCCACGAGTGATCAACGGTACGAGGAATTCATCCGGTCTTCTGACGTCAGCGTCGGAGTGTATCGACTGGGCGCGGGCGAGATCGATCAGCAGCGTCCACACGCCGAAGACGAGGTGTACTACGTCATACGCGGTCGTGCGAAGTTCACGGGCGGGGGTCAGACCGTTGATGTCGCGCCGCAGTTGTGTCTCTTCGTTCCCGCGAGTGAGACCCACAAGTTTCACGACATCGTCGAAGCGCTTGAAGTTCTCGTGTTCTTCGGCCCGGCGGAGGGTGCTCGCAGAGGTAAGCAGTAGGTGATGAACACGCCCCGGAATTCAACGCGCCCCGTGGTGGCGGCGCGAAATGTCAATCATTGTGCAAAAGGTGCTTGACACGTTCGTGCAGTCGAACGCGTTGGCGGCATGTCATCTTCACGTAGATACCGCGCAAGCCGCTTCACACGAACCAGGCGCGGGGCTATCGCAGCAGGCGAGACGACTCGAGGTTGCGCGCGCGTTCGCGTGTTATGAGGCGAATGCGGAAGCCAGAAAACGTCGTGCTATACCGGGAGCATGACGATAAATGATTCCACGACACTCGCTGAATTATCTGACCGTGAAGTGTTGACCCGCGTACGCGATGCCGCCAAAAACGAGCGGGCGGCGAGCGCTCGACTAATTGAGCTGCTGATGGAGCTCGATCTACGGCGGCTCTATCTAGGTGAAGGCTGCTCATCGCTCTTTACGTATTGCACGCAGGTCCTGCACTTGTCGGAGCACGCTGCGTACAACCGAATTGAGACGGCGCGGACCGCTCGTCGCTTCCCGGTGATTCTCGGGCTGGTCGAATCGGCAACTGTGACGTTGACCACCGTCCGACTGCTCGCACCGCATCTCACCGAAGCCAATCACCGTGAGGTGCTCGAGCACGCGCGCCACAAGAGCAAACGCGAGGTCGAGCTGCTGGTCGCCACGCTCCATCCGCGCCCCGATGTCCCGTCAGCGGTGCGAAAGCTGCCACCGTCGCAAATGGCCGCGATGGCGGTGGGTCCGCCAGTGACGGCTACGGCTGAGTTACCGCCGGCGCCGGTAGCGGTGGCGCGCGTCGTTCCGTCGCCACGGCCCGCGGAGGTCAAGCCGATAGCGTCCGAGTGTTACAAAATCCAATTCACGATCGGCCGTGAGGTCTACGAGAAACTGCGAAGGGCGCAAGACCTGCTCCGGCACACGGTGCCAAGCGGTGATCCGGCGGTGATCTTTGAGCGCGCGCTTGGGTTACTGCTCGATCAGCTTGAACGCGCGCGGATTGCGAAGACCGCCCGTCCTCGTGCGACGCAGGCGGTTCAGCAGGGGTCGCGTCACGTACCGGCATCCGTGAAGCGACAGGTATGGGAACGCGATGGCGGACGCTGCGCTTTCAACGGCGGCGAGGGAAGGTGCACGGAAACCGGACTCCTCGAATATCACCATCTCGTGCCCTTTGCGTCGGGCGGAGAGACATCGGCCGCCAATCTCCAGCTGCGCTGCCGGGCGCACAACCAATACGAGTCGGACTTGTGGTTCGGTGTGACGCAACGCGGAAATGCGCGAGAGGAAAGAGCCGTGTTTGGCGCGTGATGCGAACTCGTTCCAGAACGAGTTGTGTCTGAATTAGAATTTACCTCTG
>CAYHHH010000119.1:6488-13489 GCA_964356125.1 uncultured Bifidobacteriaceae bacterium | reverse complement strand
TGGTAGGCCGAGATCGCCCGCCCGCTCTCCGAGATGATCGTCGGGTGCTTCACGCCCGCCTCGTCGCACACCGTCTGGATGTGATAGACGACGTCGTTGGCGTATTCCTGGAGCGTGTAGTTGACGCTCGATTCGAAGTTGGTCTGCGAGCCGTCGTAGTCGACGCCCAGCCCGCCGCCGACGTCCATGAATTTCAGGCCCGCGCCGGCGTTCACGAGCTCCACATACACGCGCGCCGCCTCGTTGAGCGCCCCTTTGACGATACGGATGTTCGGAATCTGGCTGCCCAGGTGGAAGTGCAGCAGCTGCAGGCAGTCTTCCATGCCGCGCGTCTTCAGCTCGTTGAGCCCCTGCAGAATTTCGGCGACCGTGAGGCCGAATTTCGAGCGGTACCCGCCCGACGACTGCCACCGCCCGCCGCCGCGCGCCGCCAGCTTCACGCGCATGCCGATCTTCGGGCGCACGCCGATGCGCTCGGCGTGCTCGAGAATGAGGTCGAGCTCGGTGTACTTCTCGACCACCGGGATGATGTTGCGCCCGAGCTTCTGCGCGAGCATCGCCAGCTCGATGAACTCTGCGTCCTTGAACCCATTACAGATGATGGGCGTGTCGTTGTCGGCAATGGCCGCCACGGCAATCAGCTCGGGCTTCGATCCGGCTTCCAGGCCGAACTTGAACGGTTTCCCGAAGTTGAAGACCTCTTCGACCACGTGGCGCTGCTGGTTCACCTTGATCGGATACACGCACACGTAATTGCCGGTATATTCGTGCTGCGTGATGGCGGCCTGAAACGCCTCGTGAATGTCTTTGAGCCGGTGCCGCAGGATGTCGCGGAACCGCACGAGCGTCGGGAGGTTGATGCCGCGCAGCTGCAGGTGATCGATCAGCTGCTTCAAGTCGATCGACCGGTCGGTTTCTTTGGTGGGGTGAATCTTGACGTGCCCGTTCTCGCCGATCGAAAAGTACCCTTGCCCCCAGCGGGCAATTTCATACATTTCGGTGGCGTCGACCGTAGTCCACGCATCACCGACGTCGTGGGCCGAGCGTCGGGTCATCGGTTGATTCATGTCGCTACACATGATACGCGACTTTGCTGTTGTAAGATGCCCGCGTTGATGAATTCCGGAGCGCCATTCCTCAGCCGGCTGCCGTTGTTCGCCGACGTCTCGCCGGAGACCCTCGCGCGGCTCGAGCATCGCATGCGGCGGCGCGAGTTTGCGCCGCGCGCGGTCATCGTCCGCGAGGGCAGCAGCGACGATTCGGCGTTCCTCGTGCTCTCGGGCCGCGTCGCCGTGCGACGCAAAGACCCGGAGTCGGGCATCGAGTTTTTGCTCGCGGAGCTCGGCGAGGGAGAGATGTTCGGCGAGATGGCGCTGCTCACGCGCAAGCCGCGGACGGCGTCGGTCACCGCCATCGACGCAACGACGTGCGGAATTATTGAGCAATCCGACTTCGACCAGCTGCTGACGGAGCATCCCGCCGCGGTGCGGGCGATGATGGCGGCGCTCGCCGACCGGCTCGACGCCGCCAATCGCCACGCCGGCATCGACTTCGTCAGCCTGTCGCGCGTGAAAATCGACCCGCGCGTCCTTCGCCTGCTGCCGCAGCCGCTCGTCAACGAGCACAAGGTCGTCCCGATCTCGTTTGCCAACAACCGGCTGACCCTGGCGATGACAAATCCGTCGAACGTGGTCGCGTTTGATGACGTACGTCGGGTCATCAAGGGTGTGCTCATCGAGCCGGCGGTCATCACCGAGGACGACTTCAAGCGGTTCATGTCGTCGACCTACGCGCAGCTGATTGCCCAGGACGAAGCGGCGTCGCCGCAGACGCAACGGCCGGGCCTCCAGCGCCCGCCGGGCTCCGCGCCCGCCGCCAAACCGGGCGCCGGCGCGTCGGTCGACTTGCTCGAGTCCGACCTGATTCGCGAGCTGCAGCTCGCCGCCGACACGGAAGAAGAGAAAGCGGAAACCAAGCAGGACTTGATGAGCGCCTCGGAAGACGCGCCCATCATCAAGCTGGCGAACTCGGTTCTGGGGCTCGCCATCAAGCAGGGCGCCAGCGACATCCACATCGAGCCGATGGAAACCGATGTGACGGTCCGCTTCCGCATCGACGGCGTCCTGCAGGTGGTGCAGAAGCTGCCGAAGCGCGTGCAGCTGGGGCTGATTTCGCGGTTCAAGATCCTCAGCCGGCTCGATATCGCCGAGAAACGGCTGCCGCAGGACGGCCGCATCAGCGTCAGCATGGACGCCAAGCCGATCGATTTCCGCGTGTCGACCGTCCCGGGCAAGTGGGGCGAGAAGGTCTGCATGCGCATCCTCGACCGGTCGAACACCACGCTCGGGCTCGACAAGCTGATCAACCACGCGGCCATCTTAAAATTGGTGCGCGAGATGATCCAGCAGCCCTACGGCATCATCTACGTCACCGGCCCGACCGGCTCAGGTAAAACGACGACCCTGTATTCCGCGCTCGCGGAAATCAACGACCCCGGCGTGAACATTTCGACGGCCGAAGATCCCATCGAGTACGACCTGCCCGGCGTCACCCAGATTCAGGCGAACTCGGCGATCGGGCTGACGTTCGCGAGCGTGCTGCGCGCGTTTCTGCGCCAGGATCCCGACGTGCTGCTGGTGGGGGAGACGCGCGACAAGGAAACCGCGAAGACGGCCGTCGAGGCGGCCCTGACCGGCCATCTCGTGTTCACGACGCTCCACACCAACAGCGCGGCGGTGGCGTTTACGCGTCTTCACGAAATGGAGGTCGAGCCGTTTCTCGTCTCGTCCTCGACCATCGGCGTCATCGCGCAGCGGCTCGCGCGCAGGCTGTGCCAGCAGTGCAAAGAGGCCTACACCGTCGACGCGAACATCGCGCGGTTCTGGGGTTTGACGGAGGGCACGACGATCTTCCGCGGCAAAGGGTGTAACGAGTGCGGCGGCAAAGGGGTGCGCGGCCGTGTCGGCGTCTACGAAGTGATGAAGGTGACGCCGCGCCTTCGCGCGATGATCGGCGCGGCGTCGCGGTCCGAGGAGATTCACGCCGCGGCGGTCGAAGAGGGGATGATCGACCTGAAACGCTATTCCGCGTGGCTGCTGACCGAAGGGCTGACGAGCGTCGAGGAAGTCACCAGCGTCGTGAGCGTCGACATCTGATGCGCGTCGCCATCGTCGGCGGCCCCGGCATCGGCAAGAGCACCTTGATACGCCAGCTCGGCGACCTCTATCACAACGGCACGTACGGCGAGGGTGAAGAAGGCGTCTGGGCCGCGCGCATGCTCGAAGACATCGCGGCGGGCAGAAACGCTGTCGCCGTCACCGAGTACTTCGCGAACATCTACGACGCGAACTACCGCGATGCCGCCGAGCACGATCGCCCCGATCGCGTCATCTTCTTCGAAGGCGCGCGCATCACGCTGGAAGCGCACATGGCGGAGTATCCGGTCGCCGACCATCCGGCGCTGCGCGGCGTGCTGTCGATCGGCGACTGGTGGAATCCCGAGCGCGTCATCGTGCTGACGTCGAGCGTCGACACGATCGAGAAGCACATCAAGCTGCGCAACCGGCCGCATGAGGCGGCTGAGAATATGGTGCGGCGGTTCCGTCTGATCGACGCCGAGTTCCGGCGTCTCGCGCCGAGCTACCCGAACACGGTGGTGATCAACCGCGACGGCATGGAGTTCCACGCGCGCCGCGGCCTCACCGACATCATCGCGGCTGCGGGGCTGCCGATGTTTCGCGAGATCCCGTACGCTTCCCAATGAAGCCGTTCCACGGCGGAATCACCAGCGTCACGTTGCCTGACGCGATCGCCTGGCAGGCGAGCCTGATGACCGGCTTCGGGTCGGCCGTGTCGATGTAGCCGAACTCTTGCATCCGCTTCTTCTCGTGTGCATCCACCGGCGAGAGGTGATCGTTCCCTCCGAGGATGCCCACCCAGCAGGTGCCGCACGACGCCGTCCGGCACTGCGCGGGAATCGGCCCTTCGACTGTGCCCCGCAACTCCTGCGAATAATCGCGCGCGTCGTTCGCCGACGCGGTCGTCAGGTGCTGCTGGTTGATCACCGTAAACCGCGCGTCGTGCCGCCGCTCGTCGAACGTGACGGTGTAGTGCGCCCTGATGCCGCGAAAGATGCCAACAAGCCCCTGGCTGTCGTTCTTCTTCCGCGCCGAGATAATCTGCTCGGGCGATTTCTTCAGGTAGGGTTGTAGGTAGGGTCCGGCTTCAGCCGGACCGTGACCCGCTTCCGCGCGAAATGCCGCCAACCCGACCTGCTGCAGCGTCATCAGGCCGACGGCCGCAATGCCGAGCGCGAGCGAATCATCCGGTGTAGGCCGGGTCTTGCCTTCCAAGACCCGGCGCCGCACGTCCTTGCCAACCTCGCGCACCAATGCCGCCAACTCGAGGCTCGACGGCGCCGTGCTCGACTCCGCGCGCTCGATGATGGCGGCTTTCACCTGCGGCCAGTACCGGTGTCCGTACAGAAACCAATGGCTCGAGTCGACCTGATCGGCGAGATTGAAAAGACCATCGAGCCGGAGCGTAATCGCCAGCTGCGCGAGATCGTCAGACTGTGCGATAGCCTCAGCGAGCTCGAGCGGAAAGAAGTGAAACCAGATCTGCGTCGCGTCACGGTCTACTTCGTGAATATCGGGCAGCAGCGCGTCGATCGTGCGCTGCCACGCGGCGGCATCATGCTGTTTGAGAAATGACTGAAACACGGGTTACGCTCTCCTGTTGATGAAGACGTGCAGAGTGTACTCGCTCGCGGCGGTCCCTGCTCTGATTGCCCTGTCGGCGTGCGCCGTCCGGACGCTGCCGCCGCCGACAGCGGCCGCTGCGGCGCCGCTGTTCGCGAATGCGGTCACATACGCGCGAGCCTTGCACGCAAGGCCGCAATATCGTCGTCACGATCGCGGGACGCACGCCCGAGATTGTGGTCGGCGCGCATTACGATGCCGCTCGCCGCGATCGGCAGGTGCGCGCGATGGTGAACCTCGACGTCAATGGGTTTGGCGATACGGTGATCTGTGGTCCCCGCGCCGGCTCGAACGACGTGCCGTTCCAGGCCCTGCGTAGCGTATGCTTGGCGATCGGGAGCAGGTGCGTCGAGTACGGCGCCAGGGCGTCTGGCCTGCAGCCAGGATTCACGCCCGAGATTCTGCGGGCCATCCACACGGCTGCCGACACCTCTGCGCTGATCGACAGGGAAGCATGGTGAGGGCGTATCGACTGGCGCTTGGTCTGATTCGTGCATCGGAGTGACGCGTGCTGACACGTGTGCTTTCCGACAAACAGGACGCCCTGCTCCGCGAAGAGCGTGCCCTGCTCATGCGGCTGCGCACGGCGCTGACGCGCATCGACGCCGCTGACGACCAGCAGCAGGCGCTCGACCAGTCCATCGGGCAGCTCGACGAGCTGTTCCTGCTTGTCGTCGTCGGAGAGTTCAATGCCGGCAAGAGCGCGTTCATCAACGCGCTCATCGGGCAGCCGCTGCTGACAGAAGGGGTGACCCCCACAACGGCCGTCATCACCGTGCTGGAGCATGGCGACCAGCCTGAACAGACAGTGAGGCAGGCCAACCTCCTCGTCATCAAAGCGCCGATCGATCTGCTCCGCGAAATCCGCATCGTCGACACGCCGGGGACCAACGCCATCATTCGCGAGCACGAGACGATGACCGCCGAGTTCATCCCGCGTTCCGATCTGGTGTTCTTCGTCACGTCGGCCGATCGCCCGTTTACCGAAACCGAGCGGAGCTTCATGGAGCACATCCGCGGGTGGGGCAAGAAGATTGTCGTCGTCGTCAACAAGAGCGACATTCTCGAGGGGCCCGCGCAGGTGGCGGAGATTCGATCGTTTGTCGCCGACAACGCGCGTGCGCTGCTCGGATTCGAGCCGGAGATCTTTTTCGTCAGCGCGAAGCTGGCCCTCCGCGCGAAGCGCGGTGAGCCTGCCGTCTGGGCCGCGAGCGGGTTCGAGGCCCTCGATCATTACGTCGCGACCACACTGAACGCGTCCGGCCGCGCGCAACTGAAGCTGCTGAACCCGCTCGGTGTCGCGATGGCGGTGGCCGAGCGGCAGCGCGCGTCGCTCGGCGATCGCCAGTCGCTACTCAAAGACGACGTCGCGACCCTCGAGCAGGTGGAAGGGCAGCTCGGGATGTATCAGCGCGACATGGAGCGCGACTTCGAGCTGCGGATGGCCGATGTGGAGAACGTGCTGCTCGAGATGGAGCGGCGCGGCCATCAGTTCTTCGACGACACGATGCGCATCGGGCGCGTGATGGATCTGTTGAACAGAAGCCGCGTGCAGGAAGCGTTCGAGCGGCAGGTGGTCGCCGATGCACCACAGCAGATCGAGCGGAAAGTCAGCGAGCTGATCGACTGGTTGATTGACGCCGACCTTCGGCACTGGCAGGGTGTGACCGCGCATCTGGCCAAGCGTCGCCAGCAATATGCCGGGCAGCTGATCGACAACCCCGACACGGAGCGGTTCCATTTCGATCGGCGCCGCATGATCGACTCCGTCGGCCGCGAGGCGCAGCGCGTGGTCGACGGCTACGACCGTCAGAAGGAAGCGAGCGAATTGGCAGACGGCGCGCGGAATGCGGTCGCGACCGCTGCCGCGGTCGGCGCCGGCGCCGTGGGTCTCGGCGCGATCGTGACGATTGCCGCGTCGACCGCCGCCGCCGACGTCACCGGCCTTGTCATGGCGTCGCTCCTCGCGGCAATCGGGTTCTTCGTGATCCCTGCCAAACGCAAGAAGGGCAAGGAAGAGATGCGGAAGAAGATCATGGAAGTGCGCCAGCGCCTTGGCGAGGCGCTGCGCGCGCAGTTCAAGAAAGAGATCGTGCGGGCCACCGAGCGCATCCGCACCAGCATCGCGCCCTACAGCCGCTTCGTCCGTGCCGAAGCCGAGAAGCTCGAGTCGACGTCGAAAGAGCTCGAGACGGTCTCCGCGGACCTGGCGTCGCTGCGTGACCGCATCGAACGCGCGGC
>CAYHHH010000119.1:3905-6388 GCA_964356125.1 uncultured Bifidobacteriaceae bacterium | reverse complement strand
TGCGCACGGCGCAGCTCCAACGCGGATGTGTCCCGCGCGTGCTGGGGTCGCACAAGAAAACGACGCTCGCGCAGATGGAGATCGTGGCGGGTAAGGTCGGGCGCCTGCCGGCCGTGCCGGTCGTGATTCCCGAATAGGTCTAGATAATCCGGTCGCGGATGAAGTCGCGGCCGCGGCCGACTTCGGCCATGTTCTTCAGCGTGCCGACGACCGGCGTAAAGTCGAGCGCCGTGTCGAGCGCCCCGCCCAGCCAGCCTTTGCGCCGGATGGCGCTGCCGAGCATCAGAATAGCCACGATCGCGCCCAGGTAGGGAGCAGCGCGCGTCAACTTCCTGGTGGCTCTTCGCGTGGCGAACTGCCTGAACTGCTGGTTCATACCCATGCCCGGTTATCCAGCAAAAATCTCGCCATAGGCTCAGCGGCGCGTGGCCCGTACGCTGACTGGAACCACGACAGGCGGCGCCGCCGGGGCCCCCAACGCGGCAGCCGCGTTGGGGTGGCCTGCCGTGCGGTCGATCCGGTATCGGACGGTGACACGCCCCGACGGGCAGCACAGCGGGTCGGATTCGGCATAACGGGCGAAATCGGCCGCAATCGTGTCGTCGTCGGCCAGTCGAATTCCCCCGGCGATGCTGCCGTCGTTGCGCGACGACATGTCCCCGGGCGAGAGCGTTCCCGCGAATCGTCCCGCCACGAACACGAACACGTTGAAGTCGACGGGACGGCACATGCCGTCGACCCCCGCAAGGCCTCCGACGATTTCGACATCGCGCTGCGCGATTTGGCGATCGAACATGTGGAAGGGCAGCCATCCCGCGTCTGCAAGCGCGCGCTCGCCGGGAGTATTTCGCAGCAGGCGTAAATCCACGCACCGCGTCATCGCCTCGGCGATCGTCTCGCCGTTCGGCGCGGCGCGCGCCATCGTGCGTCCGGCCTTGTTCCAGTTCGAGAGGGGTTGATCGAGCCAGGTCGGCTCCGGCGCCTGCGCGAAGGCGGTTGCAGTAAACACGAGCGCGAGGGCGATAGCTGTAATCATCGGCTCTTTGCCATCTTATCTCTGCTCTGACGCGCGAAGCTCGATCTTCGGCAGCCAGAATCCCAGGATGCCTATTGCCGGCAGGTACGAGCAGACGAGATACACCGTGGCGATGCTGGTGCGGTCGGCGAGCTCACCCAGCACCGCGGCGCCGACGCCGGCGATGCCGAAGGCGAATCCAAAGAACAGGCCAGAGATGGTGCCGACGCGCCCGGGGACGAGCTCCTGCGCGTACACGATGATCGCGGAGAACGCGGAGGCGAGAATCAGGCCGATGACGATGGAGAGCGTGCGCGTCCAGAACAGATCGACATAGGGAAGCGCGAGCGAAAAGGGGAGCACGCCCAGGATCGACCACAGGATGACGCGGCGCCGTCCGAAGCGATCGCCGATGGGGCCGCCGAAGATCGTGCCGGCCGCCACCGCGCCGAGGAACAGGAAGAGATGAATCTGGGCGCTTCGCACCGACAGGTTGAAGCGGCTCATCAAATAGAACGTGTAATAACTGCCGAAGCTCGCCAGGTAGATGTACTTGGAAAAAAGCAAACCGATCAACAGCGCGAGCGCCACGCGTGTCTGACGTCGCGTGAGCGACGTCAGACTCACCGGCATCGGCCCGGCCGCGGGATTGAAGATGCCGGTGCGCTTGTACCAATTGCCGACATTCCAGAGGAAAAGAATTCCCAGCAGCGCCAGCAGCGAAAACCACGCGATGCTGGCTCGCCCGTAGGGCAGCACGAAAAACGCGGCGAGCAGCGGGCCGACGGCGGACCCGGCGTTTCCTCCCACCTGGAAGAACGCCTGCGCGAAGCCATGGCGCCCGCCCGAGGCGAGCCGCGCGATGCGAGACGATTCGGGATGAAAGACGGCAGACCCGAGGCCGATGAGCGCCGCGGCGAGCAGGATGGCTGCGAAGCTCGGACCGAGTCCGAGCAGCATCATCCCGACGAGGGTAAATGTCATGCCGGTGGCGAGTGAGTACGGCTGCGGCCGCCGGTCCGTATACACACCGATGACGGGCTGCAACAGGGACGCAGTGATTTGACTCACGAGCGTGATGAGCCCGATTTGCCTGAAGCTCAAGCCGAAACTCTGTTTCAACATCGGATAGATCGACGGCAGCAGCGACTGCAGCAGATCGTTGAGCAGATGGCAAAAACTGAGACTCGCGAGGATCCGCGCCGAAAACTTCACGCAACAATCTTAGTTGTAGTGAAAGAGGACGGAAAACCACCGGAAAACAGCGGCACGCGCGTTGCTATGGTAAGGGACAGCTTCGCTCGTCCCCGCCTCAAGGAGGACGGCACCACCCAACCCAATCGACGGGAGGCGTAATTTGCCTCCCCGCTCGCCATGTACACTTCGCAGAAGCTCGTCGCCGGTAGCTTGTCGCCTGTAGATGTAGTGCTCAACTTAAGTTGAGCCCTACCAGCTACGAGCTACCAGC
>CAYHHH010000119.1:0-3805 GCA_964356125.1 uncultured Bifidobacteriaceae bacterium | reverse complement strand
ACGAGCTACCAGCTAGTGTCGGCATGCGCCTCTGCGTTGAAGATCAGCAGAACAGCGAAGGGTGAACGACCTAGTATTTCAGCTCCACGCGAATCGTGTGGCTCGTGGTCGTGCCCACGTTGCGGAGAATGTGCAGGCTCGATTCGCTCCAGTAGACCGTGCCGTGCTTGCGGTCTGACCGCACCCACTGGCCGTCTGGCAGGATCCGCGACTCGACGGTGTACTCCGTCATGCAGATGCTGACGCCGCGCATGTGGCGGTGCGGCTTCTCCTCGGTGCCCGGCGGCACGCGCGCCTCGATGACGCGCACGAGCGCGTTCTCGTAGAGCAGCGTGTAATTCTCCGGAATCACCTTCAACACGTCATCTTCCTGCTGCGACAGTGCGGGCCGCGCGAGGAAACACAGTGCGACGGCGGCGATGCCGGGCACGAGCAACTTCAGATACCGCCTTCTCATCATGATGGCGGCATTTTAGAACGTTTTCACTGATTCGAATTCGAGAGCGACGTGATGTCGCTACAGGTCGACGATGAGGATCTCGCTGCGTTCGCTGACTTTCTTGATATCGATTCCAGGTACGAGCTCGAGATCCTGCCACTTCTTGAACGGCCCGTGCTGCTGGCGGTAGGCCACGATGGCGTCGCCATCCTTCTCGGAGAGCCCGACGTACACCCGGAACTCCATGGTGATGGCCTTGTTGATGTCAAGCCGCGCCGGGAAGATCTCAAAGAGGTAGTCGCGCACCAGCGCAGCATCTTCATCGGTGCCCGAGGCGCCTGTGCGGAACATCTCGTCGATCTTGCCTTCCCACCCTTTTCTCGACAGGCTGGCGACGGCGATCTCCTCGAGGGGGTGGCACTGGCTGCACAGGCGCACGAGCTCCGCCTTTCCCCGACCGTCAGGCAGAGCTTGCACATACGCCGCCTCCGGGTCGGGACGAGGACCCTGCGCGTACGTGCTCCACGTTGCGGCCACGAGCAGGGACGCGACGCCGAGCAGCCTGTTCATGGCCGTGCGACCGGACTTCATGCGAAGCGTGAAAGCACAAGTGTGGCCAGCCGATCGTGTGAGGAACCACGGCGGGTATTTCACATGCGTCCACAAAAAGATGGCGGATTGTCCGCTATCCTGCGAGAAATTTCTCAAACCCCGAACTGTCGCAGGTGATGCTCGGTGTGCTTGTAGGCGAGCACGCCGTACGCGTGCGCGGACATGCGGCCGAAGATGGGATGCAGCGGCCAGTCGGTGCTCGAGCGCCGATCGCCGAAACGGGCGATCGCCTCGCGCAGGCGCGCCATCTCGGCCTCCCACTCGCCGGGCACCCGCAGCTTCAGCTCCCGGGCCGTCGGCACGTGCTTCGGCATCGGCAGCAGATAGAGGAACGCGTGCTTCAGCGGAAAGTACTGAATCGGCGTGCTCTTGAATGCCACTTTGAGATCGCCGCAATACATGCCGAACGCGTCGGTGATGTGCACCACCATCTGCGGACAGGTCATCTTTCCCCAGAGCGGGGGGCGATCGGGCGTGAGGCGCGCGACGCGGTTGACGACTTCGTCGTGGATCTGCCGATTCCAGAGGCTTTTCATGCGCGGTTTCCCTATGATATGTCGACACCTACCTGCATTGATGGAGGCAGAGATGAACGGACGTAGCTTCACTGGCGTAATCGCGCTCGGCGTGGTGCTTGCGGCAACCCTCGTGTTCTCGCAGACCAGGCCATTGACCGAAGGGCCCGCGGTCGGCGAGACCCCCGCGTGGTTTCTCAAGGGATCCTTCCCAGATCCGACAGGCAGAACAATCGTCGAGCCTGGCGGGAAGGTGACGGTTCCGCCTCGCGCCGGCGGAGCGGGCGGGCGTGGCGCAGGCCCTGCCGCAGCGCGCGGCGCGGGTCCGGGTGCTCCGGCTATCGGGCCGGATGGCGAGGTCATTCCTCCAGGATGCCGTCAGTCCCCATTGTGCGGGCGCCGCGGGGGAACGCCACGCCAGGCAATGCAGCGCGTTCAATGGAAGCAAACGCTCGGGTACACCTTCCAGTATCCATATGTACTGCCGCCGGGATTCGGCGGGGTGCCTTCGGTGGCGCTCGATTCGAAAGGCAACCTGTGGGTGTTCCAGCGCGCCGACTTCGGAAAACCGCAGCTGTTCAAGTTTGACCCGAACCACAAGCTGATCCTCGAGGTGGGTAACGACGTCATCGGCTACCAGGCCAAGGCGCACGGCATGGCCGTCGACGCCGAGGATAACGTGTGGATTACGGCCGCAGGCACGTCGACGGTCACGAAAATCAGTCCGGATGGAAAGATGCTGCTCCGGATCGGCGAACGCGGACGCCGGGGAGACTGGGACGAAGCAAAAGGGCAGCGGCTTCTCTGGGAACCGGTCATGGTCGCTTTCGCGCCGAACGGCGACGTGTACATCGCCGAAGGACATGGGAACGAGAGCACGAACGACGCCGACTCGGACGATCCGGCGAACAACATCGGCGCGTCGCGGATTATCCATCTCGACAAGAACGGCAACTTCAAGAACCAGTGGTTCGGCAACGAAGTCGGACAGGGCAAGTTCATCTCGGCCCACGGCCTCGCCGTCGATCCGACCAACGGCGACGTCTGGATCGGCGACCGCGAGGATTACCGCATCGTCGTCTATTCGGCCGACGGCAAGTTTCTCAAGACGATGCAGGTGAGAAATCTGGTGTGCGCGCTGTTGTTCGATTCCAAGGGTAATCCGTGGATGGCAAGCGGCCAGGACGGCCAGTTCCTGAAGATGACTCGCGACGGCAGGATTGTCGGCGCCATCGGCAACGGCATGGGCATCGGCCACGGCGAGTTCATCGAAGCGAGCTACTGGGTGATGGACAAGCAGGACAACCTGTATGCCGGCGATACGAGCGTCGGCCGGGTGACGAAGATGCTCGCGCCAAAGAAGTAGTGCCGACCTTCAGGTCGGCCATCATCCCATCGGCGGCAGCTCGGGGAGCAGGCGCTTGAAGTTCGCTTTGACCGTCTCGTAGCATTCGCACGACATCTTCTCGAGGCCGGGGCGATCGACGATGGTGATGTGTCCGCGGCGATAGGAAATGAGCCCCGCCTGCTGCAGCTTCGCGGCGATGAGCGTCACCGTCGGGCGGCGCACGCCGAGCATCACGGCGAGGAACTCGTGCGTCAGGCCGAACTCATGTTGCCTGACGCGGTCGTGCGTCATGAGCAGCCAGCGGCAGCAGCGCTGTTCGGCGCTGTGAAGGCCGTTGCAGACCGTGGTCTGCATGATCTGATTCATGAACGCCTGCGAATACCGGATGATGCGGTTGTAGAAAACGCCGTGGCGTCCCATCTCCTGGATGAACGCGTCAACCGGCATCGTGTGGGCCTCGCCGTCCGACACCTGCACGATCGCTTCGCCGGTGGAGATGTCGTCACCGAAAAACACTCCTGCGCCAAGCACGCCTTCGTTGCCGACGGTCGCGATTTCGGCGACCTTGCCGTCCTGCATCACCTTGATCAGCGAGCAGGCGCCGCCGCCAGGGAAATACACGTCCCGGATGCGCTGTCCCTGCTTGTGAAACACCTGCTTCGCGACCATCGTCACCGCGTGGAGATGCAGCGAGATGCGGGCGTAGTCGTCGGGCGGAAGCGTCCGCAGCAGGCGGTTCTGCGAGGGGACTTGCGCGATGGCGGTCGGACGAGCGGTCTCGACGTCGTGAAGTGTTGTCATCTGACGCCTCCTGGGGGCGAATGCTCTAGGAGGCGTGAAGCTTGGCCAGGTCTCTCGCGCTGGGCGAGGCGGCAACAGTCTCTAAAAGGC
>CAYHHH010000118.1:0-13588 GCA_964356125.1 uncultured Bifidobacteriaceae bacterium | reverse complement strand
CGGCCGCTTCGACTATCACTGGGTCGAAGGCGACCGGCGCCTCGTCCAGCCCCTGGTGCGCGCGTCGAATGGGGTGCAGCAGCCCGTCAACTGGCGCGACGTGTGGCGGGCGCTTCGCGAGCCGGTCGGCGCGGCGAAGGAAGGCTTCCACATCCTCACCTCCGCGCACGCCTCTCTCGAAGAGCTGCACGTGCTGAAGCAGCTGGCGAGAGGCCTGGGCGCACAGATTTCGGTCGGTTACACCGTCACAGAGAAAAAGCAGCCTGAAGGCGTGAAGTTCAAAGTGCCGGCGGCGAACGCGCCCAATGTGAACGGCGCGCGCGATCTCGGCTTGAAGGTGCCCGCGGACAATTCGACGGCGCCCGATCTCGGCGAGCTGCGTCGATCTGTCGAGAGCGGCGAGGTGGAAGTGCTCTACGTGTTCGACCCAGGACCTCCTGGATCGCTCGGGGATGTGTCGTGGATCGTCGCGGCGCGCGAGAGCGGCCGCTTGCCGATGCTCATCGTGCACGGCGTCGTGCATTCGGAGCTGACGGCCGCCGCCGACTGCGTGCTGTCGGGCTCGACGTCGTTCGAGAAGGACGCGTCGTACACAAACGACCAGGGCAAAGTGCAGGGGGCTGCGACGGTGATCGCGGCGCCGGGCGATGCGCAGGACGACTGCCTCATCCTCGCGAACTTTGCGATGCTGGCCGGGGTGACCGTCTCCACACCCGATCGCGCGCGCACGGAAATCGCCGCGGAGCTCATTCACCTGCGGGCCTACGGCGCGCTGCAGCAGATGATGTTCAGCCGGCCCGTGAAACTGCGCACGTGGCTGCAGATGTCGAACCCCTCCGAGCGCTGGAAGTGGGACCATCTGTTCCAGGATTTGCCGCCCGTGAAGGGCACCGTCGATCCGAGCTCGCTGCCGCCGGCCCCCGCCTCACGGCCCGGCGAAGGCGGGCCTCCAAGCGTGATTAGACTGAGGCCGGTCGAATAAATGCAGGAGGTCTCCCTCTTCGCGGCGTTCGTGGCAGGGATTCTGTCATTCATTTCCCCCTGCGTGCTTCCGTTGATCCCGGGCTATCTCTCGTTCGTGTCGGGCGTGACGCTCGAGGAGATGCGCGGCACCGGCGGCGCGGCGGCGCTGACGCCTTCCGGCACGAAGCGGCGGGCCGTCATCATGTCGCTCGCCTTCGTCCTCGGCTTCTCCATCGTCTTTATTTCGCTGGGAGCGTCGGCGACCGCCATCGGGACGCTGATGATGGACCACCTGCAGCTGCTCGGCAAGATTGCCGGGGTCGTCATCATCCTGTTCGGCCTCCATATGATGGGCGTGCTGAAGATTGGCTGGCTCTACAACGAGAAGCGCGTGCAGACCAGCAAGAAGCCCGCGGGATTTTTTGGGGCGATCCTCGTCGGCATCGCGTTCGCCTTCGGGTGGACGCCGTGCATCGGTCCCATTCTCAGCGCCATTCTCTTTGTCGCGGCCGGGCAGGACACCGTCGGCGAAGGCGTGCAGCTGCTCGCGGCGTACTCGGCGGGGCTGGGCGTGCCGTTCATCGCGACGTCGCTTGCCATCAACCAGTTTCTGGCGGCGTCGGCGCGCATCCGGAAGCACTATCACACCATCGAAGTCGTCTCCGGCATCCTGATGGTCATCGTCGGCGTGCTGATCTTCACCAACAAGTTCACCGTCATCGCGCAGCTCCTCACGCCGTACCTGCCCACCTTCTAGATCGGTTGGTGGTTGGTGGTTGGTGGTTGGTGGAACCGGAACCACCGAACGCGGAACCGGAACGTGGAACCCGGAACCAATATCGCTGTACTTTTCCATTGGCCTCTGTTACAGTGGCGTCCTCGATGAATTCACGACTGATACGTACGCTGATCGTCATCATCGGCATCGCCATCGGGCTTACCGCAAGTTACCTTTTCAAAAACATCGACACCGACATCATCAACCAGCGCTCGTCCGCGGACGGGCTGCGCGGGCAGGCGGCGGCTCTCACGGCGACGATTGCGGATGTGCGCGCGGGACAGTTCGCGTACGTCGCGCGCGGGCAGGGCGAAGCCTTCTGGATGTCGCGAGTCGAGACACTCTTGCCCGCACTGCAGACACAGGCGACCGAGTTCGCCGCGGCGCTCGCGTCGCCGGCCGCGCAGAGTGCGTTCGAGCCGGCAGCGGCTGCGCTCGAGAACTTCCGCACGCTCGACGCAAGGATCCGCGAGTTTGTCCAGGGCGGGAGCCCGCTGCTCGCCGCCGACATGATCTTCTCGGATGGCCTCGAATCGACCGCGACTGCCTCGACACAGGTGATGGCGGCGCTGAACGCTGAGCTTCAGCACCGGGACGCCGGCGTGGCCGCGCTTCGCAACCGGCAGCTTGCCGTGCTTGGCGGCGGAGCGGGCGTGGTTCTCCTGCTGATGGTGGGCCTGGCGGCTACTGGATCGTCTGCGAGGCAGTCGCCGGAGCCTGAAGTGGTTGTGGCGCCACCTGCAGAGCCCGTCAGATTCGAAGCACCCCTGCCGAAAGCGCGGGCGGCCGTCACCCCCAGGCTCTTGAGTACCGCGCAGCTCTGCGGAGAGCTCTCGCGCGTGGCCGAGGGGCGTCAGCTGCCGAGCCTGCTCGAGCGCGCAGCGAAGGTGCTCGACGCGTCCGGCATCATCGTGTGGGTCGCCGAGCCGTCGCGCCAGACACTGACGCCCGCGATTGCGTACGGCTACGAGGACAAGGTCGTCGCGCGCATGGGCAGCATCCATCGCGACGCGAACAACGCCGCGGCCGCTTCATATCGGACAGCCGAAGTTCGCACGGTGGCCGGAGACGCCTTCACCAGCGGTGCGATCATCGTTCCGCTGATGACGAGCGATGGCTGCGTCGGTGTGCTGTCTGCCGAAATGAAGGGGGGCTCTGAAAGAGACGAGAGCTCTCAGGCGCTCGCCACAATCTTCGCCGCACAGCTCGCGACCATCGTCGCCACTCCCGCCGAGATTCCCGTCAAAGCCGCCGCGCAGGGCTAAAAAGGGGTCGAAAACCCCTCCCGACCCCTTTTTCAAAGACTGTCTCCGTACAGTGACGTTTCCTCCGCACAATCAACGGTTTACAGGCGTTTTTTCCGGCACACCTTTTGGATTACTCCCTGTCGGGGTCGCGCCGTATCACCGGAGTGCGCTACAGGCAGGCGCTGGCATCGTCGCATTCCGCGAACGTTCACGATGCGCGCTCGGCCCCTTTTAGTACGCCGGGTCTACAAAACAAGACCCGGCCTACGTAGGGCGGGTCCTGCTCTTTGGACCCGCCGACTTGGAGGAACTCACATGAAGATTTTTGCTCGCGGCTTTGCGGCGTTCTCGCTCGCCCTCGCGCTCTCTGCGTGCGCCGGCACGTTGCGGAATCCTGACATCGCCGACGTCAAGCAGAACGCGGGGCACTACTCGGACCGCACAGTCACCGTCGACGGCACCGTCACGAGCTCGTGGGGTGTCCCTCTCGTGCCGTTCAAGATGTACAAAGTCGACGATGGCACGGGGGAAATCACCGTGTTGTCGCGCGGCGGAAACCGCACGCCCTCGAAGGGCAGCCGCGTGAAGGTGAAGGGGGTCGTCCGCGACGTCGCCATGTTCAACGGCACGCCGCTCGGATTGCACCTGGAAGAAAGAGACCTCGATATTCGGAGAAACTGACAGGGGCAAAGGGAAAGGGGCAAGGGGGAATTACCCCTCGCCCCTCACCCCTTACCCCTTTCAGGCCGTAATCTTCACTGCGACTGCCGTCATGTCGTCGGCGCGGGCGCCTGCCTGACGGAACCCTTCCACCGCTTCGAAAATCCCATCGACAATCCCTTGCGCCGGCTTGTCTGCGAGTCGATCGATCACGTCGATCAGCCGCGCCGCACCGAACGCCTCGCCCAGATGATCTTCGGCTTCGTGAATGCCGTCGGTGCAGAACACATACAAGTCTCCCGCCTTCAGATCGAACGTGAGCTCCTCGTACGTCGTGCCTGGAAACGATCCGAGCGGCACGCCCGGCAGCTGAATCGCTGCCGACACGCCGTCGCTGCGCCTGATCGGATACGGCAGCCCCGAGTTCGCCATCACGAGCTGCCGCTTCTTGAAGTCGAAGGCCGCGTAGCACAGCACGCAGAAATATTCCTCGAGCTGCCGCTCGTGCAGAATCATGTTCATCGACGCCAGCACACCGGACGGGCTCGAACGAATCGTCGTGAAGCGGCGGCGGAACGTGCGCGAGCGCACCAGCTCGCCGGCGAAGGCGCCGTAGAGCGCGGCGGGCACCCCCTTGCCTGACACGTCGCCCACGGCAACAACGAGTGTCCCTGGGTCGGGCGTGAGGTAGTCGTACAAGTCGCCGCCGATTTGCCGGGCCGGTTCGAAGCGCGCCGCGAGCTCGATGCCCTTCAGCCGCTTGGGCGGCTCGGTGGGGAGAAGCGCGCTCTGCACACGCCTCGCGAACTCGATCTCGCGCTCGAGCCGCAGCTCGCTCGCTCTCACCGTCTCGTACAACCGCGCGTTTTCGATGGCGACCGCCGCCTGGCTGGCGAGGATGCCGAGAATCTCGGCGTGCCGTTGCGTAAACGCGCCCAGCTCGGGGCTCTCGAGATCGAACACACCGATGCAGCGGTCCTTCAACAGCAGCGGCACCACGAGCTCGGACCGCACGTCGTCGAGCACCTTGATGTAGCGCGGATCCTTCGCCACGTCATCGATGACGAGCGGCACTCTGTGCTGGGCCGAATAGCCGACGAGCCCCTCGCCCAGCGCGATGTTGAGCATGTTCGTCTTCTCGCCGTACTGCAGCGCCACCGTCGGCTCGAGCACCTGCTTCGCTTCGTTGACCAGCAGAATGCCGAAGGTGCGGTAGTCGATGACGCGCTTGGCAAGAATCGCGATGCGGCTGAGCAGCTCGTCGAGATCGAGAATCTCGGCCACTTCGCGCGCGATTTCGGTGAGCGTCTCGAGCGTCGCGACGTGGTCGCGCTCCTGCTCGAACATGCGCGCGTTCGCGAGCGCCTGGGCAATGTGGACGCCGAACTGCGAGAGAATCTGCTCGTCGCGCTCGCTGAACGCGCCGATCTTGTCGCTCAGCAGGTTCAGCGCGCCGAGTACCCGCTTCTTGTGGCGAAGAGGCACCACCAGCTGAGCGTTCACGCCGGGTACCAGGCCCAGGTACCGCGGATCCTGATGGACGTCGTTCACCAGCATCGCCTTCTCTTCCGCAACCGCGGCGCCGACAATGCCTTCGCCGACCTTCAGGCGGAAGTTCAGCACCAGGTCGAGCGGGTAGCCCTCTGCATAGGCGATCTTCAGCACCTGGCGCCGGTGATCGAGCATGTAGACGGAGAACACCGTGAACGACGTCAGGCGGGCGATGAGGCCCGGGATGCGACGCAGCAGCTCGTCGATATCAAGCACCGCCGACACTTCGCGGCCGAGCTCGAACAATGTGGCGACGAGTTCCTGATCTTTCGGTTGTGCGGCGGTCTCGGACATGTGCCTGAAGCCCGTCTATAATACCAGTCCCGATGGAACCGCTGACGCTGCCGCTCGAGTACGCGGCGATTGAAAAGATCCTTCCGCACCGCTATCCGTTTCTGCTCGTCGATCGCATCATCGAGCTCGAAATGGACAAGCGCATCGTCGGATTGAAGAACATCTCGTCGAACGAGCCCTATCTGATGCGCTCGCCGTCGGGGCAGATGGTGATGCCGCCCACCATCCTCACGGAAGTGATCGCGCAGGTCGGCGCCATCCTGATTCTCGCGAAGCCGGAGAATCAGGAGAAGCTTCCCTTTTTCGCCGGCATCGAGCGCGTCCGCTACCGGCGGCCCGTGCATCCGGGCGATGTCGTGACGATTGAAGTGATCGTGAAGCGCCTGCGCAGCCGGATGGGGGTGCTCGCGGGCAATGCCAAAGTCGACGGCAAGGTGGTCGTCGAAGGGACCATGACGTTCGCCCTGGGCCCTCGCTAACTTGTAGGGCTCAACTTAACTTGTAGGGCTCAACTTAAGTTGAGCCCTACACCGGCCGGCTACCAGTTACTTCAGCACCAGCGCAACACTCCCCATTTTCACGCCGCGCGACGTCCAGGTCGCCCAGCGCGCGTCCGGGTTGAAATAGCGGTACATATCGAGAAGCGCCGGCGCGAGCATCATCGCGCCAATCCAGCGCTCGCTGATGCGTCGCGATGTCGCCATCCCGCGCGTGTCGCGCTCGATCGGTCCCGTCTTCCCGAATGCCGCGCCCGAATACACAAGGGATGTGACGACGTGGAAGGCGAGCATCCCTTTGCGGGACGGCGCCTGTTCGTTCTTCAGGTTCGGATGATGCGTCAGGATCTGCTCGCTGTAGAGGTACTGCGCCCACATGCCGGCGGACGAGACGACGTATTCGCGACGGGGCGAGAGATCGGGAGCGTGTGAGAGCGCGAAGAACGGGATGCCCTTGTAATCGACCTTTTTGACCTTGACCTTCTCTTCGAACGCCCAGTTCGCGACCAGGTGCCCCGTTTCATGGAGACCCAGGCCTGCGATGCCACCGAGAAGTACTCTTCCAAACTTAGATGCGCCCGATTGCTCTTGCTGCGCAAAGACGGGCGATGCGACCAGGAACACCAGCATCGCTACGCGTGATACCTGTCGCAGCGCCAATCCCCAATCCCTAATCCCTAATCCCTGTTCTATCCGCGCCAAAGAACCCGCCCCAAGCGCGAATGGTACGCCGTGAATTCCCCTTCGCCGTCTTCGGCGAGCGCCTGCCGCACCTGATTGATCTTCGCGTCGAGATCGTCCGCGGCCGAAAGAATCATCGCCTCGATCGTCATCGGCTCCACCGGCGCACCAAATTCCTTGCGGCCGTGGTGCGACACGATGAGGTGCTCGACCTGCGAGCGCAACACATCGGGAAAGTCTGGTATCGCCGCCATCGCCGCGCGCACCATCATCGTGCCCAACGTCACGTGGCCGACGAGATTTCCATCGCGCGTGTAGCTGGTCGATCGGTCGTACTCAAGCTCCTCGAGCTTGCCGATGTCGTGGAGCAGCGCGCCGGCCGTCAGGAGATCCTGGTTCGCGCCATAGGCTGCGCCCAGCGTGAGCGCCGACCGCGCGACCGACAGGATGTGCTCGAGGAAGCCGCTCCGATACGCGTGGTGCACCGTTTGCGCAGCCGGCCAGATGCGCAGCTTCTGGGCGTGCTGCGTGATAATGCGCTGCAGCAGCTCGCGCACGAGCGGGTCGCGGACGTGCTGAATGAGCGATTCGAGCTCGCTCCACATGTCCTCGACCGGCCGCGGGGCGCACAGCACGCAGTCTTCTTCACGAAACCCCTGCCCCTTGTCCTGGTCGGGGTTCACGCGGCGGATCTTCTCGACGAGCAGCTGCACCCGCCCGTTGAACAGATCGGTCCGCCCCTGCACCTTGACGAAGTCGCCGCTATCGAACTCTTCGCGAAGCCGCGCGGCCTCGTTGAAGATGCGCCCTCTCACCAGGCCGGTGCGGTCCTGCAGCGACAGCGAGATAAAGAGGTCCCCCCCGCGCCCCTGCCGGACATCTTTCTGGGTACACAGAAAGAACCCCCATCCGGCCAATTCCGGCGTGAGCACGCGGACATTCGGGAAGCGGGTCGAGGACATGAATGCTCATCGTAATCTACCAATCTACCAATCCGCCAATCTCCCAATTCGCGATACAATTGAGACTCCTCTATGAAGCATTTACTTGGTATCGCTGCGCTCTGCGGCGCCCTCGCACTGGGCGCCTGTTCCAATAACGAATCCGCCAGCACGGCGACAACTGCGGGCGATGCAACCCCTGCGGGGGCCGATGCCGCCAAGGCGGCGCCGAGTGCGGACCTCTCCGCCGAAGCGGCGAATGCCGCGAAGGCGGAGGCGGACTATCCGCAGCCGGCGGTCGTCATTCCGCCGAAGCCCAAGCCAGGCGCGCCCCACGGCCCCGGCTTCGACATGCCGCTGATCGACGTCGAAGGCTATATGCCGGCGCGGCCGATGGACGTGTTGAAAGACGCACACGTGTTCACCGCCGACCACCCCGAAGTGGCGAGCTACGTGCCCTGCTATTGCGGGTGCGGCGGCGCCGGGCACAAGAACAACGCCGACTGTTTCGTGAAAGGGCGCACGCCCGACGGCCAGGTCAGCGAGTGGGAGCCGCACGGCGTCTCGTGCGCGGTCTGCATCGACATCGCCGTCGACTCGATGAAGATGCGCAACTCAGGCGCATCCGTCATGGCCATTCGCAAGAAGGTGCAGGGGGATTACCGTCCCCGTTTCCCGTCGAGCGAAACGCCGACCCCCGCCCCGCCGCAGGGTAAATAACTTGTCCGAGCACCGCGCCGACGCCTTCGCAAGGCTGTTCGAGGCGGTTCACGAGGGCGTCTACATCGGGATGCTCGGGACCGGTGAGACCACGACTCTCGCAGCGAATCCCCACCTCAAGGTGATGTTCGGCTACGCCGCCGAAGCGCGTGACGGACAGATCCGCCCGTTCGACGCGCCGCGCTTCGTCGATCCGCAGGCGCGCGCCGCGTTCATCGATCGCCTCGCATCGGAAGGCGCTGTCACCGACTATCTGCTGCGCTTGCGGCGCGTCGACAACTCGCCCGTGTGGGTCGAGGTGACCGCGCACGCCGACTCGCCGGCGCCGGATGGGTCGGTCCGCATCGATGCGCTGGTGCGCGACGTCAGCGAGCGCAAGAAACTCGAAGACCAGACGCGCGACCTGTATCACCAGCTGCTGCAGGCCGAAAAGCTCGCCGCGCTCGGCCAGACCATTTCCGGCGTGGCGCACGAGCTGAACAACCCGCTCGCCACGATTCTGACGTGGGCCGAGCGGCTGTCGCAGCGGCCGCCGTCGGAAATCGACGAGAAGACGAGGCGCGGCCTCGAGACCATCCTCCGCGAGTCGGAGCGCGCCGCCAAAATCGTGCGGAACCTGCTGACGTTCGCGCGCAAGCGGCAGTCCACTCGCGCGATGGTCGACCTGAACCAGGTCGTCCGTGAAACGCTTTCGCTGCGCGCGTACGAGCAACGCATCACGAATATCACCGTCGTCGATGCGCTCGCAGCTGAACTTCCGCAGGTGTTCGCCGACGCGCATCAGGTCCAGCAGGTGCTGATCAACCTGATCATCAACGCCGAGCAGGCCATGCTGACGGCGAACGGGCGCGGAACGCTCGCGGTGCGCAGCTGGCACGACGTCGCGCGCGAAGCGGTCGTGCTCGAGATTAGCGATGACGGGCCGGGGATCGCCGAAGAGCTGCAGCCGAAAATTTTCGATCCGTTCTTCACCACGAAGGAAGTCGGCAAAGGGACCGGACTTGGGTTGACCGTCGCGTATGCGATCGTGCAGGAGCACGGCGGCCGCATCCGCCTGGCGTCGAATACCGGTGCGGGCGCGTCGTTTTACGTTGAGCTTCCGGTGAGCGGCACGCCGCTGCAGCGTCCGGCAGCGCCGGCGCAGCCGGCGGACTTCGCCTCGCTTGTCGGTTCTACTGTGCTGGTCGTCGAAGACGAGCCGGCCCTGGCGGCCGCCGTCAGCGAGGCGCTGACCGATGCGGGCTTTGTCGTCGATCGCGCAGGCGACGGCCAGGAAGCGCTGCGCCGGGTGGCCGCGAAATCGTACGACCTGATTGTGTGCGATTTGAAAATGCCGAAGGTCGACGGCATACGCTTCTATCGGAAGCTGGCGTCGACGCATCCAGACGAGGCGCGCCGCGTGCTGTTCGTGACCGGCGACGTCGCCGGCACCGAAGCCGAGCGCTTTCTGCAGGAGAGCGGCTGCCGCTGGCTCGCCAAACCCTTCAGGCTCGGCGATCTCCTCCGCACCGCTCGCGAAATCCTCGCGTAGGTTTCCGGCGTAGGGCGGGTCTTGCTTTGTAGACCCGCCAAAAAACGAAAGGCCGTCAACATACGTGACGGCCTTGACTAGCGACTTTGCCTATCGCCTAACGACTTCCGACTAGCGCCTTGCGACTTATCGCGCGGCTGCCACCGCGACGTGTGTGTCCGGCGCGATCCGCGCGGCGACGTACCGCTTCGCCCGCGACGGCGTGATATTGACGACAACTCCTGGTGCCTTTGCCGAGATCGCCGCGGGCGCGTCCGCAGCCACCGCCGGACGCTGCGGCAGCGCCGCCTTCGCCATCGCCGGTTTCTGGTGGAACGCGAGCACGGCGCTCTTCAGCGCGCTCATCGCTTCGGCCGGCGCCATGTCCGAGAGGACGACGCGGAGGCGCTTGATCGCGCGCGCATGCAGCTGCGACACGCGCGATTCGTTGACGCCGATTTCGGCGCCGATCTGCTTCATCGTGACGTCGCCGTAGTAATAAAGCGTAATCACCTTCTGCTCGCGGGGCGGCAGCGACCCGATGGCCGCCTTCACCTTGTCCTGCATTTCGCAGCGCTCGTACGCGGCGTCCGGCGCTTCCGGCTCGGACGGCACCAGCGCGGTCGGCAGGCACGCCTCGTCGACGGTTTCGCTGGTCGCTAATGGTGATGTGGATTCGATCGTGTGGATGCGGACGATGGTGCGCCCCAGGCGCTTCTCGTCGGTGCCGACTTTCTTGGCGAGATCCGCCAGCGACGGCTCGTGGCCGAGCTCGCGGCGCAGGACCTCACGCGCCGCTTCGAGCTCGCGTCTGACGCGGCGCACGCCGCGCGGCCAGGCGTCGCGGCGAAGCGCATCGATCATCGCGCCTCGAATGCGCCGCTCGGCGAATGTCTCGAACTTGATGCCGCGCCCCTCGTCGAATCGATGGGCGGCGTCGATCAAGCCGATCACGCCATCCTGCACCAGATCTCCCACATCGATCGAGTGGGGCATCGTCGACGCCATGCGGCGGGCGAGCGCTTCCACGAAGGGCAGTCCATTGACGACACGACGGCTTTGGGCGGCGGGCATTGGTTGGGCGCGCATTTCGTTTTTGGCTCCTGAAAGGCCGGATTGACCGGCGACGCCGTGCTGTATCGCAAGCGTGGTACCAATATCGATACGAAGGAAAGGCGAATTAACGAAAGCGGAACACGGCTTTTGCTAAGTCGCGTATTTGGTTGTATTTGCAGAATTATCTGAGGGCGAATGAAGGGGAAAAGCGGCCGATGTACCGCCCGTACGTCGCCAATTTATTGACGAAACAAAGAAAATTCGTCAATTAAATGGCGATTTTAGATCACGATTTTGGGTGTTACAAGTTGCAATTCTGCACAGTCCCAAATGCAAAATGCGGAATCGGTCAGCGTAAATGGAAGGGGAATGAGGGGATAGACGATTTGCCTGCGTCCGTTCCAGTTTGGAACGTATGCCGAATTTTCTACCTTCTGCCCCACTTTCTACTTTCTACTTTCTACTTCCCACTTTCTACTTCCCAGTCCCCATCTGCATGCGGATTTCTTTGGCGGTGCCCATCGCGTCGAGCACGCTGCTCACGACCTGCGTGGCGCGCGACCGGCTCGTCTCGTCCGCCGCCTTCTTCTCCAGCAGCTCGGCGTGCGCGAGGATGATGCCGAGCTGGTTGTTCAACTGGTGAAAGAGCTGGCGAAGTTCACGCGGCTGTTCCATAGCGCCCCGCTCGAGCAGATCTGCAACTGAATACGAGAGACGATTCATCTTATCTCCGAATTAGTGTTGAATTTCCGCCGCGTCCTGCGTCGTCTGCGGCGCGCGCCACAGCGAGTCCGCGAAGATGCGGACCGATCCGCCGGCAGTACGCACGTACTGCACCTTGCCACCCGCCATCCAGTTGTAGATCGTGCGGCGGCTGACTCCCACCACTTCGCAGGCCTTCATGATCGAGAGCGTCTGTCGTTCAATGTCCACTGTCGTTCCTCCCTCAACCATGCGTATCGGACCTGCGTTTCCAACGCTGTAGGGCTCAGGGCACGTTCGTCATTTTCTTGGCAGTACAACCTCACTTTTTACTTTCAACTTTGAACTTTCCACTTTCCATGTCAAACTATTGACACTCTCCCATGGCTGACACCAAGAAGCATCTCCTCCTCGTCGAAGACGAGACGCCCCTTCGGGAGGCGCTTGCCGAGCGCCTGAGCGAGCACGGCTTCGAAGTCGAGCAGGCCGAATCGGGCGAGCAGGCCATCGAAAAGCTCGCCGAGTTCGCCTTCGACATCGTCATCACCGACTTGCGGCTGCCAGGGCTGGACGGGACGCGCGTGCTCGAGGCGGCGCTGCTGCGCTATCCGGACATCGTCGGCATCATCGTCACCGGGTACGGAACGGTGAAGGACGCGGTCGAAGCCATCAAGCGCGGTGCAACCGATTTCGTCACCAAGCCGTTTCAGTTCGATGAGCTGCTGCATGCGTTGAACTCCGCGCTCGAAAAGCGCGGGTTGAAGGCGGAGAACGCGTATCTGCGATCGCAGCTGCACGAGCGGTACAAGTTCGAGGGGCTCATCGGGCGCAGCCCCGCGATGCGCGCGCTGTTTCAACTGCTCGAAACGGTGTCCGCGTCAGCGAGCACGATTCTCGTCACCGGTGAGACGGGCACCGGCAAGGAAGTCGTCGCGCGCGCGATTCATCACAACAGTCCTCGACGCGCGCAGCGCTTCGTCGCGCTCAACTGCGGTGCGATTCCCGAGACGCTGCTCGAGGCCGAGCTGTTCGGCCACGTGCGCGGCGCGTTTACCGGCGCGATCGGCACGCGGCAGGGACGCCTGGAGCAGGCGCACAAGGGCACGTTGTTCATGGACGAAGTCGGCACCATGAGCCCGGGGATGCAGATGAAGCTGCTGCGCGTGCTGCAGGAGCGCGAGTTCGAGCGCATTGGCGACACGCACACGACGAAGGTGGACGTGCGCGTCGTCGCGGCGACCAACAGCGATTTGCAGAAGATGGTGGCCGAAGGCACGTTCCGGGAAGATCTGTTCTATCGCCTGAATATCATTCCGATCCATCTGCCGCCCTTGCGCGAGCGCAAGGAGGACATTCCGCTGCTCGTCCAGCACTTCCTGAAGAAGTTCGCGGTTGCCCCTGATTCGGGGCGAGGCGCGGTCGAGTCCGCGCCGAGGCCGCTGTCCATGTCGCAGCAGGCGATGCGATGTCTCATGGCATTCCCGTGGCCCGGGAACGTTCGCCAGCTCGAGAATGCGATTGAGCGCGCCGTCGCGTTGAGTGGCGGGCGCACGCAGATCGAGACGGCGGATCTCACGCCCGACATTCAGCAGGCGTCGAACGCGGCGGCGGCACCAGATGTGAATCTTCCCGAAGGTGGAATCGATTTCGACGTCTACATCAATCGAATCGAGCACGACCTCATTCGCCGCGCGCTCGAAAAAACCGGTGGGAACAAAGGGCAGGCGTCAAAGCTCCTCAACTTGAAGCGGACGACGCTGGTGGAAAAGCTCAAGCGGCTGGAAACGTAGTGGTGCTTACATCAGCTTCGTAATGACTCCCAGGAGTCCGCCGATGATGGCAACGAAGATAGTAAACAGAAGGCGATTGACTCAAGATACCGTCGTCGAAGCACGTCGGTAAAGGACAATGGAGGCAAGCGCTGTACCCAACGAAATCCTCAGCAATGTCGACGGTTTCGAAACGAAACGGCAATTTGTGCAATCCTA
>CAYHHH010000117.1:9579-13592 GCA_964356125.1 uncultured Bifidobacteriaceae bacterium | reverse complement strand
CTGTCGAAGGCGCGGTTCGAGTTCCGGTGGCAGGACCAGTTCAACCTGTCGCTCGATCCGGTCACCGCGCGCGCGTACCACGACGAGACGCTGCCGGCCGACGGCGCCAAGGTCGCGCACTTCTGCTCGATGTGCGGCCCGAAGTTCTGCAGCATGGAGCTGACACAGCAGGTGCGCGACTACGCGAAAGAGCACGGCGTGTCGGAAGCGGATGCCGTGGAAACAGGCATGCAGGAGAAGTCGGAAGAGTTCAGGAAGAAGAAAGAGATTTACGTCGCGAAGCCGGTGTAGCCGAAAATTTAGTCGGGACGTCAGCGTGATGACCCGTACGCGGGTCCTGTCGCCGATTTTCCTTTGTCCGTCCTCGGGCCGACAAGCGCGTGTACGTGAGACGGCCCTGCGCGGCGGACAAAGAAAAATCGGCGCCACCCGCCGAGAGGGCCATCAAGCCGTTCGAACAGCGCGATTTGAGCGCCTCACCGGGCGGATTTAAACAGAGGGGTGGCCTGCTGGGCTTGTTCGCCTCCGGGTGGGAACGGACGGCGGCGAGTGGTCGCGTTATTCCGCCCGCAAAGCACGGGTCGGATCTAGGCCTGCGGCACGCAGGGCTGGTTGAAGCGCGGCGACTACCGCGACAGCGAACATCGACGCCGACGCCAACGCGAAGACCCAGGGGTCGCTCGTGCTGATGCCCGTCAGCAGGGTGCGAAGCACACGGGTCAGGGCCAACGCGCCAATCAGTCCGACGGCCACGCCCACCGCGACTAGGAACAACGCCTGGCGCAGGAACAACCCGAGGACGTTGGATCTCGATGCTCCGATCGCCATCCGAACGCCGATCTCGCGCGTCTGTTGGCTGACGATGTGCGCGATCACGCCGTAGAGACCCACAGCGGCAAGCAACAGCGCGAGTGCCGCAAGCCCACCAAGCAGCACCGTATTGAACGTCTGCGGACCCAATGAGCGCGTCACGATCTCCCTCATCAAACTCACGTTCGAAATCGGCTGTTGCGGATCGACCGACCGGATGGCCTCCTGCACAGAGCGGGTCAGATTCGCGACGCCGGTTTCTCCGCGCACGACGACCGAAAAGGGTAGCAGGCGAGTGCCCAACGCCGCGTAGCTTTCGTTCAGTTGGGAGATCGGGACGTAAACGAGCGGCGGAGGATTCGCGCCGAGTCCCCGTTCCCGAACATCCCCGACGATGCCGATGATTTCACGTGGCGCCGCATCGGCGAGGTCCGGCACGTACGGCTGACCCACGGTGATGCGGTGTCCAATTGGATTCTCACCCGGCCAGAACCTGCGAGCTGCGGCGTCGTTGATGATCGCGACCAGCAGCGTGCCGCGGCGATCCCGAGCCTCGAACACGCGACCACGACGCACGGGGATCTCCAGTGCCTCAAAGTAGCCTCGGCCGATCGGCCGGAAGTCCGCATTGCCCACGCCAGTCTGCGTGCCCGGGATATAGCGGCCTTCCATCGTGAACGGCAGGTCGCTTCCAAACTGCAACGGAAGAGTGTGCGCGAGGGCGGCCGCGCGCACGCCTGGCAGCAGCGCGAGCCGCTCCTCGATTTGTTCTTGAAACCGCGCCAGCGCCTCGCCACTGCCGTATCTGGCCTCTGGCAGTGCCAGCTTCATCGTCAGGACCTGGTCGACTGCGAATCCTGGCGGGGTGGATTGCAGGCCGACAAGACTCTTGACCAGCAGGGCCGCGCCAATGGTGAGCATCAGCGCGAGCGCCACCTCTCCCGCGATGAGCCCGCGCTGCATTCGGAGGCTCGTTCGCCCGGCCACCCGTTGCGTCCCGGCACGGAGCACGTCGCCGAGATTCGGGCGCGCCGACCGCCAGGCCGGAAGCAACCCGAACCCAAGACTGGCAACGAGTGAGATCCCGAACGCAAACCCGAGCACGCGCCAATCTACGCTGATGCGTTCAACGTAAGGCACATTCATGGGGCTGAGCGCCAGCAGCGCCGGTACGCCGACGAAGGCGAGCGCGACACCCGCGATGCCGCCGATCAGAGCAAGCAGGACGCTCTCTACTAGAAGCTGCCGCATAATGGTCGAGGTGCTGGCGCCGAGTGCCGTACGGAGTGCCATCTCATGCTGCCGGCCTGCCGCCTGCGCGAGCTGCAGGTTTGCGACATTGACGCACGCGATGAGCAGCACGAATCCCACCGACGCGAGGAGGATGAGCAGTGGCTGTCGCATATTGCCATACAGCGCGTCTCGAAGCGGACGGACGCCAACCGACTCGTTTTCTTCCATGAGGTCAGGCATGTCACGACGGATGTTACGGCTGGCGATCTCCATCGCGGCCCGTGTCTGGTCGAGCGTCGTGTCAGGCTTCAACCGTCCCACGACTTCGAAGCTGTGCGCCCGATTCTGGCTGTCGGAATCGAACTGAAACAGGGTCCATAGCTCCGCAGCGTTCGGATACCGAAATCCGTCAGGCATGACGCCAATGACAGTGTAGGTTTCACTATTCAGCGTGATCGCCCGGCCGATGGTCTCTGCACTCGCGTTAAACCGGTTCTTCCAGAGCGCGTGGCTCAACACGACCAGCTTCGGTCCACCGGGGACGTCCTCATCCTCGCGGAATACGCGACCGAGGAAAGGATGAACGCCCATCACGTCGAAGAGGCGAGCCGATACGTGCGATCCGATCAATCGTTCCGGAGTATCCGAGCCGATTAGGTTGAAGCCGGATCCCAAGTTGCTGTACGCGGCGAGGTCGACGAATACCTGTCGGCCCTCCCGGCGCCAGCGGACGAACTCTGGTATCGAGGTGGAGGTGCCAAAACTGCCGGGATACACCCTTACGACCTGAACGAGCCGATCGGCTTCGGGAAATGGTAGCGAGCGCAATAGCAGTGCATCGACCGCCGCGAAGATTACTGTTGTGGCGCCGATCGCCAGGGCGAGGGTTAGGATGACCGCGATCGCAAAGCCCGGCTGCTTGCGCAGCATCCGCGCGGCATAGCGCACGTCTCGCCAGAGATCGCCGGGCAGGAATCGAGAGGGCATTCCGGGCGTGATCGGCTGTGGTGCATGCACCTGCCGCAGTGGCGCCATGTACTGCGCCAGGAGGTTCCCTTCTCTGAAATCGGCGAGCGCCAGGCGGGCTGCCTCATCGGGCGATGCACCGCCAGCAATCAGCTCCCGCCAGCGGTCGTCGAGATGCTGCGAGAGTTCGTCGACGATCTCGTTCTCGCGTGTCGGCGAGAGCCGGAGCGATGACAATCGGGGACGGACGTGTTGTGCCCAGTCAGGCATGTTCATTTCCGGTGACACGCCGCACCGCCGCCACAAATGCGGCCCACGTCTTCCGTTGCTGCGCAAGCACACGTCGCCCTTCAGCCGTGACCTTGTAAAACCGGCGGCGCCGCTCGTCGGGCTTCTCGACCCATGTGCCCTTGATCCATCCACGCTCTTCGAGGCGATACAGCAAGGGATAGAGGGAATCGATGTGGAACGTTAGCTGGCCACCTGACCGCGTGTGGATCAACTTACTCAGTTCGTAGCCGTGCCGCGGCCGCGCATCGAGAAGCGAGAGGATCAACAACTCCGCTGATCCCCGCTTCAATTCGCGGTCGAGTGCGCTGGTGTTGATATCTGACATGAGCAGATAGTATGTAGACAGCTATCTGCGTGTCAACCGAGTCGCGCGTGGTGCTTTTGCCCAACATTGACGAATCTCGCAGCCCTCGTGGCGGGTGGCGCCGATTTTTCTTTGCCCGCCGCGCAGGGCCGCCTCCCGTACACGTGTTTGTCGGCCCGAGGACGGGTAAAGGAAAATCGGCGACAGGACCCGCGTACTGGCTGCGAAAACGGAGCCGGTAAGTTGAGCCCTACCGAGGTGCGCCCGGCGGCGACGGGACGATCTGAATGATGGACGGGAAGCGTGCGGGCTGCGCGTTCCGTTTGGGGTTCATGTATCCGGCGCTGCCATTCCACGTGTAATCCTTAATCGTCACCCCCGGCGGAAACGCCATCGTCTCCTCGCGGAA
>CAYHHH010000117.1:0-9479 GCA_964356125.1 uncultured Bifidobacteriaceae bacterium | reverse complement strand
CGGGAAGCGGCGGCGCGGTCTGCGGCTGCGCGGGCGCCGGGCGGGGCGGATTCTGGCGTCCGGGAAACGGCTGGGGCACCTGCGCCGACACGTTCAGCCAACCGGCTGTCAGCGCTCCAATTAGGGCGGCTCCGACGCGCTTCATCAGCCCCATTATATCGAGTACGATAGAGCCAGATTTTCGAAACCGAAGTGATGGCGGAGACGTCTAAACGCATATGAACAATTCACTGAAAACCGTCCTATTGCTCGGCCTGCTGAGCGGCATCCTGCTGGCCATCGGCGAGGCCCTGGGTGGGGCGAACGGCCTTGTGACGATGTTCGGTTTCGCGGTCCTGATGAACTTCGTGTCGTACTGGTTCTCGGACAAGATCGTGCTGAAGATGTACCGCGCCCAGGAGGTCGGGCCGGATCATAAGTTGTCGATCTTGACGCGCCGGCTCGCCACGCAGGCGCAGTTGCCGATGCCGAAGGTATACGTCATTCCGGGCGCATCGCCGAACGCGTTCGCGACGGGGCGCAACCCGAGCCACGCAGCGGTCGCGGCCACCGAAGGCATCATGCGGCTGCTCAACGATCAGGAGCTCGAAGGGGTCATCGCGCACGAACTGGCGCACGTGAAGCACCGCGACATTCTCATCAGCTCGGTTGCGGCGACCGTTGCGGCAGCCATCATGATGACCGCGCGCATGGCGCAGTTCGCCGCGATGTTCGGGGGCGGCGGGAACAGTCGCGACGATCGCGGGGGTTCGAACCCGATCGCGATGCTTGCCACGATCATTCTCGCGCCAATCGCGGCAATGCTCGTGCAGGCCGCGATCTCGCGGTCGCGCGAATTCCTGGCCGATGCGGGCGGCGCGAAGATCGCCGGCTCGCCGCACGGCCTGATGAACGCGCTCCGCAAGCTCGAGATGGGGTCGAAGCAGATTCCGCTCGACGCGAACCCGGCGACGGCGCACATGTTCATCATCAAGCCGTTCTCGGCCGGCGGGTTGATCAGCATGTTCAGCACGCATCCGCCGACAGAGCAGCGCATTCAGGCGCTGATGAATCCTCGGTAGTCGAAAGGCGCACGTCGGCAGTCGTTAGTCGAAAGGCAGAAGCGGCAAGCCGCCTTGCGCCTTTCGACTTCCGACTGGCGCCTCGCGACTCGTTTCCTCTTCGCCGCGCTTCGATACGCGATATCTCTTCTGCAGCATCTTCACCATCCCGCGCACTTCCTTCGCATACGCGTCTGGCGCGTACGCCCCGCGGTACAGGCGCTGGTACTTCGTCGCCAGCAGCGGAAAATGCTTCTCGAGAAAATTCATGAAATGCACGCGCGTGCCGTCCTTCAAGTGGAGAAGATTCGTTCCCATGAACGCGGCGCCGTGGTCGGCGATGGCCTTGATGGTGTTCTCGAGCTTTGCCGGCTGTGAGGTGAGTCCCGGCACGATGGGGTTCATCAGGACGCCGGCGCGAATACCGGCGTCGTTCAGCTCGCGCACCGCGCGCAGCCGCTGCAGCGGGTGCGCCGTGCCCGGCTCGAGAATCCGCCAGGCGTCTTCGTCGACCGTGGGGACGCTCATGTAGACGGTGCAGCCCGCGCGTGTCGACAGTTCGAGCAGCACGTCCTTGTCGCGCACGACCATCGGGCCCTTGGTGATGATGCCGGCGGGCGTTCGCGCGTGCGCAAGCGCTTCGAGCGACCGGCGCGTCAATTTGTAATGTCCTTCGATCGGTTGATAGACGTCGGTCGCGGTGCCGACCGCGACGTACTCGCGCTTCCAGGACGGCCGATCGAGCTCCTTCTTCAGGACGTCGGCGACGTTCCGCTTCACGAGAATGACCGACGAAAACGCGTCGCTGCTGTCGAGCTCGAACTGCACGTGGTAGCGCCGCGCGAAGCAGTAGTGGCAGCCATGCGTGCATCCGCGATAGGGGTTGAGCGTCCAGTTGAACGGCATCCCTTTCACGGGATTCAGCGCCGATCGACACGTCACTTCCTGATAACTGGCGCCGTCTGCCCGATGCGCCGCGTCGGGCAGTCCATCGACCGCGCCATGCGCCTTTACGTGGTTCGCGATGTCGCGCGTGGTGGGTTTCTGCGGCGCGATCTCGAACAGGAGGGGATACACCTTCAATTCGACTCCTCGACTCTTCCCGACTCTCCCGACTCCGCGACTCTTTCGTCGTATGTTCGCCTATTCTACTTCCTTTCTCCAGTACTCAAGCAGGTCTGCAAGTGTCTGATCCAGCGTGATTTCCGGCTTCCATCCGAGCTCGCGCCCGATGCGGCTTCGATCGCCCCACAGCATGAGGTTATCGCTCGGGCGGTAGCGCGCGGGGTCGACGGTCACGGTGACCGGCACCCGGCTCATGGCCACCAGCCGATCGAGCACGTCGCGAATCTTGAACGCCTGCCCTGAGCAGACGTTGTAAATCCTGCCGGGCTCTCCGCGCTCGATGATCGTCGTGTACGCGCGGACCGTGTCGCGCACGTCGTGTAGATCGCGCGACGCGTCGAGGTTGCCCACGACAATCTCCGGCCGCATGCGTCCCTTCTCGATCAGCGCGATCTGCTGCGCGAACGTCGGCGCGGCGTAGGTCGGAGCCTGGCGCGGCCCCGTGTGGTTGAAGGGGCGGGTCAGCAGCACCTGCTGGCGATCTTCCTTGATACCGCGCTGGCCGAGCATCTCCTGCGCGAGCTTGCTGACGGCATACGGCGTCGCCGGGCCGGTCGGATCCTCTTCCTTCAGCGCGCGGTCAGACTGCCGATAGACGAGCGACGATCCGGTGATGAGGACGCGCGCGCTGATGCCCGTATTTCTGAGCGCATCGAGCACATGGTGCGTGCCGAGCACGTTGGCGGCGAGCGTATCGGCGATGTTGTCGAACGACTGCCCCACGTGCGCGGCCCCTGCGCAGTGGTACACGACGCTCGGACGCAGCTCTGCCATCGCGCGCGAGACGGCCTTGCGATCGAGCAGGTCGACATGTTGCCGGCCCCACCCGGTGACATCCGCGCCGGTGTGCTCGAGATGCTCGACCAGGTAACGGCCCACGAACCCGCGGGCGCCGGTCACCAGCACTCTCGTCACGATCGCGGGCCGTATTGCGTCTGGTAGTAGGCGCGGAAGGCGGGATCGTGTTCCTTGATGGGGCGCCACCACCACTCGTTGTCGCGGTACCACCGCACGGTATCGTTCAGCCCCTCCTCGAACGGGACACTGGGCGTCCAGCCGAGCGCGCGCAGCTTCGACGTGTCCAGGCTGTAGCGCAGATCGTGGCCCTGCCGATCCTGCACCTTCTTGATGAGCGATTCGGGGCGGTCGGCGAGGCGCAGCAGCGCGTGCGTCAAGTCGACGTTGCGCACCTCGTTGCCGCCGCCGATGTTGTACACCTCGCCCGCGGTGCCGCGGTCGATCACCGCGTCGATGCCGCGGCAATGATCCATCACGTGCAGCCAGTCGCGAATGTTCAGCCCCTCACCGTAGAGCGGAACCGGAATATCGTCGATCGCGTTGGTGATGAACAACGGGATCACTTTTTCCGGGAACTGGAACGCCCCGTAATTATTGGAGGCCCGCGTAATCATCACGGGCACGCCGTAGGTGGCCCAGTAGCTGTAGGCGAGGCGGTCGGCGCCGGCCTTGCTCGCCGAATACGGATTCCGCGGCTTCAGCTCGTCGGTCTCGACGCTCGATCCGTCCGCCACGCTTCCGTACACCTCGTCGGTCGAGATCTGCACGAAGCACCGCAGGTCGGCCGCCGCGCGCGCCGCCTCGAGCAGCACGAACGTGCCGATGACGTCGGTTCTGATGAATTCTCCGGCTTCGAGGATCGACCGATCGACGTGGGTCTCGGCGGCAAAATGGACGACGATGTGTGACGCCTTCACGAGCGGCGCCGCAACCGGCGCGTCGGCGATGTCACCGCGCACGAAGCGGTGACGCGGGTGGTCGATGACGTCCTCGAGCGTCTCCATCCGGCCGGCGTAGGTGAGCTTGTCGAGCGTGGTGATGCGCCAGTCCGGATGGACCTCGAGCGCGTGGCGTACGAAGTTGCTGCCGATGAAGCCGGCGCCGCCTGTGACGAGAACCTCGACCATCATCGCACTCCAGTCAGCTGCGGCCACTGTGTGTCGCGGTCCGCGACGATCGGATCCGATATCGGCCACGTAATGCCGAGCGCCGGATCGTTCCAAAGAATCCCTGATTCGTGCTCCGGCGAATATTCGGCCGAGGTGTGATACACGACGTCGGCGCGCTCGCTCAGGACGCAGAAGCCGTGCGCGCACCATTCGGGGATGTACATCAGCGTGCGATCTTCCGCCGACAGCTCGACGCCGATCCATGCATCGCTGGTCGCCGAATCCGGACGGCGATCGACGGCCACGTCGAAAATTGTCCCGCTGATGACGCGCACGAGCTTTCCCTGCGCCCGCGGGGGCCGCTGGAAGTGCAGCCCGCGAAGCACGCCGCGCACAGAGCTCGAGTGATTCTCCTGGACGAAGGTGTCCACGATGCCCGCGGCCGCGAACTCCGACCGTTTGTACGTCTCCATGAAAAACCCGCGGCTGTCGGTCAGCACGCGGGGCGTGATCAGGAGCACCTCGGGAATGGCGAGCTTCTTGAAATCAAAGGCCATCTTGATCGAGCACGTCCAAAAGATATCGGCCGTAGCTGCCGGTCATCGTCTGCGCCAGGCGGCGCACGTCGTCGGCGGTGATGTAGCCCATGCGATACGCAATTTCTTCGAGGCACGCCATCATCAGGCCCTGGCGCTCCTCAATGCTCTGGACGAAGTTGGCTGCGTGGAGCAGCGCCTCGTACGTGCCCGTGTCGAGCCATGCGATGCCGCGCCCCAGGCGCTCGACCTGCAGCTGGCCACGCTCGAGGTAGGCGCGGTTCACATCGGTAATCTCGAGCTCTCCGCGCGCGGACGGCTTCAGGGACGCCGCGATGTCCAGCACGTGATTATCGTAGAAATAGAGCCCGGTCACCGCCCATTGCGATCGTGGAACCTTCGGTTTCTCGACGATGTCGATCGCGCGGCCGTCGCGGCCGAATTCGACGACCCCATACCGTTCAGGATCTTTCACCTTGTACGCGAACACGGTTCCGCCCGACGTGCGGGCGCTCGCCGCGCGCAGCGCCTCCGTCAGGCCATGCCCGAAAAACACGTTGTCGCCGAGCGCGAGCGCGACCGACGATTCGCCGACGAACTCGCGGCCGATCACGAACGACTGCGCGAGCCCTTCGGGCCGCGGCTGTACCGCGTACTCGATCTGCAGCCCGATGTGGCCGCCGTCGCCGAGCAGGCGGCGGAAGCTGTCGATGTCGGCCGGCGTGGAGATCAGCAGGATGTTCCTGATGCCCGCCAGCATGAGCGTCGACAGCGGGTAATAGACCATCGGCTTGTTGTAAATCGGCAGGAGCTGCTTGGAGACGACGAGCGTCAGCGGGTGGAGGCGGGTTCCGGCCCCGCCGGCGAGGAGTATTCCCTTCATCTGGCGTGAGAGTTTACCTCTGGTTGGTTCCGCCGAGCGCACCGAAGATGTTCGAGACGTTGCCGACGCCGCCGAGCGTGACCGAAAAATGGAACCGCGAGTCCTTCGGCACGGCCGACGTCGCGATGCGCGTGAGGTCGATGAACTGGTACTCGGCGGAAAAGCCGCAGCACTGCGCGTTGTAGTAGCTCGCGATGCGGTGCTGGAGGAGTGATTGGCTCTTCACGTCCCAGTTCACCTGATGGATGAAGCCATAGCGATTGTTCTGAAAGCGCAGATTCAGATCCGAGTTGAAGTACTGGCTCGGCCTGATGATGTTTTGCCCCAGGGTATCGGGACGGAAACGCGCGTTGCTCCACCCGGCCAGCAGCGATATGCGGGGATCCTCCCAGCCCGCGTCCGCGCTGAACGATCGAAAGCGGCTGTAGCGGCCGTCAAAATCGGTCCTGAACGTGCCGTTCACGTTCTCGAACGGCGCCGTGCGGACGAGCAGCGCCACTGGAGAGAAATGGGACGTGGGTTCCAAGTTTCTCGATCGCTGGCTCACGTCGCTCAGGATCGATCGCGCGTCGCTGAAATACGACTGTCTGATGGAAGCGGTGATGACTTCACGAGGAATCGCGCGCGGCCCGTCGACGGTGCGCTTGGCATAGAACCGCGTGCTCGCACCGTAGACGTACGACGTCGCGTTGCCGACGATGCTGTCCGTCCCTTCGAGTTTGGGGATCAAGTCGAAGTTGCTGATCGCGGTGCGGTAGGTCACGGAAAAAAACGGCTCGATGGAGTGACGGAACCGTTGCGCGTACGTCGCGTTCGGCGCGTCCCAGATGCGCACGAGGGTGGGCCCGTTGACGTCGGCGCTTATCTCCATGAACCGGCGCGAGATGGGCGAGCCCACACGGGCCGTGACGGGGCTGTCGTTCACGATGTCGGTCATTAAGCTGTCAGACCAGAACGTGTTCGGAAAGCGCACAGTCGTGTTCAGGCTGAGAAAGGCGATCTTGTTGAAGGGAAACCGCACGGCCGGTGTGACATCGATGCGGTGGAGCCCGTTCGACGTCGCTTCCCTGGTATTGCTGTACTGCTTCGACTCCACTCGGACATATTCCGACGTCACCGACGCATAGATCGGCAGCCTTCCGACTAACCGATCCGGCCGGGCGATGTTGATGCGCGGATTGTTGCCGCGCACCGACGAGCTGCCGTTCTCGGCGAAGTACTCATTGCGATCGAAGATGCCCGTCACGCGAAGCCCCTTCGTCGTGCCGCTGACCGACCCGCCGTAGCTTCTCGTGCGCCGAGACGCGCGCGCGATGTCCGTGCTGTAGAGCTGATCGACCGTGAGATCGGACGAATAGTCCGCGCGCCCCTGCGCGTACCACGTTCCCCCGAGCGACTGGCTCAGGTTGCCGAAGGCATTGAAGCTGCGGCGGCCGGCCTGCTCGACGGGATCCCCGTCGACCAGGTAGCTGATCGGCCGCTCGTTCAGCAGACTCGATCGAAAGTTGCCCGATCCGCTGATGGAGACGTACCGGTACTCGCCGGCGATCGATTGGCCGGTCTTCGAGTACCAGTCGTGGAGGAACGTCGCATCCTGGCTGCGGTTGATCGCCCAGAAAAACGCGTTGCTGATCGTGTGCCCTTTGTATGTCGAGCTGCCGTAGCTCGGCATCAGGAACCCGGTGCTGCGGCCGTCGCTGCTCAGCGGGTAATACATGTACGGCAGGTAGAGCGCCGGAATGCCCTTCACCTTCAGCATCATGTTCTTCAGCAGCGCGTAATGGTCGACGCGCAGCCGCAGCGACCCCGAGGCCATTTCCCATCGCGGGTTGGCCTGCACGCACGACGTGAACCCGCCGTTCGTGATGATGTACGTGTCGTTGCTGACCTTCTCGAGCGTGTCCCCGTAGAACTGCACGTCGGGATCGATGGGGCCTGACGTCACCATGTCTTTCGGCGTGCCGAGCTTCGCGAACCCCCGCGCGTTATAGAAGGTGCCCAGCCGCGTCTTCGGGTTGAAGTCCGCGCGATCCGCGGCGATCTGGTGATCCGGCTCGATGAGCAGCACGTTGCCCGTCGCGATCATCCGGTTCGTGTCGACGTGGTATTCGACGAGGTCGGCGTAGAACTTCATGTTCCCCTGCGTAAGCTCGACCGCCTCGCGGAACAGCACACGATCGCCGATGCGCTCGAACAGCTGCGATAACGCGCTGTCGAAGCCGGGGATGTCGGTCTGCTGGGCAGAGGCAAGCCGCGGCGTCGCGACGAGGACAGCGACGGCAATCAGGGCACCCCTGAAGAGCGTGATCATGCGGGCAGAACAGAAAAACGCAGGCGTTCGAAGGATAACATTCGGGACAGGCTTTTCATAGGTCCCGAGCATCGGGGCCGATGCCGGCGAGAAGATTGCCGATGAGAAAGATCGAGCCCGCGGCGCAGACGACGGGGCAATGTGTCCAGGCCTGCGCCAGCGCGCGCGCGGGATCGGCCTGCACTTCGATGTTCGCGCGCGGCGCGAGCTTGCGGGCGATCGCCGCGAGCTCTTCGGCGGTGTGCGCGCGCGGCGAATCCGGCTGAGTCATCACCATCGTCGAGGCCACCGGGAGCAACGCCTTCAGCATCAGTGACACGTCCTTGTCGCGGAGCGCGCCGAAGACGATCGGCAACGGTTCGGGGAACTCGCGCTTCAGGTAGCTGGCCAGCGCCCACGCGCCGGCCGGATTGTGCGCCGCGTCGAGCAGCACGCGGCGCCCTCCCGGCACTTCGATCATCTGCAGCCGTCCCGGCCAGCGCACGTCGCGGAGCCCCGCGATAATCGACGCCGGCGTCACCGGCAGCTGCCGCTCCAGCTCTTCCAGCAGACGCACAGCGACGAGCGCATTCGGCACCTGATGATCGCCGCGGAGGCCGAGTGGCACCCAGCCGTAGTCACGCATCGGCGTCGTGATATGGATTGACGTCCGGCCGTCCTCGCTCGTCGACCGGATGCGCACGCCCGCGTCCGCCTCGACGAACTCGGCGCCCGATATCTCGCACATCGAGACGATCACGTCACGCGCGTCCGGGGGGACCGGGCCGACGACGACCGGGATGTCGCGCCTGATGACGCCGGCTTTCTCCGCCGCGATCGCCGCGAGGGTGTTGCCGAGATATTGCTCGTGATCGAAATCGATCGACGTGATGGCCGACGCGATCGGCTGCGCGATGTTCGTCGAATCGAGCCGGCCGCCCAGTCCCACCTCCAGCACGGCGACGTCCACGCGCGCGCGCCGGAAGATCTCGAACGCGATGGCCGTGGTCACCTCGAAGAAGGTCGGAGGCGATTCCAGCGAGCCCTTCGCGATCAGATCGTCTATCAGACGGCGCATCTCCTCGATCAGCCCGACGAGCACAGCGGTCTCGACGGGCACGCCATCGATCGCGAAACGCTCCTCGAGGCGGACGAGGTGTGGCGAGGTGTAGCGGCCCACCTTCAATCCAGCCGCACGCAGCGCGCAGTCGGCCATCGCGGCCACCGACCCCTTGCCGTTCGTGCCGGCGACGAGAATGGTGTTGAACTGTGTGTGCGGATTTCCGAGCGCCGCGGCGAGCGTCTGGATGTTCGCGAGGCCGAACTTGATGCCGAACTTCTCGAGGCTCAGCAGATACTGCAGCGGATCCATAACGCGGAACTCGGAACCGGAACTTGGAACCTTAGGGCTCCGCGACAGCTTCAGACATGGGCTGGGCCGTCTCGACTGGATGCTGTCCCATGAATCGAAGCGCCTTCGCGATGGTGCCCTTCATGTCGCGGCGATCGACGATGAGGTCGAGCATGCCGTGCTCGAGCAGGAACTCGCTGCGCTGAAATCCCTCGGGCAGCTTCTGGCGGATGGTCTGCTCGATGACGCGCGGGCCGGCGAAACCGATCAGCGCGCCGGGCTCGGCGATGTTCACGTCGCCGAGCATCGCGAAGCTCGCGGTGACGCCGCCGGTGGTCGGATCGGTG
>CAYHHH010000116.1:0-13783 GCA_964356125.1 uncultured Bifidobacteriaceae bacterium | reverse complement strand
CCGCGATGCGCGAATACGGCTGGTCCATGCGGACGATGTAGGAGCCGGCCGGAAATTCCTTCGTCTCCATCGCCGGGGCGGCCGAGCCGCCGCCTGCGCCGCGGCCACCGCCGCCCGCACGTCCGCCACCGCCGCCGGCGGCGCCGCGACCGTTGCCGCCCGCCGCCGGAGCCGCCGTCACCGCCGCGCGCACCTGCACGCTGAACGGCGCGGTCGCGCGTGAAATTTCCACGCGCTGCTTCTGCAGAATCCGCATCAGCTCCGACTGCGAGCCGAGCCGCGGGTCATTCGCCGAGAACACGTAGGCCGCCGGGCCTTCGGTCTTCGCCTTGATGATCGACCGCTTGCTCTTCTCGTAGAAGTTGCGTAGGAAATACACGCGATTGTTGGCGACGTAGTTGAGCGACACCAGCAACCCCGTCATCTCGTAGTTGTTGTTGTTGCGCAGCGACCAGCGCACGCGCGAGAGCGGCGGGTTCTGCTTGTACCACGTGCGCGCGGTCTCGTTGGCTGAGAGCGTGCGGTCCTGCGTGTCGCCGGTGCCGCCGTTGCCGAAGGTCTCGTAGAGGCGGCTGATCCCGTTGTGGGTCGCGGCGATGAACATCAGGTAGCCGGGCGACCACGTGTCGAACGTGCCGAACGCGTAGACGCCGGGCATGCCCATGCGGGTCATCTCGTTCACGTTGTTCCAGCCGATCATCTGCCACTCGTTGGTCAGAATCGGATCGAGCCACGCGTTATACGGTCCGTCGCCGATCGTGTTGTCGTAGAGGAACGAGCCCGACTCGTGCAGGTCGTGCAGGACCTGGGCTTTCCAGTCCACGTAGGTGTTCAGCACGTTCTCGGTCAGCTTGAGCGTCATGCCCATCGCGTCGCGGTTGTTGTCGTGCGCCACGTACTTGCCCCAGTAGAGCGCGCCGTTGACTTGATCCTTCGGGTGCTTCTTGCGGTACTCGTAGAGGTCGACCACGCGGTCCCGCCCGTCCACTTCGACGATCGGCGTGATCAGCGTGATCACGTTCTCGCGGATGTTGCGCACGTACGGCGCGTCGTCCACGGCCACGCGATACGCCAGTTCCATCAGCGCCGACGGCGCGCCGGCTTCGGTCGAGTGAATCGCGCCGGTGATGTAGTAGATCGGCGCCGCGCGTTTGGCGATCTCATCAGCGACCGCGTCGTCCAGCTTGATCGTGCGCGGGTCGGCCAACTTCGCGAGGTCCGCCTTGTTCGCGTCGAGCTTCGCCATCAAAGCCTCGGAGGCCACGGCCACCGCCAGCATGTCCTTGCCTTCTTCGGTCTGCCCGATGGTGTAGACCTTCACGCGCCCCGGCAGTGCCTTCGCCAGTTGGCGCATGTACTCGTAGACTTCCTTCGAGTTCGGCAGCTTGCCTTCGGCGCCGGCCACGTCGCCCAGGACGGCCCACGGCGTCGGGATGCCCTTCATCGCGGGCATGTAATCCACGACCGGCGACAGGAAGAACGGCTCCGTCGTGTATTTCTTGATGCCGGCCGTGTAGGCCTCGTCGATCGGCTGATTGGGGTCGCGGCCGGGCTTCGCCAGCGCGAGGTCCGCGCTGGTCAGCTTGGCCGGAGCCTTGGCTTTCGTCGGAGACTTGCCCTGCTGCGCGAGCAGAGCGATCGGAGCCGACGCAACCAATGCGACGACCAGAACACGTTTCACTACGGACGACAGTTTCATGGGGCCACCCTCGGGGCGGCCAGATTCTATCAGCGAATGGGCGCCGTCCAGACGAGTCGCAGGCTGTTGGTTGAGTAGCCACTCGGGTCGATATCGGGGGTCTTGTTGCCCGGAGGCCGCTGGAACGCCAGCCGGGTGGCGGCCAGATCGCCGGCATTCGGCTCGGACACCGGAATCGGATTCATCACCGACGTTCGCGACGTGACATGGTTGTAGCCGAGCGCGTGGCCGAGCTCGTGCATCCGGATCGCCCGCACGGTGGCCGCGGACGACCGATCGAAATCGCGGTCGAGCATGATCACGCCACCGACGACCACGCCGTCAGTCCGGAACAGCCAGCGTGAAAGCCCGACACTGCCAACCGCCGCAGAGAGACCGGCGAAACGGCCCACGGTGATCCGTCCCTCCACCAGCATCGCGACGCTCGCGCCGGCCGCACTGGTCACGCGGGTCGTGCCGGCGAAGCCGCCGAACTGGCTGCCGGTCAACTGCGGGAGCGCCGACGTCAGGTCGCCGATCAGTGCCGTCGCGTCAGCGTCAGCCATCGTCTCGCCAATGGCGGTGAACGCTGACTCGTGGGCGTTGCTGAACTGCAGCGTCTGCGTCTGGAGCACCAGCGGTGGCGCGGAGGTCCACCGCGAGAGCATCGTGGACCGGCACAGCTCATCGAACGCGGCCAGATCGAACGTTTTCGGAATCGTGGTAATCGTGACCGCATCGCCCGGCACTTTCACAAACGTCTGCCGGGTCACGATCGACGGTCCGCTGAAACTGAAGGCCAGGCCGCCCGAGCCCGCCGAGTCGACGCCGAGCGTGAACGCGCCGTTCGCGTCAGTGGCCGACAGGTAGGTTTGACGCGTCTCCGAACTCGTTGGCGTGACGCCGGGCACCGCCGCGCCCGAAAGCGCGTCGATCAGACGACCCGTTGTCTGGAACCGGCCTGTCGTCGACGCGGTCGACCCACCGCTCCCGTCCGAGGGGGCAGCGGGAGACGACGAGCCGCACGCGGCCAGCCACAGCGCCGCCAGGAGCGCGCTCCACATCCGTCCCTGTTGCATGGCGAAGAGTCTAGCATCCACCGCACGCGGCACCGCGCGTGCTCAGGCGTGCACGCCCGGCGCTTCGTGACCGGTCCGCGCGACGTACTCGACGTACGACCCCGGATAGATGAACGGATGCGAATCGGTGCCGCTCTCGCCGCCGAGCTCGATGACGCGGTTGCTGAGTCCGCGCAGGAACGCGCGGTCGTGCGAGACGAAGATCATCGTGCCCTCGAAGTCCTTCAGCGCGTTGATGAGCATGTCCTTGGTCGCGAGATCAAGATGGTTCGTCGGCTCATCGAGCACGAGGAAGTTGGGCGGATACAACAGCATGCGCGCGATCACCAGCCGCGAGCGCTCACCGCCGGACAGTGAACGGATCTTCTTGTCGATCTCGTCGCCGGAGAACTGGAACGCGCCGAGCAGGCTGCGGAGCGAGCCGATGGACTCCTGTGAAAAGTCATTCTGCATCTGTTCCCAGATGGTCAGGTCCGGATTGAGCAGCTGCAGCGACTGCTGCGCGAAGTAGCCCATCTTGAGGCTCGCGCCGAGCTTCACTTCACCGGCGTCCGGCTCGAGCGCGCCGGCCAGCATCTTCAGCAGCGTGCTCTTGCCCGCGCCGTTCTTGCCCATCACGCACCAGCGCTCGCCGCGCTGAATCTGCATGTTGAAGTTCTCGTAGATCTTGCGCGCGCCGTACGCCTTGGTCAGCCCCTTGATCGCCGCCACGTCGTCGCCGGACCGCGGCGGCGCGCGGAAGTCGAAGTTGACGACCACGCGGCGCTTCGGCAGCTCGATCTTCTCGATCTTGTCGAGCGCCTTCACACGGCTCTGCACCTGTGCGGCCTTGGCCGCGTGCGTCTTGAACCGCTCGATAAACCGCTGCTCTTTCGCGAACATCGCCTGTTGGCGCGCGAACGCCGCCTCGCGATTCGCTTCGCGGAGCCCACGCTCGCGTTCGTAGAAGTCGTAGTTGCCCGAGTAGGACGTGATTTCGCCGTCGTCGATCTCGGCGATCTTCGTCACGATGCGGTTCATGAAGTCGCGGTCGTGTGAGGTCATCAGCAACGCGGCCGGCACGGTCTTGAGGAAGTTCTCGAGCCAGACGATGGACTCGATGTCGAGGTGGTTGGTCGGTTCGTCCATCAGCAGGACGTCGGGCCGACCGAGCAGCACGCGCGCCATGGCGACGCGCATCTTCCAACCGCCCGAGAGCGCGCCCACATCGCCGTCGATGCGGTCATCCTCGAAGCCGAGGCCGTGCAGCACTTCGCGCGCCTGACTTTCGAGCGCGTAGCCGCCGAGGTGGTCGTATTCCTCCTGCACTTCGCCGAACCGCGCCAGGATCGCGTCCATGTCATCGACGCGCGCCGGATCAGACATCGCGTTCTGCAGATCGTTCAACTCGTGATGCAGATCGCCCAGGCGGCCGCTGCCCGCGATCGCTTCGTCGATCACCGACCGGCCTTCCATCTCTTCGATGTCCTGGCGGAAGTAGCCCACGGTCAGCTTCTTCGGCACGGACACGTCGCCGTCATCGACCGTCTCTTCGCCCATGATCATGCGGAAGAGCGTGGTCTTGCCGGACCCGTTCGGGCCCACCAGACCGCACTTCTCCCCCGGGTTGAGCTGGAACGAGGCGTCGACGAACAGGATCTGTTTGCCGTACTGCTTGCTGATCTTGTTGAACGAAATCATTCGCTCAACGTTATCACCGCCTCGATGACGGCCATGTTGGCGAGCGAGTCTTCGAGCGGGTAGGGCGTGGCCGCGCGCGTCAGGATCGCCTCGGACAGCTCCTCGCATTGAATCGCGAACTGATTGGCCGCGGGAATCTCGATGGTCTCGATCGAGCTGCCGGCCAGGTCGGCCCCGCTGTCGAGGAAGAGCCGCGTGGGACGGTCCGGCCAGCAGTTGAACGGGATCTCGATCTCGAGCCGCGCCTGTGTGCCGAAGATCTGAATCCGTTGATAGGGCACGTGCTGAGTGCCGCACACACCGATGGCGTGGCCCTGCTCGAATTCCAGAAGCATCGACGTCAATCGATCGACGCCGGACCGCGGATCGCGAGCCATCAGACTGCGCACGCGCCGCGGCTCGCTGCCGAAGAGCATACGCGCGCTGTTCACCAGATAGCAGCCGATGTCGTACAGGCCGCCTCCGCCAAGCGGCCCGAGGTTGCGGATGTTGGCCGGGTCGGGGTTGTTGTAGCTGAAGGCGCCGGAGACCGCGCGGATCTCGCCGAGACGCCCCGAGCGCACGATCTCGAGTGCCCGGCGCCACTGCGGGTGCGCGCGATACATGAACGCTTCCTGGATCATCACGCCGGTGCGATCGCGCACCGCGATCAGCGCGCGCACATCCGCGGCTGTCAGACCGATCGGCTTCTCGCAGAGGACGTGCTTGCCCGCGTCGGCTGCGCGCGTCGCCCACTCCACGTGCAGGTGATTCGGCAGCGGGATGTAGATCGCGTCGATGTCGGGATCCGCGAGCAGCTCTTCGTAGCTGCCGTACGAGGCCGGAATGCCGAGGGCGACGGCCGCGAGATCGGCCTTGTCGATGTCCCGAGACGCAATCGCCGCAACCGTCGCGCGCGCGCACGTCTGCATCGCGGGAATCACCTTTTGCGCCGCAATCTTCGCCACGCCGAGTACGCCCCACCGCACTTTCAGCTGCGGCGCACAGGAGGCGTTCGCGGCCTCTACCACTGGTCGTGCACCAGCGCGCGGATGCGCGTGTCGTAGATCTCCGCTACCGCCGACATCGTTTCAGCGCTCAGCGCGGGCAGATCGGCCGCGGCGGCGTTGTCACGCGCCTGCTGCACGTGCTTCGCGCCGGGAATCGCGCACGTCACCGCATCGAACATCAGAATCCAGCGCAGCGCGAACTGCGTCATCGTCATGCCGGCCGGCACGAGCGCACGCAGCGCGTCGACGGCGTCGAGCGCGGCGTCGTACGGCACGCCCGAGAAGGTCTCGCCCTTGTCGAACATCTCACCGTGGCGATTGAACCCGCGATGATCATCGGCCGCAAAGGTCGACGCGCGCGAGAGTTTGCCCGTGAGAAGACCACTCGCGAGCGGTACGCGCGCGAGAATGCCAACCTGCTGCGCCTCGGCCGCCGCAAAGAACGCGTCAGCCGGCTTCATGCGGAACATGTTGAAGATGATCTGCACCGTCTGCACGTGCGGATGCCGAATCGCGCGCATCGCTTCATCCACCGTCTCGACGCTGACGCCGTAGTGCCGCAGTTTCCCCGCCGCGACGAGATCGTCGAGGATGCCGAACACTTCGGGCGCGTCGTAGACGTCGGGATGCGGGCAATGCAGTTGCAGCAGATCGATCGTGTCGGTGCCGAGGTTGCTGAGGCTGGTGTCGATCCAATCCGTGAGGTTGGCGCGCGAGTAGCCGTCGCGCGTCTGAGCCGGCAGCTTCCGCCCCGCTTTGGTCGCCACGTAGATCGTGTCGTTCGGCCGCTCCTGCTTCAGGCGCGCCACCAATCGCTCGCTGCGGCCGTCGCCGTACACGTCGGCCGTGTCGATGAAGTTCACGCCCGCGTCGATGGCGGCGTGCAGCGCGCGCATCGAGTCGTCATCGCTGACCGCGCCCCACGATCCCCCGATCGCCCATGCGCCGAAGCTGATGGACGACACCGTCATGTCTGTGCGTCCGAGTCGTCGGTACTTCACTGTTGATCCCTTCGCGCGAAGAAGAAGATGACCGCCGCCGCCATGAGCAGCTTGGCCACAATGCCGAAGACGCTTGCGTCCGGGCCGTGCACGCCGCCGCTCAGTGCGGTGTATTGCAGGATGTCCTGACGGAACCACGACTGCGCCGTGACCATTCCGCCGGAGGCAAAGCCAAAGACCGGGCCTTCGAACAGCCGCCAGCCGTAGATCAACGCGATCGGCATCCAGAGACGGCCCGTCGCCACAAACGCGGCGCCGCCGGCGAGCGTCATCGCGCCGGCGCCCGCGGCGGTGAACATCGTCGTGCCCGGCGCCATCAGATGGTCGCCGACCGCGACAGCGGTGGCGAGCAGCACGGCGATCCACCCGCGGCGCACGAGCAGCATCAGCACGCTGACGAGGACATACGAATACAGACACTGCATCGCGACGGCCGCGGGCAGGCTCGTCGACAACGACACTGACAGTGCGCTGAGGGACGGCGTCACGCCGGCAACGCGCGACTGCTGCGTCACGAGCATCGCCATGAACATCACGGAGACGGCCGCCGCGGCGATCGCGAGGCCGAACGCGAAATCAGCGAGCGCGTCGCGGCGCGAGCGCCACAGCCGCTCGGTGCCGGCAAAGACCAGGCGCTGGTGCTGCAACATCGCGCCGGCCAGCCACGCCAGGCCCAGCATGCCGAACATGCCGAAGACCGGGCCCATGCGATCGCCGGTCAACAGCACGTCACCGGTGAGCCGCGCGTCGAAGATGCCGACTCCGGCGCTGCTGCCGAACGGCAGTCCGGCGACCGAGGCGGTGACGATGTGCAGGGCCGCGAGGAACGACGCGGACAGCCACACGTCGTTGGCACGGACGATGGGCAGTCCGGTGACCAGTGCGAAGAGGCCGACAGCGACCAGCTGGGACGAAGACTCGACGGTGACATCGATCGCGCGCGGGATCAGGACGATGGCCAGTGCGGTGTAGAGCAGGAGCGCGAGCCACGGCTGCGCGAACCGCACGCGCAGGAGCGCGGGCAGGACGATCAGCCACAACAGCAGCCACGGCACGAGCTGCTCACAGGCGCGGGTCAGCGACTCGGCGAGCACGCGCGCGGCCGGCACGGTGCCGGGCGCGATCGACAGCACACCAGTCAGGGCCAGAAACGCCGTCAGGACGATGCCAAAGACGGCGCCGGCGCCGGCCCCCAACGCGACACGGCGCCAGGTGACGAAGGAGATCAGGACAGGTTCAAGCACGTCGTGCAAAGTCTAAGGGGTCAGAGCCGTTTTCCACAGGTTTCAACAGTTTGGGGACACAGGTCCACTTTTGAGGACCTGTGTCCCCAAACTGTTGAAACCTGTGGAAAACGGCTCTGACCCCTTCTACCCTTTGTCCATGTCCACGTCGCGTCGCACGTTCATCACGTCGTCCACCCTCGCCACCGTCGGCACGGCCCTCGCCGCCGGCCGCCTCTCCGCGCACGCGCAGACACCCGCGCGGCTGCCGGGCCTGCAGAAACCCACGGTCGGCAAGGCCGCGGCGTCGCTCAATCTGCTGATCATTGGCGGCACAGGGTTCACGGGGCCCGAAGCCGTCGAATACGCGCTCGCGCGCGGACACAAAGTCACGCTGCTCAACCGCAACAAGACCCGGCCCGATCTGTTCAAGGGTTCCGTCGATCAACTGATCGGCGACCTCAACGCGGACGTGAGCGCGCTCAAGGGCCACTCGTTCGACGCGGTCCTCGACATCCCGACGACGTTCCCCGGTTGGGTGCGCAACGTCGGCCAGTATCTGAAGGGCCACGTGAAGCACTACGTCTACATCTCCACACAGTCGGTCTACACCGACGACAGCGTGGCGTGGAAGGACGAGAACGACACGCTGGCGACGATGCCGGCGGGCGTGGATCCGTACGACATCACGCCGGCCAACGGCTCGCGATACTACGGCGCGCTGAAGGCCTATTCCGAAAAGGAAGTCGAGAAGACCTACCCCGGCATGTCGCTCATCATCCGTCCCGGCCTCATCGTCGGGCCGCTCGATCGATCGGATCGCTTCACCTACTGGCCGGTGCGCATCGACACAGGCGGTGAGGTCATGGCGCCGGGTGATCCGACCGATCCGGTGCAGATCATCGACGCGCGCGATCTGGCGGAGTGGACGATCCGCATGATCGAAGCGAAGGAAGTGGGCATCTACAACGCGAGCGGCCCCGACAAGCCGCTGTCGATCGCGGAGATGCTCTACGGCATCAAAGCGATCACAACATCAGGCGCGCAGTTCACGTGGGTGCCGGCTGACTTTCTGCGCGAGCAGAAGGTGAACGGCTGGAGCAACATGCCCGTCTGGATTTCGCCAAAGGGGCGTCCGGGATTCTCACAGCGTTCGAGTGCGAAGGCGGTCGCGAAGGGACTCACCTACCGTCCGCTCGCCACCACGGCGAAGGACACAGTCGACTGGCACAAGCAGCGTCCGGCTGCCGAGCAGGAAGCGCTCGCCACCGGGAAGATCTCAGGCATCTCCGCAGAGCGCGAAGCGGCGGTGCTCGCGGCCTGGAAGGCGAAACAAGCCAGTGGGAAGTTGGAAGGAAGAACGGGTCGTATTCTTCCGGTATGAAGAGGCTATCGCCCCAGGTGCGCCGTCACCGCCGCCACCGCATCATGTGCCGCCGCCAGCGCGTTCTCGTACGCCGGTGCGCCCATCGTGTCGGTGTGGCAGAAGTACAGGCCCGACTGCGATTGGCCCGCCTTCCGGAGCGTGCCGTCGGCCATCTGCCCGGGGCGCGTGACGATCATCGGGTGTCCCCACCGGCACAACTGCACACTCTCGATGTCGGTCGCTCGGAGTCCGTGCGGACCGAGGCCGGCGAGCACTTCCCTCCGCACCTCGCGCTCGATCTCGGCATAGCTCGCGCCGAACACCTCCGCCCGGCCGTCCGCATACGGATAGGGCCGGTAGACCGTGAGCACAGCGTGTGTCGGATGTCGTCCCACGACGAAGTCGGCCAACGTCGCGTCGGAGTACACCTTGCTCGCCGACAGATCCTGCGTCGGCATGGTGGCGATATCGACGCCATGTACGCGCGTGAGCTCGTAGCCTGCGCGCAGACCGGGCAGCGTGAAGATCGCGTCGGCGTTCCGTCGCAGCAGCACGTTGGCGACGACATACGCATGGTATTCGAGCGTGGCGATGGCCCGACGCTGCTCCTCGGACAGTGACGGGACGATGGTCGGCGCAAGGAACAGCGGCGTCGCCATGACGACAGAACGCGCGCGGTACGTGAACAGCGCCCCGCCTTCCCACGTCGTCACGGCGAAGTGGTCGCCTTGGCGCTCGACGCGCAGCGTCCACGTCCCCGTCCTGATCGCCGTCGGGTTGTCGCGCGTGATGCGCTCGGCGAGGCGCTTGGCGATGAATGCGTTGCCGCCCGGAAACACCAGCGCGCCACCGAACTCGGCGGCGAAGAAGTTAAGGCCGTGGTACGCCGACGTCTCCTTCGCGCTTGTTCCGAACGCGCCCCAGCAGTAGTACTCGATCGCTTCCCGGCCGAGCCGCGAGATGGGGCCGACCGTGCTCCCGTAGATCTTCCGCTGCAGTGCGGCGTCCGTCAGGAATGCGCTGAACGAAACACGATCAAGGGCATCGACCAGCGCGGGATTCTTTGGCGGCACCGACGGGAAGCTGTCGGATTCGAGGACGTGCTCGAAGAACCGCGTGTTGCGCGCGGTGTAGATCTCGGCCTCGGGGACGACGCGGCGGCTGCTGAAGTGGCAGTGGGTGCCGTCGCCGGCAAGCCGACGCGGCAGCCGGCGATCGTTGCGCAGGTCGTCGTCGCGCTTCCGGAGGTCGAGTTCCTCGAGCAGGTCGAACCCGATTTTTTCGCGCGGGTCCGTGCTGTCGGGGTCAGGGTCGAGGATGTAGGCGGCACCGAGCGCGTACTCGATGCCTTGCCACGACGCGCTCTTCGCCACACCGCCCACCACGGCATCGCGTTCGAGAAGGATCACGTTCCGCTTTCGCAACCGGTACGTCGACACCAGTCCCGAGATACCGCCGCCGACGACGATCGTGTCGTAGAGCGCGGGATGCACCTGCGGCGTGCCCTTCGACAGGACGTCGGATGGGTCCATGAGCAGCTGATGGGCCAGTTCGAAGTTGTCGCCGGTGAAGGTGGGCGTCTCCTGGGCCGTCCAGGCCGAGACGCCCCGCATCCAGGGGGTTGCGCCGAGCACGGCCATCCCGGAAAGAAAGTGACGGCGCGTCAGGGGAATGGTGAACTCTCGCATGGGACCTCTCCGCAAAGCTACTTGTGCAACATCGAGTAGGCCCCGTTCCAGCCGGGACCGGGTGAATGCAGGCGGAACTCTTCAGTTCTGTCCATGAACACCGCAGAGGGTCCGTCGGTGGGGCGGAGGGCGCGGGCTCGCGCAAACTCTGCCGTGGCGACGTCCCAGCGTTGGTCGAAGTAGGCTGCGAGGCCCCGCTCGAAGGTGTCGCGGAACTCGATGGTGCCCGCGTCCAACTCGCCCGTCCTGCCAATCAACTCGAAGACAGTGACCGGCACGGTCTTGCCCTTCACGGTGAGCCGGTCGAGCGTTCGGAATTCGTACTTCCCGGCGGCCAGCTGTCGGGTGGCCTCGCCGACCATCGTCCGCACGCCATATTCTTTGCCGGCGCCTTCCAACCGTGATGCCAGATTGACCGCGTCGCCCATGGCCGTATAGTTGAAGCGCCGGGCGGATCCCATGTTGCCGATCACCGCCTCGCCCGAATTCAAACCAATGCGAAACAGACACTCCGGCTTGCCTTGGCGACGCCACTCCGCGCTCACTTTCGCGTGAACGGATAGCTGTCGCAGCGCAGCCTCACACGCCAACAGGGCATGGTCCTCGGTCGGCTCGGGCGCGCCCCAAAATGCCATGATGGCATCGCCAATGTACTTATCAATCGTTCCGCCGCCGTCCTCGATGACATCCGACATCGCGGTCAGGTACTCGTTCATGAGCGCCACCAGTTCGTCGGGCCGCATCGACTCCGAGATGGTGGTGAACCCGGCAATATCGGAGAAAAAGACCGTCACGGCCGTGCGCTGCCCGCCGAGACCGAGTTGGGAGTTTCCACCGAGGATCTGTCCGACGAGTCGCACCGGCAGATAGACCGCCAGCGTCCCCACCATGCGGTTGATGGCCGTCGACAGTCGTCCCAGTTCGTCGTTGCTGGTCACCGCAACGCGATACGCGAGGTCGCCCGCGGAGATCGCCTCTACCCCCCGGGTCATCACTTCGATGGGCCGAGTGACGACGCGCGCAAATGCAACGGCCAACAGCAATGACAGCACCAACAGGCCGACGAAGATGCCAGCACACGTCAGTGCGAACTTCCGCTGGGCCAGCAGCACGTCAGTCGCGTCCATGTCGACGCCCACCAGCCCCGCCACGCTGCCGTCAGGGCGTACGATCGGCGCGTAGCCCGAGAGGGTGGCTCCATATTCGTCGACCACAATCTCCTCGTCGGTGCTCGGTCGCGAGAAACCCACCACCGCTGCAGGGGCCTGCTCCAGGGCATACCGTGTACCGATCGCTGCCCTGACACCTTCGCTGACGTCCACCACAAATTCCGCCTCGGCCGCGCTGCCGGTTTGACGAAGGACGTACGCGGACTTGAGGCGATTGACCCGACGCGCGGCCTCCAAACGCTTGGACAGCAGCGCGAATGCCTGACCGCCCGCATCGGCGGAGACATGGACCTGGTCGATGAGCTCCGGAGGCAGGAGCAGTGAGGTTGTACCGGCCACGTGCTCCAAGCGCGTACGCAATGAATCGTTGAGGGCGCGACTCGCCAGGCTGTAGAGCGACCCGGCCAACGCCACGGACACGATTGTGGTGAGTGCAACCAGGAGGGCCGATATCTTGGTGCGCAGCACCAAGTCACGAATGCGCCGAAGCATCTGTCGTTCCCCTTTCGGCCCCGTGATCGAGTTCCCGAGCCGCGCCCTATTAGACCTCAAGAGGACGCACCGGTCCTCCACTATCCGGTGCCGTGCGGTCGGCTGGTGCCCGCGCGGTCTTCCTGGTCGGCGGGGTATCTGAGTAGGTGGAGGATTGGAAGAGTCGTCGTCGGCGGCCGCGCGGATGACGTTCGGGCGAGCCAGTGATAGGCTGCACCCTGCCTTAGTTGGACCTCGGAGGAACCGTGAATCCTGACGCCCCTTTCCGCCCATCCAATCCGGGCGACGAACTCTCTCCGACGGAGTGGCTGTTCGGCGGCGGGCGAACGGGCGACCTGATTCGCGCGATGGATTGGTCGGCACGCCACTCGGGCCGAGACACGCGTGGCCACAGGACCTACGCACGGTCGTCAATCTGACCGTCTCGAGCGGCATCCCCATCGCGACCCTCTGGGGAAGCGACCCCATCGTCATCTACAACGACGCCTACGCCGTCATCGCCGGCCACAGACATCCCGGGGCGATGGGCCGGTCAATGCGCGAGGTCTGGCCAGAGGCATGGGAATTCAACGCACCGATCTTTGAGCGAGTCATGGCGCGGGGGGAATCGGTCACCGTGGAAGACCAACTGTTTCGCATCGCCCAAGGCGGTGAGCAGCAGGACGCCTACTTCACGTTCTCGTGCAGCCCTATTCGCAGCCACGTCGGTCAGGTCGTCGCGACGATGGTCGTGCTTCTGGAAACAAAGCAGCACGAGGCGCGGTACCGTAGCATCGTCGAACAGTCTTCTGACGGGATATTCGTCGCTGACAGCCACGGTCAATTTGTCGAGGCCAATCCCGCTGCGTGTCAGTTGTTGGGACGCACGGCGTCGGACGTGCTCGGCTCCACGATTGCCAGTGTGGTTGCGGACTCAGCAAAAATGCCGTTGCGTTTTCCGGAACTGCTGCAGGGCAAGACCATCGTTGGTGAGCGTCAGGTCGTTCGGAGCGACGGCACACGGGTATCGGTGGAGCTTAGCGCCAGACGAATGTCCGACGGTCGCTTTCTGGGAATTGTCCGCGACCTTACCGAGCGCAAGCGGGCGGAAGAGCTGCTGCGGGATGGGCAGGACCGTCTACGAGCCATTCTCGACACGGTTGGCGACCCCATATTCGTCAAGGACAACGACCATCGCATCGTCCTGGCGAACCGTGCTTTCTACGATATTTTCGGTATGGATGAAGACGCTGTGATAGGTAATACCCTGGCGGAACACGTTCCGCCAGACGAGAGGCAGCATTTTCTCGAAGTTGATCGGAGAGTTCTGGATTCCGGCATAACTGACTTCCGCGAAGAGGCGCTTACGGTGAAAGGCGTCATGCGAACAATTATTACGAGGAAGACGCGCTTTATCGAAGATTCCGGGAAGAGATTCC
>CAYHHH010000115.1:8004-13863 GCA_964356125.1 uncultured Bifidobacteriaceae bacterium | reverse complement strand
TTCGGCATTCCGGCGCATGACCTTCCGGCGATCCTCGAGCCGTTCGGGAAAGTCGAGCCCATCGGGAAGAGTTTTCCCGTCTACAAGATCGCCAACATCGACGTCGGACTGCCGCGCCGCGAATCCAAGAGCGCCCCCGGACATAAAGGCTTCGTCGTCGAAGGCGATCCGTCCATGACGATCGAAGAGGCCGCGCGGCGCCGCGACTTTACGGTGAACGCGATCTCCTGGGATCCGCTGACCGAGGAGTACTTCGACCCGTCCAGCGGGCGCGCCGATCTCGAAGAGAAACGTCTCAAGGTGGTCGATCCGGCGACCTTCAGCGACGACAGTCTGCGCGTGCTGCGCGCGGTGCAGTTTGCGGCGCGGTTCGAGATGACGCTCGACGAGCAGGCCAAGGCGTTGTGCCGCGCGATTCGCCTCGACGATTTGCCGCCGGAGCGTGTCTGGGGAGAAATCGAGAAGCTGCTGCTTCGCGCGCGGCGCCCCTCAATCGGATTTGCGCTCGCGCTGGAACTCGGTGTCGTCGACCAGCTGTTTCCGGAATTGAAAGCGCTCGTTGGATGCGTGCAGGAGCCCGAGTGGCATCCGGAAGGCGACGTGTGGGTGCACACGCTCCAGGTCATCGACCAGGCGCGTCAGCGTATCGACGATCTCGATCGCGCCGATCGGCTCATCGTCATGCTCGGCGCCGTGACGCACGACTTCGGCAAGCCGGCGACCACGGCGTTTCTCGACGGCCGAATCCGATCGATCAATCACGAAGAAGAAGGGGTCGCGCCGGCGTCGGCGTTTCTCGATCGCCTCAACATCCATTCGATCGACGGCAAGGACGTCCGCGCGCAAGTGCTCGGGCTCGTGGCGCACCATCTGAAGCCCGGCATGCTCTATAAGGTGCGCGAAGAGCTCACCGACGGCGCGTTCCGGCGCCTGTCGCAGAAGGCCAATCTGGAATTGCTGGCGCGCGTAGCGAAGTCAGATTGTCTCGGCCGGGTGCCCGGCAACTTCGACTGCACGGCGATGGACTGGTTTCTCGAACGCGCGCGGGAGCTCGGGGTCGATCGCAGCCCGCCGAAGCCGCTGCTTCTCGGACGCCACCTGCTCGAGCTCGGCATGAAGCCGGGCCCCGACATGGGCGCGCTGTTGAAAAAGATTTACGAGAAGCAGTTAGACGGCGAGATTAAGACAACAGAAGAAGGAATTGCGCTAGCTTCGCAGATGGTCCGCCTAAAGGCGGACACTACTCCTGAGTAGCCATGTCACACCGCAGAGGCGCTGAGACGCTCCCCGCGTCTTTGCGGTGAGACACAGCTATCCATGCCGGCTCTCGATCGGGGCGCCCGCCCTCTGGCCACCCGGGGCGACGTAGCCGCCGGCGATGAGCGCGTCGCGAATCTTCGCCAGGCTCTCTGCCGGGCTTTCGCGATCCGTCTCGACCACGACCTGGGGCACGAGCGGCGGCTCGTAAGGGTCGGAGACCCCGGTGAAGTGCGGGATCTGGTCGGCGAGCGCCTTGCGGTAGAGGCCCTTGACGTCGCGGCGCACGCACTCGTCGAGCGGGCACTTCACGTACACCTCGACGAAGTCCTCGATCTCGGCGCGGGCCACATCGCGCGCGTGACGGTACGGGGAGATCAGCGCGGTGATCACGAAGACGCCGTTGCGCTGGAGGAGGTGGGCGACGTAGGCGACGCGGCGGACGTTCTCGTCTCGGTCCTCCCGGCTGAAGCCCAGCCCCCTGGTCAGCCGGGTCCGGATCTCGTCACCGTCGAGGTGCTCGACCCGGAGGCCGCGGTTCCGTAACTCGGCCTCGAGCAGCCGGGCGAGAGTAGTCTTGCCTGCGCTTGGGAGCCCCGTCAGCCAGACGACACAGGTCTTCTCCATGGGTGACGAAGAGCTCACTCAGGCCGCGCGTTCTTGCGCGCGGCGGAATTCTTCGAGCAACCGCGGCACGTTGGTGCCCACCGAGTGCAGCGTCGGCGACCAGCCGAGCGCGCGCGCACGCGGGCCGCGGACGCGCTGATCGAGCGCCAGCGCATCGGCATACGCGCCCAGCTTCTTGCGCCCTTCTTCGAGCGGCACGTGGCGCACGTCGGGTGTCATCGACAGATGACCGGCAATCCCCTCGACGATGGCATTCACCGTTTCGTCCCCTTCGTCGTTCGCGTGATAAATACCCGAGGCCTCCGGCATCGACGCGACACGCACGTACAGGTCGGCGAGATCGCGGTCGTAGACGAGGGGCCAATGGTTGTCGCCGGTGCCAATCACGCGGATGAGGCCGTTCAGCGCATTCTTCAACAAATCCGAGACAATCCCGCGATTTCCGCCGTACACGACGCCCGGGCGGATGACCGCCGTGCGCAGGTTCGGCCCCGCGGCTTGCAGGACGATCTGCTCGTGGGCCGGCCGCCAGCCGAGCAGCTGACCGGGATTGGCCTGAGCCGTCTCGTCCATCGGCTGCGCATTCGATCCTAGAACCCAGATGCCCGACGTGTACACGAACGACACCGGCGCGAACTTGGCACGGAAGGACGCCAGGCTCATTAAGGTCTCGATGGCTTTGCGATCGACTTCTTCGCGCTTCGGGCTCGCGTCTGCGGCGGTGTGGATGTACGCGTCGTGCGCGTCAGCCGCCGTACGGTACGACTTCACGGTCTTGAGATCGCCGAGCACGGGGGTGACGCCGCGCGAGGCCAGCGCGTCGGCGGCCTGCGGCGTGCGCACGAGCGCGGTGATCTGATGATTCGCGCGCAGAGCGGCATCCAGCACAGCGGAGCCGATGTATCCTGTCGCGCCGGTGAGAAAGATCTTCATGATGCGTCAAGATACCTTACTCGATTTCTTCACCGATGTCTCCGCCGGGCGGGGCACGTTTCTCGCGTACGACGACGGGTATCGCGCGCGATCTTACACGTACGAAGAAACGGCAAGGGCCGCGCGCGGATTTGCCGCGCGCCTGCAAAGTGCGGGCCTCGGCAAAGGCGACAAAGTTGTCTTCTGGAGCGAGAACCGGCCCGAGTGGATCATCGCGCTGTGGGGATGTCTGCTGAACGGATCGATCGCGGTGCCGATCGACTTTCGCGCGTCGCAGGATTTTCTCGGACACGTCGCGCGTATCGTCGATGCAAAGATCCTATTGCTCGGTGACGACGTCTCGCCTGATGGGATTAGGGATTGGGGATTCGGGATTAGCTCTGAACGCGCGTGGAAACTGTCCGATATCGATTTTCGCGCGCTCGATTCGTCGGGGTTCACACCTGTCGCCGTCACGCGCGACGACATCGTCGAGATCATCTTCACCTCGGGCGCGACCGCCGAGCCGAAAGGGGTTGTCCTCACCCACCGGAACGTTCTGGCGAACATCATCCCCGTCGAAAAAGAGGTCCGGAAATACAGGAAATACGGGCGCCCGTTCTTCCCCATCCGTTTCTTGAACCTCCTGCCGCTCAGCCACATGTTCGGGCAGGCCATGGCCACCTTCGTGCCCCCGATGCTGCAGGGCACCGTCGTGTTCATGCGCGGCTTCAACCCGCACGAAATCGCGCGGCAGGTCAAAACCCGGCGCATCTCGGTGCTCGTCTCAGTGCCGAAAATTCTCGACGTGCTGGCCGATCACGTCGCGCGGCTGTATCCCGACGTGCGCCTGGTGCCGGAGAAAAAAGAGAGCGTCGCGAAGCGGTGGTGGCGGTACCGCGCGGTGCACCGCCTGTTCGGCCTCAAATTCTGGTCGTTCGTCGTCGGCGCCGCGCCGCTGGAGCCGGCACTCGAATCATTCTGGGGACGCCTGGGATTCGTCGTCATTCAGGGCTACGGCCTGACGGAAACGGCGCCCATCGTGACGCTGAACCATCCGTTTTCGACGAGCAAGGGATCGGTCGGCAAGGCGATCGCGGGCGTCGACATCAAGATTGCGCCCGACGGCGAAATTCTCGTGCGCGGCGAAAACGTGACGACCGGGTACTACGGCGCGCCCGAGGCGACAGGCGCGGCGTTCGAAGATGGCTGGTTCCACACAGGCGACGTCGGCGAGCTCGACGCGGCGGGGCGCCTGTTCATCCGCGGGCGCAAGAAAGAAATGATCGTCACGCCGGAAGGGCTCAACGTCTTTCCGGAAGACGTCGAGCGCGTCGTGAACGCGGTGGCCGGCGTCAAGGATTCAGCGGCCGTCGGCGTCACGCAGCACGGCGAAGAGCGCGTGCAGGTGGCGCTCATCGTCGAGCCGGGCACGAATGCGGCGGACGTCGTCAAGGCGGCGAACGCGCAGCTCGCGGATCATCAGCGCATCCGCGCCGCGCAGATCTGGCCTGCTGCAGAGCTTCCGCGCACCGAGGGTACGAGGAAATTGAAGCGTCACGAGATTCGCGCCTGGCTGCAGACGGGCGCGCCGCCCACGACGTCTGCCTCGCGTGGAACGAGCGTCGAGTCGGTGATCGCGCGCTACACCGGCGGCCGCGCGCTCGAGCCGGGCGCGACGCTGGAAGAGATGGGGCTGAGCTCGCTCGAGCGCATCGAGATGATGGTGGCGCTCGAAGAGGCGCTCAACACGACGATCGACGAAACGGCGTTCTCGAATGTGAAAACCGTCGCCGATCTCGAGCGGCTGACGACGGCACCGGCCACCGCCGATCCGGCTCCGGAGCCAGTGGACTTTCCGTCGTGGAATCGCGCGCTGCCGTTCCGCGCGCTGCGCGCGGTCGCGCTGCCGGGGTTCCTGCTTCCCCTCACGCGCGCCTTCGCGTGGATCACAGTCGACGGGCTGGAGCATTTGCGCGACGTGAAGGGGCCGGTGATTTTCGCCTCGAATCATCAGAGCCATATGGATGTGCCGGTGATCCTCGCCGCGCTGCCTGGCACATGGCGGCGCCACGTTGCCACCGCAATGGCGAAAGAATTCTTCAAGGCGCATTTCTTCCCCGAGGGGTATTCGCGGGGTAAACGTTTCACGAGAAGCCTCGAGTACTACCTCTCGGCCGCGGTCTTCAATACGTTTCCGCTGCCGCAACGCGAGGCGGGCGCGCGCCAGACGCTGCGGTATGCGGGCGACCTGATCAGCAACGGCTTCTCGGTGCTCATCTTTCCTGAAGGCAAGCGCACCGACCGTGGCGAGATCGCGCCGTTTCGGCCGGGCGTCGGCATGATGGCTGCGCGACTGGGCGTGCCGGTGATCCCTATCCGTCTGGAAGGCATCGATCGGGTCCTCCACCACACGTGGAAGATGGCCACGCCGGGGCCTGTCCGCGTCATCTTCGGCCCGCCGATGCAGCTCAGTGGTGATGATTACGTAGACTTAACCGCGCAGGTCGAATCCGCGGTGCGAAAATTGAGCGACTGACCGCTGTTTGTGGCACAATCATTGCGAGCGCGACCTGAGTGATCGCTCAAAGGACCGCCCGCAGGCGGATTCTGCTGAAAGGATTTCTAGCCAGTTTGAGCAAAGACGATTTAATCGACATGCAAGGAACGGTCGTAGCAGTGCACAGCGGCGGTCTCTATCGCGTTCAGTGTGACGCCGGCCACGAAGTGCTCGCGCAGCTCAGCGGCCGTATGCGGCGTTTCCGAATCAAAGTCGTTCCAGGCGACCGCGTGACCGTGGGGGTCTCTCCCTACGATCCAGTCCGCGGCATCATCACATTCCGCGCGCGCTAGGTCACGACATGTTCGACGATTCCACTTCACCGCTCGCCAGACCGCTCGGCATCGAGACGCCTGAAGAGGCGCCGGCAGCAGAGCCGCAGTCGGCGGCGGTGCAGAAATATCACAGCTGCCGGTGGCGCAAAGCGCCCGAAGATTCCGACCCGCGCGACTTCTGCTCGCATCGCGACGTGCAGCCGATGGCCGGCACGACCGGGTTCGACC
>CAYHHH010000115.1:5882-7904 GCA_964356125.1 uncultured Bifidobacteriaceae bacterium | reverse complement strand
TCAGAGAACTCCCTCGCCAGCTCCACCCATTCCCCATTCGGCGAAAGCGACTGATACGCGCGCCAGTGCGGCTTCGCTTCGAGCGAGTGCCCGGTCTTTTCCAGCGTAATCGCCAGGTAGAAGTGCGCGTCGGCGTATTGGCCGTTGAGGCCCAGCGCCGTGCGATAGCAGCTCGCCGCTTCCGTGAAGCGGCCGAGGTCGTGGTAGATGTTCCCCAGGTTGAAGTGCGCCTCGAAGAAATCCGGATCGAGGCCAATCGCGCGTTCGTAGAGCGCCTGCGCTTCGGCCAGTTCATCCTTGCCGTAGTGAATGTTCGCGAGATTGATCAGCGCCGGCACGAGATACGGATCGATCTCGAGCGCCTTGCGATACCAGGTCGCGGCGGCGTTGTGGCGTGATTCGTCCACGTCGAGCGCCGACGCCTTCATGAAATATTCCTCCGCCAGCGTCTGCGGAGACGTCATCGGCACGGCGGTGTCTTTGCCCGGTTCCTTGCCGATCTCTTTCGGCTTGGGCCGCTTCAGTTTGATGATGCGCGCCGGCTCGGCGTCGATGCGGAAATCGAACGTCAGCTGCCCGCTGCGCTCGGCCTGCAGCGATCGCAGGATGGCGCGGAACGGCGCGGATCCGAGCTCGGAGCTGACCTGTCGAATCAGCAAGAGGTCTGAAAACGAGTAATACGTCTCGGTGTGGGTGCGCATGACCGGACGAATCAGACCCCACTTCTGCAAGTAGCGAAGATGGTCTTCGCGCAGACCCGGATACATGCTCAGCAGATCGCGCTGCCCGTAGTACTGCTGCTTGAGATCTTCGGGCGGCTGAATGCCGGCCATCCGGCAGAAGTCGTTCTCGCTGATGACGCGCACGCCCAGGTCTTCGGCCTTCTTCTGCTTCTGGCTTTTCTCCGCGTGGGCGCCGCCTTCGGCGCCCACGACGACGAGTGTTGTCTTAGCGTTCACTTCATCAGCGGCGGATCCGCCAAGGCGGATCACGAGCGCCTGGGCTTCCTTGCGGCCGAGCGACGACAGTTTGCCGGTAAAGACGACGAGCTGATTGGCCAGCGGGAGCTCTGGAGGCTGCGGGGTCAACGTGCGAGCAATGTGCAGTAGGGACGGGTAGAAGTCAAGCGCTCTGGCCGGTACAATCGTCAGCGATGCTGCTTGCAGGCGACGTCGGCGGAACGAAAACCTTTCTCGGCCTCTTCACGCGCGGGGCCGAGCGCCCCGGCGCCGTCGAGGTCCGCTCGTACCGCACGCTCGACTTTCCCGATCTCGGCGCGCTGTGCGTCCAGTTTCTTCGCGAGACGTCGACCAAGCCGGCGGATATCGAGGCCGCGAGCTTCGGCGTGGCAGGTCCCGTGACCGGAACGCGCGCGCAACTGACGAACGTGCCGTGGGTCGTCGACCTCGACGCGCTGCGCGTCGAGGTGCCTGTTCCGCGGGCCTATCTGCTCAACGATCTCGAGGCGCTGGCGTGGTCGGTGCCTGTGCTCGCGCCCGACGAGATTGAAGTGCTGCACGAAGGGCAGGCGGATGCGGACGGCAACGTCGCGCTGATTGCCGCGGGCACCGGCCTCGGCATCGCCACGCTGCCGCGCGTCGACGGACGTCTGGTGCCGCGCGCATCTGAAGGCGGGCACGTCGACTTCGCACCGCGCAACGCCGACGAACAGGCGCTCGCCGCGGCGTTGATCAAGGAGTACGGCCGCGTCGACGTCGAGCGCGTGGTGTCGGGACCGGGCCTCGCGAACATCCACCGGATGCTGCATCCGCATCAGTGCGCCGCTCTCACCCCGATGCCGCCATCGGACGACCTGCCGGCGGCGATCTCGCGCGCGGCGCTCGAGGGCGCGTGCGCGTCCTGTGCACGCACGCTCGAGGTGTTTGTGTCGGCGTACGGCGCATCCGCAGGCAACCTGGCGCTCACCGTGCTCTCTACCGGCGGGTTGTATCTCGGCGGCGGTATCGCGCCGCGCATCCTGCCCGCGCTGCGCTGGCCCGTGTTCATGCGCTCGTTTCTCGA
>CAYHHH010000115.1:3524-5782 GCA_964356125.1 uncultured Bifidobacteriaceae bacterium | reverse complement strand
GGTGATTTGGCTCTTCGATCGGGGCGGCGAGAAAATCGCCTACGAAATCTGCCGCGACGCAGAGGGCTTCCTGCTGGTGATGACCTCGTCATCGGGCCAGAAGCGCGTGGAGCGGATCGCCAACCCCACAGAAGTCATCGAAAAATCAGCTGATCAGATGCGCCGGCTTCAGGAAGACGGCTGGAAAGTCGGATGACATTTCGGGTCGCGCTCGTCCTCGCGTGCCTCTTCGGCGCGCAGGGCCTTCTCGGACAATCCACCACACGGAAACCCGCCCCGGCGTCACCAGCCAAACCGCGCGGCGAAGTGCGCGTGCCGTTCCGCACCGGTGAGGTGCTCACCTACGACGTGTCGTATTCCACCTATGTCACGGCCGGCACGGTCACCATGCACGTGCAGGCGAAGCGCCCTTCCTATAACTCGGTCGCCTATTACGTCGTCGCCGAAGCGCGTCCAACCCCGCTGATGGCAAAGCTCTACACCCTTTACTACAAGGCGGACGTACTTATGGATGTCTACACGCTGCTCCCGCAGCGAGCAGGCGTGTATAGCGAGGAAGGGCAGCGGCATCAGATGAAGGTGACCACCTTCAACAACGCCGCGCGCAAGGCCACGTTCGAGCACGTCACCGCCAAAAGCGGCAAGCGTGAATTCTCTGTCCCCGCGTTCACGCAGGATGCGCTGTCGGCGATCTACGTCATGCGGGCGCTGCCACTGAAAGTCGGCGCGAAGGAAACGATTCCGGTCAGCACCGGTGGGCGCAGCTACCGCGCACTAGTCACCGTCGTGGGAACCGAGGCCGTGAAAACCGAGGCGGGACCGTTCCAGGCATTCCGGCTGCGGACCACGCTGACCGACGACACGGGCCAGCCAAGCGGCCGCCCGATTCACCTGTGGATCAGCGATACGCCGAGCCGCCTGCCCGTAAAGCTGCAATCAGAGCTGAGCGTCGGCTCGTTCATCCTCACGCTGAGCAACGCCAAGCTGGGACAGTGAAAACAGCTCTTTTGATCTTCTGATCTTCTGTTCAAGAACTCGTGACGAGCTCGGGTAAGCCGAGCGCCTGGCGCACGCGCGCGTTCACCACTTCTCCGCCCTGCGCGATCAACGTGTCGCGCGTGATCTCATCGGAGGGATCCAGTGTCACCGCGCCGTCCTTCACCAGATGCAGCAGGAACGTGGTGATGTTCTTCGCGTACATCTGACTGGCGTGATAGGGCACCGTCGACGGCAGGTTCGTGGGCCCGAGAATGGTCACCCCTTTTTCGACGACGACCTCGTCCGGGCGCGTCAGCTCGCAGTTGCCTCCGCGCTCGGCCGCAAGATCGACGATGACTGAGCCTGGCGCCATGCCGCGCACCATGTCGGCGGTGACCAGGACCGGCGCCTTCTTCCCCGGCACGACAGCCGTCGTGATGACCACGTCATTACCAGCCACGACGCGCGCCATCATGTCGCGCTGCCGCTGATAGAACGCTTCGTCCTGCGCTTTGGCGTAGCCGCCTTTGTCTTCGGCGCCGCCCGTCTCGAGCGGCAGCTCGACGAACTTCGCGCCGACGCTCTGCACCTGCTCCTTCACCGCGGGCCGCACGTCGTAGGCCTCGACGACCGCACCAAGCTTGCGCGCCGTCGCGATCGCCTGCAGACCCGCGACACCCACACCGACGATGAACACGTGGGCCGGCGTCACGGTGCCCGCGGCGGTCGTCAGCAGCGGGAACATCCGCGGCAGCGTGTTGGCCGCAAGCAGCACGGCCTTGTATCCCGCGATCGTCGCCATCGACGAGAGCACGTCCATGCTCTGCGCGCGCGTGATGCGCGGAATGAGCTCGAGGGCGAATGCGGTGACGCCGCGCGCCGCGATCCCGCGCACCGCCTCCGGCGCGCCAAGCGGATCGGCCATGCCGACGATCACCTGCCCCTGGCGCATCAGCGCGACGTCACCGGCGCGCACCTGCAGCACGACGTCGGCGCCAAAGACCTCGGCACGGCTCGCCGCGATCTGCGCGCCCTTCTCTTCGTACGCATTGTCTGAGAATCCCGCGCGCGCGCCGGCGCCGCGTTCGACGAGCACGTCGAATCCGGCCTTCTTCAGCGGAGCCATGGACGCGGGCACGAGCGCAACACGATGCTCGCCCGGAAACTGTTCGGTGGGGACGCCAATACGCATGACGAGATTCTATTGCATGCTAGACTCTCGCTGATACGTACCGGTTCCGCGTTCCTGTTCCACGTTCCGGTTCGTTGTGGCGCCTGGA
>CAYHHH010000115.1:0-3424 GCA_964356125.1 uncultured Bifidobacteriaceae bacterium | reverse complement strand
ATACGTACCGGTTCCGCGTTCCTGTTCCACGTTCCGGTTCGTTGTGGCGCCTGGAACCGGAACTGGAACCGGGAACCACAGGATCCACCTTGCAGCTCACCATCGCGCTCGCACAGCTCAATCCCACAGTCGGCGACATCGGCGGCAACCTGGCGCGCATTCGGCGCGCGCGCGACGAAGCCGCCGCGGGCGGCGCCGATCTCGTGGTGCTGCCCGAGCTCGCGCTCATCGGATATCCGCCTGAAGATCTCGTGCTGCGTCCCTCGGTCGTCGATGCGTGCCACGCCGCGATCGACAGCCTCGTGCGCGAAAGCCGCGAAAGCCACGATGCGCCCGCGCTCGTCGCCACCACGCCGTGGCGCGAGGACGGCCGCGTCTACAACGCCGCGATCGTCATCGACAAGGGCGCGACGACGAGGCGGTTCAAATGCGATCTGCCGAACTACGGCGTGTTCGACGAGAAGCGCGTCTTCGCGCCGGGGCCGATGCCCGAACCGGTGAACTTTCGCGGCATCGCGATCGGCGTGCCGGTGTGCGAAGACATCTGGACGCCCGAAGTCACCGCGCATTTGGCGCAGGCCGGTGCTGAATTCTTCATCGTGCCGAACGGCTCGCCGTTCGAAATCGGAAAGTTTCCCACCCGCATCGAGCTGGCGCGTGCGCGCGCGCGAGAGACGAATCGCGCGCTCATTTACGTCAACCAGATCGGCGGGCAGGACGAGCTCGTATTCGACGGGCGGTCGTTCGTGCTCAATCGCTCCGGCGAGCTGGCATGCTCGATGGCCGGCTGGGACGAAGCGATCGAGCTGACGCGATGGACGCGCTCGAGCGACGGATGGACGTGCGCGCCGGGCCGCATCGAGTCGGCGGGCGATCCGCGCGCCGACACCTATCGCGCGCTCGTGACGGGCCTGCGTGACTACGTGGACAAGAACGGCTTTCCGGGCATCGTGCTGGGCCTTTCCGGCGGCGTCGACTCGGCGCTGAGCGCCGCAATCGGAGTCGATGCGCTCGGGCCGGAGCGTGTGCTGGGCGTGCGTCTGCCGTCGCCTTTCACGGGCGACGTCAGCATGGAAGAGGCGCAGTTCATCGCAGACCGCCTCGGCATTCGACTGCTGACGCTCCCGATCGGCGAGATGATGAAAAGCGCAGAGTCCATACTGGCTCCGGTCTTCGAAGGACGGCCGCGAGACGTCACGGAGGAAAATCTCCAGGCCCGGATCCGCGGAATGCTCCTGATGGCGCTCTCGAACAAATTCGGCTCGATGCTGCTGACCACCGGCAACAAGTCGGAGATGTCGGTCGGCTACGCGACGCTCTACGGCGACATGTGCGGCGGGTTCTCCGTACTCAAGGATATTTACAAGACCGAGGTCTACCGGCTGTCGCGCTGGCGCAACGCCAACCGCCCCGCGCTGGCGAAGGGCCCGCTCGGCGAGGTGATCCCCGAACGCACGCTCACGCGTCCTCCGACGGCGGAGCTTCGGCCGAACCAGACCGATCAGGACTCGCTTCCGCCCTACGATCAGCTCGATGCGATTCTCATGGGGCTCGTGGAAGAGGAGAAATCGGTCGACGAGATTGCGGCCGGCGTCGCGCCGCGCGCGATCGTCGCGCGCGTGCAGCAGATGCTGTACACCGCCGAATACAAGCGGCGTCAGGCGCCTCCGGGCGTCAAGGTCAGCCCCCGCAGCTTCGGGCGCGATCGCCGCTATCCGATTACGAACCGCTATCGTGAGCTAAAATGACCATCACGTTGAACGGCGATCCGCACGACATCGCCGGACCGCTGACGCTGACCGCCCTGCTCGCTCGGTTGAACATCGACCCGCGCCGCGTGGCCGTCGAGCACAACCTGACCGTCGTCAAGCGCGCCAACTACGACAGCACGCAGATTCAGGACGGCGATCAGATCGAGATCGTGAATTTTGTTGGAGGAGGCTCCTTGCAGTCAGACCCCCTGGTCATTGCGGATCGCACGTTCACGTCGCGACTGATCGTCGGGACCGGCAAGTACTCGTCGTTTCAGGTGATGCAGCGCGCGCACGAGGCGTCGGGCGCCGACATGGTGACGGTGGCGGTGCGCCGTGTGAACATCAGCGACCGCACCAAGGAGTCGCTCCTCGACTACATCGACACGAAGAAGATCGCGCTGCTGCCGAACACCGCCGGCTGCTACTCGGCCGATGACGCCGTCCGCACGGCGCGGCTCGGGCGCGAAGCGGGGCTGTCGAACTGGGTGAAGCTGGAAGTGATCGGCGACGAGCGCACGCTGTTTCCCGACAACGAAGAGCTCATCGTCGCCACGAAAATCCTGGTGAAGGAAGGGTTCGTCGTCCTGCCGTACACGACGGACGACCCAATTGTCTGCAGAAAGCTCGAGGACGCCGGCGCGGCGGCCGTGATGCCGCTCGGCGCGCCGATCGGCTCCGGCCTGGGCATTCAGAACGCGAACAACATCCGCATCATCCGGGAGTTCTCGCGCGTCCCCATCATCCTCGACGCGGGCGTCGGCACGGCATCCGACGCGACGATCGCGATGGAGCTCGGCGTCGACGGGGTGCTGATGAACACGGCGATCGCCGAAGCGCAGGATCCGATTGCGATGGCGACATCGATGAAGCTGGCGGTGCAGGCCGGCCGGCTCGCGTTTCGCGCCGGCCGGATGCCGAAGCGCATGTACGCCAGCGCGAGCAGCCCGCTGGCTGGAACCCTGAAGTAGGGCGGGTCCTGCTCTTTGGACCCGCCGGCGCCGGGTCTACAAGGCAAGACCCGGCCTACAAACGAAAGATTCCCTTCCCCTCTCGCCCACGCAGAGCATTTCGCGTGTCGACGATCAGAGGGAATTTTTCGACGATCTTGTCGTAGTCGAACGCCGAGTGGTTCGTGCAGATGACGGCGCAGTCGGCGTCGGCCTTCGCAGGATCGACGGAGCTCAGCGCCAGGCCGTCGATCTTCAGCGACGGGACGAACGGATCGCTATAGGTCATCGTGGCGCCCCGCCGATGCAGCAGCTCGAGAATGTCGAGCGCCGGGGACTCGCGCACGTCTCCAACATCCTTCTTGTACGCCATGCCGAGCAGGTGAATCTTCGATCCGTTGATGCTCTTCTTCGCCGAATTGAGCGCATCGGTCACACGCTCGACCACGAACTCAGGCATCGCGCCGTTCACGTGACCGGCCAGCTCGATGAAGCGGCATTCAAAGCCGCTCTGGCGCGCCTTCCATGACAGGTAAAACGGATCGATGGGAATGCAGTGGCCGCCGAGGCCGGGCCCCGGATAAAACGGCATGAAGCCGAACGGCTTCGTGGCCGCGGCGTCGATGACCTCCCACACGTCGATGTCGAGGCGATGGCACATCAGCGCGATTTCGTTGACCAGCCCGATGTTCACCGCGCGGAAGGTGTTCTCGAGCAGCTTCA
>CAYHHH010000114.1:0-14257 GCA_964356125.1 uncultured Bifidobacteriaceae bacterium | reverse complement strand
GACGCAGGCTGGCGACGTGTCCGCCTACATTCCCACGAACGTGATCTCGATCACCGACGGCCAGATCTACCTGGACACCGACCTCTTCTTCTCCGGCGTCCGCCCGGCGATCAACGTCGGCCTCTCGGTGTCCCGGGTCGGCGGCGCAGCCCAGATCAAGGCGATGAAGCAGGTCGCCGGCACCCTCCGGCTGGCGTTGGCCCAGTACCGGGAGATGGCAGCGTTTGCCCAGTTCGCCTCCGACCTCGACGCGGCGACCCAGCGGCAGCTCGGCCGAGGTGCGCGGCTGGTCGAGCTCCTCAAGCAGCCGCAGTACTCGCCCCTCGCGGTGGACAAGCAGGTTCTGGTGCTCTACGCCGGCACCCGCGGCTGGCTCGACGACATTCCGGTCGCTCAGGTGCTGCGCTGGCACAGCGAGTTCCTCGACTGGATGGAGGCACGTCACCCGGAGATCGGCGGCGAGATCGTGACAAAACGTGCGCTGTCGGATGACCTGATGAAGAGGCTCGACGCCACGCTGACCGAGTTCAAGAGCGTCTTCAAGATCTGATCGCGGACGAGGAGAGTCGATGCCGTCGCTCAAGGCGATCAAGAAGCGGATCGGTTCGGTCCGCAACACCCAGCAGATCACCCGCGCCATGAAGCTGGTGGCTGCCGCGAAGATGAAACGCGCCGTGGACAACGCGGTGTCCGCCCGTCCGTATTCGGACGAGGTCACGTCGGTGATGCGCAACCTCATGGCGCGCATCGGGACCGATGCGGGCTCCAGCGAGCATCCCCTCCTGCGGGCCCACGCCGAGCAGAAGAGCGTGGCCATCGTTGTGCTGACAGGGGATCGCGGCCTCTGCGGCGCGTTCAACAACGGCCTGCTGCGGAAGGTCGATCGTTTCCTGTGGGAACACATCAAACACCGCAAGGACTACGACAACGTCGAGGTCCATGTCTTCGGGAAGAAGAGCCGGGACTTCTTCATGCGCCGCACCGACGTCCGGGTGGCCCGCGCGGAGGTTGATCTCAACCCCCGGAAGTTCGACGACCTGGTCGCCCGCCTGGTCCATGAGCTGGTCAGCCGGTATGAGGAGACCAGCCTGCGGGAAGGCAATGAACGCGGCGCCGACGAGCGGACCACTCGCCTGGACGAGGTCTACCTCGCCTACAACCGCTTCGTGAACACCCTCTCCCAGGTCCCAACGATCGAGCCGCTATTCCCGTTGACGGCCCTCGCCGATCAGGCCGCGGCGCTAGCGAAGGACGACCAGGGGCCCCTGGCCGATGTCGTTTACGAACCCAGCGAGGCGGCTGTCTTGCGGGATATCTTGCCCTTGTTCCTGCGCACTCGGCTCCGCCAGGTCTTCCTGGAGAGCGAGGCCGGGGAACACGCCGCACGAATGACGGCGATGGACTCCGCGACCCGCAACGCCCGGGATGTGTTGTCCCGCCTCACCCTTGAATACAACCGCGCCCGTCAGGCGGCGATCACGAGGGAACTCGTCGAAATCGTCGCCGGTGCCGAGGCGTTGTGATCACCCCCCCCTCCCCAGGAGCCCCTCCCATGCAGACCGCGACCGGACGGATCACCCAGGTCATGGGCCCCGTCGTCGACGTGCAGTTCGACGCCGGCGCCCTCCCGTCGATCTACAACGCGCTGAAGTTGACCAACCTCTCGATCTCCGACGAGCCGGAGAACCTCGTCCTCGAGGTCGCCCAACACCTCGGTGAGAACACCGTCCGCTGCATCGCCATGGACGCTACGGAGGGCCTCCGCCGAGGCCTGCCGGTGCGCGACACCGGCGATACGATCCGAATGCCCGTCGGGCGCGAGGTGCTGGGCCGGATCATGAACGTGATCGGCCTGCCCGTGGATCAGGTCGGCCCGATCACTGCGACGCGCACCTCGGGTATTCACCGGGCTCCGCCGGACTTCACCCAGCAGAGCACGGAAGTGCAGATGTTCGAGACGGGCATCAAGGTGATCGACCTGATGACGCCCTACTCCCGCGGTGGAAAGACCGGGTTGTTCGGCGGCGCCGGCGTCGGCAAGACGGTCATCATCCAGGAGCTCATCCACAACATCGCGATGAAGCACGGCGGCGTGTCGGTGTTTGCCGGCGTCGGCGAGCGCACCCGCGAAGGGAACGATCTGTGGCTCGAGTTCATGGAGAGCGGCGTCATCAACAAGGACGACCTGTCGAAGTCGCGCGCCGCGCTGGTGTACGGACAGATGACGGAGCCGCCGGGCGCCCGTCTTCGCGTGGCGTTGTCTGGCCTGACGGTGGCGGAGTACTTCCGCGACGCCGAAGGCAAGGACGTGCTGCTCTTCATCGACAACATCTTCCGGTTCACGCAGGCGGGCTCTGAAGTGTCGGCGCTGCTCGGCCGCATGCCGTCGGCGGTCGGATACCAGCCGACGCTCGGTACCGAGATGGGCGAGCTGCAGGAGCGCATCACATCCACGAAGAAGGGCTCGATCACGTCGGTGCAGGCGATCTACGTGCCCGCAGACGACTACACGGACCCGGCGCCGGCGACGACCTTCGCGCATCTCGATGCGACGACGAACCTGTCGCGCGCGATCGTCGAGCTGGGCATTTACCCCGCGGTCGACCCGCTCGCGTCGACCTCGCGCATTCTCGACCCGCGCATCATCGGCGACGAGCACTACAACGTGGCGAAAGAAGTGAAGCGCGTGCTGCAGCGCTACAAGGACCTGCAGGACATCATCGCGATTCTCGGCATCGACGAGCTGCCGGAAGAAGACAAGGTGACCGTCGCCCGCGCGCGCAAGCTGCAGCGGTTCCTCTCGCAGCCGTTCTTCGTCGCGTCGCAGTTCACCGGCCGCGACGGCAAGTACGTGCCGATTGCGGAAACGATTCGCGGATTCAAGGAAATCATCGAGGGCAAGCACGACGCGCTGCCCGAGCAGGCGTTCTACATGGTCGGCACGATCGACGAAGTGGTCGAGAGCGCCAAGAAGATGGCCGCGGCGTGATCTCACAGATCCAACACGGAGACACGGAGTCGCGGAGACACACGGACGTGCCTCCGTGTTGAGATAGCAACATGGCGACAGCTGAACTACCTGCTCACCTCACGCTGGAAATCGTCACGCCCGATCGATCTGTCGTGGCCGAGAAGGTGGACGAGGTGGAGATTCCGGGCGCCGAAGGGTATTTCGGCGTGCTTCCCGGCCACACGCCGCTGCTGGCGACGCTGAAGGTCGGCGAGCTGTGGTACCGCAAGGGGAGCGAGAAGCACTACCTGTCGATTGCGTTCGGATTCGCCGAGGTGCTGCCCGATCGGGTCACCATCCTGGCCGAGATCGCCGAGCGTCCCGATGACATCGACGTTGCGCGGGCCGAAGCGGCCAGGCGGCGCGCCGAAGAGCGCATCGCGAAGCCCGCGCCCGAGGTCGACTTCGAACGGGCGCGGATTGCGCTGATGAAGTCCCTCGTGCGGCTGCAGGTCTCCACCCGGGCCCGCACGCGCGCATAGAATGCTCGAAAACCTTCGACAACTTCCCCGGTACCGCGCGCTCATTCAGAGCCTTGTCTCGAGAGAACTGAAAGCCCGCTATCGGGGCTCGGTTCTCGGCTTTTTCTGGTCCTTCATCAACCCGCTGATGCTGCTGCTGGTCTACACGTTCGTGTTTGCGTACGTGATGCCCGCGGCGAAATCGAGCAAGATTTCCAATTTCGCCCTGTTCCTGTTTTGCGGGCTGCTGCCGTGGACGTGGTTCCAGGCGTCGCTCCTCGAGTCGTCTAACATTCTGATTGCGGGCGGCAACCTCATCAAGAAAGTGATGTTCCCGGCGGAGATTCTTCCGATCGTCACGGTCCTGGCGAACCTCGTGCACTTTCTCCTGGGCCTGCCGATTCTCGTCGCGTTCCTGATCTATTTCGACACGCCCCTTCAGGCGTCGGAGCTGGTGTGGTTTCCGGTGGTGGTGCTCGTCCAGCTGCTGCTGACCGTGTCGCTGGCGCTGATTCTGTCGGCCCTGACGGTCCACTTCCGCGATCTCAAGGACATTCTCGGCAACGTGATGACGCTCTGGTTTTTCGGCACGCCCATCCTTTATTACTGGGCCGATGCACCCGCAAGCATCCGCCGCTTTCTCGACCTGAACCCGTTTACGCACCTCGCGATTTCGTATCAGGAGATTCTCTATTTCGAAGGGGATTTCGGTCACTGGAAGTGGCTTCTGGCCCTTGGCTTCGGCTCGATGCTGCTGTTCCTCTTCGCGTATTTCCTCTTCGATCGGCTGCGCGATTCGTTCGCCGAGGAAGTGTGACGCATGAACGCGATTGAGCTGACCAACGTCACAAAGGTCTATCGCAAGTACGCGAGACGGAAGCAGTTCGCGACGCTGAAAAGCGCGCTGCTCTCGGGCAGCCTCATCCAGGATCTGCAACCCGACGAGACATTTCCGGCACTGCAGGGCATATCGTTCAACGTGCCCGCCGGGTGTACGTACGGCATCATCGGTCGAAACGGATCGGGCAAGAGCACCGCGCTGAAGCTCGTCGCCGGCATCACGAAGCCGACGACCGGCACGGTGAAGGTCGAGGGACGCATCTCCGCGCTCATCGAACTCGGCGCAGGATTTCATCCGGAGATCTCCGGCCGCGAGAACGTGTTCATCAACGGCATCATGCTCGGGCTCACGAAGCGCGAGATCACGAAGCGCTTCGACGAGATCGTCGAGTTCGCCGAGCTGCAGCAGTTCATCGACGCGCCGGTGAAGACGTACTCATCGGGCATGTACATGCGGCTCGGGTTTGCGGTGGCGATTCACGTCGATCCCGACGTGCTGCTCGTCGACGAAGTGCTCGCCGTCGGCGACGAGGGGTTCACGCACAAGTGCCTCGACAAATTCGGCGAGTTCAAGCGCCGCGGCAAGACGATTCTCCTCGTGACGCACTCGCTCAACCTGGTTGAGCGCTTCTGCGACGAGGCGTTGTGGCTGGACCATGGAAAGGTGCGCGGCTCTGGCGATCCGAAGCGGGTTGTCGGCGCCTACCTGACGGACGTGGGAAAGAGCGAAGAAAAAGAGCTCGCGCGATCTGACGCTCGCGCTCAGAGTCCAGAGTCCACAGTCGAGAGTCCAGAGTCCAAAGTCCAGGGCTTGGAGCCGAGCGGTTCCGTCGTCGAAGACATGACGCGCGTAGATGAAGGACGATGGGGTTCGCGCGAGGTTGAGATCACCGGGGTCACGTTCAAGACCACGCAGGGCGAGGTGTCGCATATCTTTCAGTCGGGCGATCCGATGTCCATCCACCTCGGCGTGCGGGCGCACCAGACGATTACCGACTTCGTCTTCGGCATCGGCATCTACAGCGCCGAAGGGGTGAACTGTTACGGCACCAACACGCACATCGAGGACTTCACGGCGACGGAAGCCCGCGGCGAAGGAGAAGTGACCTTCAACATCGGGAGCCTCGATCTCGTCGAAGGCACCTACAAGCTCGACGTCGCCGTCCACAAACGCGACGGGTATCCCTACGACTATCACCGGCTGCTGTACACGTTCCGCGTCAAATCGCGCAGCAAGGAAGTGGGGATTTACCGGCCGAAACACACCTGGCTGTTTTCGCCCGGCATCAGACTCAAAAAAGAGGGGCCGTGCTAGGCTAACCGAGTGCGGCCGCGACGGTTGTGCCAATCGATCGTGATGATGGCGGGCTGCGTGACCGTTCTTCACGGTGCCGCGGCCGGTCAGACCGCACCTGCTCCCGTGATTCTGGAAACGCTGAATCGCGTCGCGGCCGATCTTTTCTCGGCGACGCCACACCCCGCCGAGGCGATCCGGCAGTTGAAAGCGATCCTTGCTGCCGATCCAGGTCTCCCTGACGGACACATGTTCCTCGGCATTGCCTACCGCGCGCAGGGTTCCCCTGAATTGATGGGCGAAGCGGTGGCCGAGCTGCGTCAGGCGCTGGCCCTGAATCCGTCGCTCGCGCTGGCGCGAATGACGCTGGCGCACGTCTATCTTGATTTGGCTCGGGCAGACCGGGCGCGCGAGGAATTGGCGGTTGCGCTCGCACAAAATCCGGGGCATCCCCAGATTCTGGCGATGAGCGCTGAAGCCGAGCGACAACTCGGAAATCCGCGCCGTTCACTCGAGCTGAACCGGCAGGCACTGCAGGTCGACGCCACGTTCGTGCAGGCCAGATACTATCTGGCCCTTGCGCTGCTGGATTTGCAGCAGCACGCCGAAGCCGTTCGCGAAATGGAGCTGGTCGTGAAGTCGGGTGCGAACCCGCGAGAAGCCTACCTCGGACTCGGCACGGCGTACCTCGGCGCCGGACGCGTAGACAATGCACTCACCGCGCTGAACGAGGCTGCCCGGCTCGACCCGGCCCGGCCGGAGACGCACATTAAGCTCTCGCGCGCCTATCGCGCGAAAGGCCTGCTCGCCCGCGCTGTGAAAGAGCTGCAGCTCGCGATGCCGACGGGAACTGCCGGGCTCAGCGCGCTTTACCAGAATATCGAATCGGACCTGTACATGGAGGAAGGTCTTGTGAGGATGCAGCAGGGGCGACTCGAAGCGGCCGCCGAATCATTTCAAAGAGTGCTCGACGCCGATTCGACTCACGAACCGGCGAAACGGCAGCTTGCCGAGGTCCGGAAGCGCCTGCAGGAAAAAGCTCGTCTGAAGAAACAAGCAGGGCCGTCGTGAGATCCCGCCGCGGGCTGTGTGGCTTGGCGGTGCTGCTCGCAGGGTCTGTCGCGTCTCTGGCAGGAATACAGACGCCGAAGACGACACCGGCGATCTTCCTCGATGTGACCGCGAAGTCAGGCATTACGTTCGTGCACGCATCGGGCGCCACTCCAGAGAAATACATGGTCGAGACGTTTGGCTCCGGCGTTGCGTGGATCGACATAGACAATGACGGCTTCGTTGACGTGTACTTCGTCAACGGCGCCCCCGGTGCGTCGAATGCACTCTACCGCAACAATGGCGACGGCACGTTCAGCGACGTGACACGGCAATCAGGGACAGCTGCAGACGCCAGTCGCTCGTACAAAACGGGCGTCGCGGTCGGGGACCATGACAATGATGGATGGCTCGATCTGTATGTCACCGCGCTTGGGCCCAACATCCTGTACCGGAACAATGGGAACGGGACGTTCACAGACGTGACCGCCGCCGCCGGTGTAGCCGGAGGCGCCAATGAGTGGAGCACCAGCACCGGCTTTCTCGATTACGACCGTGACGGGAAACTGGATCTGTACGTCGCCAATTACATCGACGCCCGGATGAACGCGAACCCCTGGTGTGGACTGCGCAAGCCCGGGTACCGGATGTACTGCAATCCTACGATTTTCGACGGGGTTGCCGACCGGCTCTTCCGCAACAACGGCGACGGGACGTTCACGGACGCCTCCCTCCGCGCAGGCATCGCAAATCCCGCTGGAAAGGGGCTGGGCGTCGTCTTCTGCGATTTCGATCGCGATGCAGATACCGATATCTACGTGGCCAACGATCTGGTCCGAAACTTCCTGTACCGGAACAACGGCGACGGCACATTTGCCGACGAGGCGTACGCCGCCGGCGTCGGTTTCGACATGAATGGCAAACCGCAGGCCGGCATGGGTGTCGACTGCGGCGATGTCGATGGAAACGGATATCCCGAGCTCTTCGTCACGAACTTCTCCGATGAGCTCAACACGCTGTACGACAACCGCGGCGGCGGCCTCTTCGAAGACGTGTCGCGGGCGGCCGGCCTCGGTTCCGGCTTTTCGCCTCTCGGGTTCGGAACGAAGATGTACGACTTCGACAACGACGGCGATCTCGACATACACGTCACCAACGGCCACGTCATAGACAACGTGAAGCTCTATCAGCCGGCGCTCAGCTACGAACAGAAGGATCTGCTGTACGAAAACATCGGCGGCACATTCAACGATATTTCGGCCCGGAGCGGCGCCGCGCTCCAGGCACAGCGCATCGGCCGCGGCCTCGCGGTCGCCGACTTCGACAACGATGGCAATCTGGATGTCGTGATTTCGAGCGTCGGGAAGGGCGCCGTCCTGCTGAAAAATCAGGGACTCCGCAACGGCAACTGGATCCAGATACGCGCGCAGGGCACGGCGAGCAACGCATTCGGTTTCGGCGCAACCGTGAGGGTGGAGACCGCAGGGAAGACGCAGGTGCGCGAGATTAACAACGTGTCAAGCTACTTGAGCAGCAGCGACACGCGGCTGCATCTCGGCTTGGGCGGCGCAAAGATCATTCAGCGGCTCGAAATTCTGTGGCCGAGCGGGCGGCGCCAGGTGCTGACCGACGTGGCCGCAAACCAGATCCTGGTTGTCAAGGAGCCCAAGACCCCATGAGGAAGTACTCGCGAATTATTTCGGCGCTGGGCGTCATGATGGCGACGACCGTGTTTCTCGGCGCGCAGACGGGGGTCCGCTTCGTCCCGGACGATCTGCAGGACACCTCGTGGCTCGAGCGGCGGCGAGATGCACAAATCAAAGCGGCCGCGGGCGTTCCGGTATTCCACGATTTTCAGTTTACGGACCGGTTGACCGAGAGCGGCATCTCGTTCGTGCATCGCATCGTCGAGGACGCCGGAAAGACCTACAAGGCGGTTCACTACGATCATGGAAACGGCATGGCGATCGCAGATGTGGATGGCGATGGCCTGTACGACATCTACTTTACAAACCAGGTTGGCGGTAATCAGCTCTGGAAGAATGTCGGCGGCGGCAGATTCCAGGACGTTACGGCTTCGGCCGGAGTAGCGGTCGTGGGCAAGGTGAGCGTCTCTGCGTCGTTTGCCGACATCAACAACGATGGAGATGCGGACCTGTACGTCACGACGGTCCGCGGCGGCAACATGCTCTTCGAGAACGACGGCAAGGGGCGCTTCCGCGACATTTCCGCGTTGTCTGGCCTCAACTATGTGGGGCACTCATCCGGAGCCCTGTTTTTCGACTACGACCGCGACGGCCTGCTCGATCTGTTCCTCGTCAACGTCGGCCGCTATACGACCGACACGGTCGGCGGCAACGGCTACAAGTACTACGTGGGGTTTGAAGACGCATTCACCGGCCATCTGCAGCCGGAGCGGGCCGAACAGAGCGTGCTCTATCGCAACGCGGGGAAGAGCCGATTCGTCGACGTATCGCAGCAGACGGGCCTCCTCGACGCCTCCTGGTCGGGCGACGCGAGCGCGCTCGACGTCAACGATGACGGCTGGCTCGATCTGTACGTGCTGAACATGCAGGGGGACGATCAGTATTACGAGAATGCCGGCGGCAAGCGCTTCGTCAGGAAGAGCCGTGATGTCTTCCCACGGTCCTCGTGGGGGGCGATGGGCATCAAAGTCTTCGACTTCAACAACGACGGACGCCTGGACATTTTCATTACCGACATGCACTCCGACATGAGCGAGGAGATTGGTCCCGAACGAGAGAAGCAGAAGTCGACGATTCAGTGGCCCGAGTCGTTCCGCGGCGATGGCACGACGAGCATCTGGGGCAACTCGTTCTTTCTCAAGGAAGGCCCAGGGAAGTTTCGCGAAGTGTCCGATGCCATCAACGCGGAGAACTACTGTCCATGGGGACCGAGCGTCGGCGACCTCAATGCGGACGGATACGATGACACGTTCATCGCGTCGGGCATGAACTACCCGTTCCGCTACATGGCGAATGCCGTCAGGCTCAACGACCGCGGCCGCCAGTTCGTCGACGCGGAGTTCGTGCTCGGAATCGAGCCCCGGAAGCCCGGGGTGGCCATGCCGTGGTTCGAGCTCGACGCGTCGGGTCAGGACCGGGCTCATCGGGATGCGGCGGGGGCGCCGGGACGTGTGGCTGTATGGGGCGCAAGAGGCACGCGCGCGGCTGTCATGTTCGACATCGACCGCGACGGCGATCTCGACATCATCACCAACGAGTTCAATGCCGCGCCGATGGTGCTCGTCTCCAACCTGACCGAGAAAACGCGGGTGCGCTACCTCGAAGTGAAGCTCACCGGCACCGCGTCGAATCGCGACGGGCTGGGCGCCGTGGTCAAGGTCACCGCCGGCGGATCGACGTATACGAAAGTCATGGACGGAAACTCCGGGTATCTGTCGCACAGTCTGCTGCCGCTCTACTTCGGGCTCGGCGCTGCCGAAACGGTCGACAAAATCGACGTGCTCTGGCCGTCCGGTAGAACACAGACCGTTCAGTCAGCGATCACAATGAATTCGTCGATCATCGTGCGGGAGCAGTAGGGACCGAGGCGCTGACCGGCCGATAGCCCACTCCCGCGTACTGAGGCGCCTGCGGAGAGAAGTGCGCGTCAAAACGCGGATCTGGCGGATCGAAGGTGTTCACCTTCCGATCGATGGTGCCCCTGAGATCGTTCACATCGCCGTGAATGAACGATCCACGCACGCCGGCACCATCAGTAATGTCGAGCTCATACCGCGCGCCAGGTGAGATGCCTCCTCCGAGGGTGTTCTTCCAGAAGATCGTATCGACGTAGGTGCTTCCCGTTCCGTTGTCGTCCACGCCGTTCCAGTTGCCCGTGAACGTGCTCCTGCTGACCGTTGCGCGAGATCCTTCAAACACCGTCATCGCGCCGGAGCCATGCTCCGGATGGTATTCGCCCCCGCCCAACATGCCGATGTAGTCAACGCCCAGGTTCGACACGTTCCCCACGAACAGGCAGTTTTCAATGTCTGCCCGGCTGCCGTGCAGAAGATCGAAGGCCGATCCTGTTATTTGCGTGCGGTTGTTGCGGAAGATGCAGTTGCGAAAGAGCGCTGACTCCTGGACCTGGCCGAGGTGCTCAACAGACACCCCGCCTCCGCATGGGCTCGTATAGTTCCCGTAGACCTCGACATGCTCAATCGCGGGATACGATCGCGCATAAATTTTGATGCCGCCGCCGTCTGCATAAAAGAACGGCGTTTTCCGAATTTCGTCTGACTCGATCGGCGACTTCTCCCCGGACCCAGTGGTGAAGTTGTTGGCGCCGGTGATTGTGAAACCCCGCAGGACGGTTTTCCTGGACACACCGTCCCCGAAGTACACTACGTGGTTCACGACCGCGGGATAACTGGGAGCCTGGGCGTCGGCAACGTCTGGATTGCTCGCGGTGAGGATGACGTCTCCAACAGCCTGCAGCGTGATGCCATCGTGCCGGGCGTTGAACCAGATGAGCGCTTGTCCTCTGGCGGGTGGACGGTACGTGCCCGCATGGACGTAGACGGTCTTGTTGACGGGATCTCGCGCGGCCGCTTCCAATGCATCCTGGATCCGGCCTTTGGGATAGACATGGTAACCGGCTGCGTCCTGGCGAGCGAACCCGCGCACCGGTACCGCGCAGGCGGCAAGCAGAAGCTGGAGGAAGGCGCGACGATGATGGTTCCGAATAGCGTTTAATTTAGCATACGCCCTCATGCGCAAGGTCCTCTCTCTCGCGGAAGCCGTCGCGTTCGTTGAGCACGTGCGACACGCCGGCAAAGATGTCGTGTTCACCAACGGCGTGTTCGACCTGCTGCATCCGGGCCACATCCGCTACCTGCAGGATGCGCGACGCGAAGGGGACGCGCTCGTCGTCGCGGTGAACTCGGACCGATCGGTGCGCGCGATCAAAGGACTGGACCGGCCGCTCAATCCTGAACACGAACGGGCCGAAGTGCTGGCAGGTCTCGCGTGCGTCGACGCAGTGGTCGTGTTCGACGAAGACAATCCTCAGCAGATCATCAGCCGGCTGCAGCCCGACGTGCTCGTCAAGGGCGCCGATTGGGCGGCCGACGCGATCGTCGGCCGCGAAACCGTCGAAGCCCGCGGCGGCCGCGTGGTGCGCATCGCGCTCGCGGAAGGGTACTCAACGTCTGCGATAATTGAGAAGATCAGGGGTACGTAGGGCGGGTCCTGTCGTTTGGACCCGCCGCGCCGGGTCTACAAAGCAAGACCCGGCCTACGTCATGTATTAATGCCGACGTCAACGTCCCTCAATCTCCAATCGCTTCTCAAGACCGCCGCCGCCCGCACCGGCATGGATTCGTCCGCGTCGCACGTGCGCGGCCTGTCTGCATCGGCCCAGGCGCTGTACGTCGCGGTCCAGTCGAGCCACCGCAAGAGCGCCGTGTGTGTCGTCGTCGTCTCCGGAGACGAGGACGTCGATCGGTTCTGCATGGACACGCGATTTTTCATGGCCGCGCTCGAAGGGGCGTCCGCGGCGGCGCTCGAGGAAGCCGTGAAGCCGTTTCCGTCGCTGCAGATCGATCCGTACAGAAATATCGCGCCCCACTTCGGCGTGGCGTCGGCTCGCGCGGCGGCGCTGCACGCCATCGCGAGCGGCACAGGCAAGGTTGTCGTGGCATCGGCCGCCGCGCTCTTGACCCGGCTGAGTGCCCCCGGCAACCTCGAGGCTGCGGCCATCGAGCTGAAGAACGGGATGGATCTCGATCCCGTCGTGTTGGGAGATGTGCTGACCGACGCGGGCTTCACGCGCGAGGATCCGGTCGACGAGCACGGCGAGTTCTGCGTCCGCGGCGGCATCATCGACTTTTTTCCAGCGGGCGCCGCCAACCCGATTCGCGTCGAGTTCGCCGGCGAGACGATCGAGTCGATCCGCCAGTACGATCCATCGACGCAGCGATCGATCCAGACACTCGATCAGGCCGCCGTCGTGCCGCTGACCGAGAAGTCCGGCTCCGCGACCTTCTTCGACTACCTTCCCGGCGATCGCGACCTGTCCTTCGTCGTCATTGAAGAGGAAGAAGCAGCGGCTCAGGCCAGCAAGCTGTTCGAGCAGACACAGGCGAGCTTCGAAGAAGCCAAAGCCGACAACCCGACCGCACCGGCGCCGGAAGAGCTGCTCATGCCGTGGGCGGACGTCGCAGAGCGGTTGCTCAACGCCACGCGCGTGGATCAATTGGCGATTGGCGAAGGTGCGGTACGTAGGGCGGGTCCTATTGGACCCGCCGACGGCGCCGGGCAAGTACGTAGGGCGGGTCCTATTGGACCCGCCAATGGTGCCGGGTCTACAAGGCAAGACCCGGCCTACGTCTTGGACATCGCGTGTCAGCCCGCCGTCGAATTCCGAGGCCGCATCCAGGAATGGATCGCTGAGGTGAAGCGCATGCGCGAGCGCGGCGACACCGTGCTGTTCGTCGCCGGCACCGAAGGGCGCGCGGAGCGCACTGCGGAGCTGCTGACCGAGTACGGCCTCCGCGGCGTCGTGATCGATCGCCCGCTAATAAATGACGAGCTGCTGAACGTCGCGGTGCATATCGCCGTCGGGCAGCTGTCGAAAGGCTTTCGGCTGCCTGGCGCCGAGCTGCAGGTGATTGCCGAGCCGGACGTGTTCGAAGAGGAGCGCACCAAGGTCGAGCGCAAGGGAGACCGGCACCGCTCGATCGCGAACACATTCCTCTCAGACCTGCGCGATCTCAAGATCGACGACCTGGTTGTGCACGTCGACCACGGCATCGGCCGGTTCGTCGGGCTCAAACAGATCGGCGTCGGCGACTCCATGCAGGAGTTCATGGAGCTGCGCTATTTCGGCGAAGACAAGCTGTTCGTGCCGGTCGAGCGGCTCGACCTCGTGCAGAAGTACAGCGGCACCGCCAAACCCGCGCTCGACAAGCTCGGCGGCACGTCGTGGGAACGAACCAAGACGCGCGTCAAGAAGGCCATGCGCGCCATGGCCGAAGAGTTGCTCAAGCTGTACGCCGCGCGGAAGGCCGTGCCGGGCCACGCGTTCAGCCCCGATTCGCACTGGCAGCGTGAATTCGACGATGCGTTCGAGTGGGATCTCACTGTCGATCAGCAGAACGCGATCGACGACATCAGGCGAGACATGGAATCGCCGACGCCGATGGATCGCCTGCTGTGCGGCGACGTCGGGTACGGCAAGACCGAGGTCGCCATGCGGGCGGCGTTCAAGGCCGTGATGGATGGAAAACAGGTCGCGTTTCTTGCCCCGACAACCATCCTGGCGTTTCAGCACCAGAAGACGCTGACCGAGCGGTTCGCCGGATTCCCAGTCACCATCGACATGGTCAGCCGGTTCCGCAGCAAGGCGGAACAGGACCAGATCATCAAGGACGTCGGCCTCGGCAAGATCGACATCATCGTCGGCACGCACCGGCTGTTGTCGCGGGATTTTCAGTTCAAGGATCTCGGCCTGCTCGTCGTAGATGAGGAGCAGCGCTTCGGCGTCTCGCACAAGGAGCGCATCAAGCAGATGCGCCGCAAGGTCGACGTGCTGACGATGAGCGCGACGCCGATTCCGCGGACCTTGAACATGTCG
>CAYHHH010000113.1:0-14341 GCA_964356125.1 uncultured Bifidobacteriaceae bacterium | reverse complement strand
AGAGTACCCGTGCGACGGCCGAAGTACAAGACTTTTTCTGAGACACGACACTAGCGCGCGTCAATAAGTCTCACCCAGTGGTCGAGCGGGAGTGGGCCAAAGAGCTTTTCATCCCATGTTCCATCGTGAGCGATGTGCGCTTCCGGATCTGTCACGCCGGCCAACTCACGGTCCAGCCTTGTCCGGGCCGCCGCTTCGCCAGTCTTCATGATCAGCGCGCAGAGTGTTCCGGTGTAAATCGACGCATCGCCATCGCGTAAGATATCGAAATAGCTGGTTACGTGGGCGGCGTCGGATATGCGATAGAGTGCGCCGATGACATTCCCTTCGTTGATCCGTCCGTTGCCGTCGCGAAGTCTCGTCTTGCTGTATTGAGCCAGCAATTGAGCCCAATCTTTACTTTTTGGTTGCCGCCTTTACAACAACCGCAGGTTTGTCGATCACTTCATACGTCAGATTTCTGCTCTTGAGTAAGGAGCATAAATACGTCCGCGAACGCCGCCTTGCGAAAGCGCGCGTTCAGCCGTCCGGTGGAAATACCCTTCTCCACACGTATCTCGATGCCTTCCGCCCTGGCGAGCAACTGAAGGGTGTCCTGAATCGTTGCGTTGCTCACATGGAAATCAAGAATCGGCTGCGCCAAGGCACGCTGACGCAGGTTGTCTTGTCGTGCAGCGGCACCGCTGACAAGGATGAATGCCATCAGCGTGAATGCGCTGATTCGTTTCATGTCATCACCAGCGATCCTTCCGATCGGAGCGGCGCAGGTACGCGATGAATCCACGGAGCATGTCGGCGAGGTCCTGGTACAGGCCGGATACGGCGATTTCTTCATTGCGCGAAATATATTCCTTCTCGCGCGCAGTCGCCAGATGGCCGCGCGTTTCCAATGCCGAACCCCGGGCGATCGCAAGGTAGTGAGCAAAATGACGATCGGTGCCTTGGCCAAATCCTTCGCCGATATGGCCCGGGATTTTTCCGGTCGATTCTGACAGTTGCTTGTGCAGATCGAAATCTCTGATCAGTTTCGGCCGCTTCAGAAGTGGAGAAACTGCACTGATTCCCTCGAGCGCCTTCGTATAAACCAACAAATCCTCTAATTTTTCAGCTCGCATACCCACGCACGGGGCACGAGCTATGCCACTGATTCGCGACTCTCGCGACTCTGGACTGTAGGGACTCCTCCGACTCCCCGACTCCTCCGACTCTTTCCGACTCCCCGACTCTTCCCCGACTCCTCCGACTCCCCGACTCTTTCCGACTCTTCTTTTCAGACTCCCCGACTCTTAGCTTCGGCGATTTCCAGCACCGCTTCTGCCGCACGTCCGCTTGCGCCGGGGCCGCCGAGCTTCGCGCACACATCGGCGAGCCCGCGGCGCGTGTCCGCGGCGCGCGGCTGGTTCGTCAGCAGCGACAGCGTTTCAGCCGCGATGTTGTCGGCCGTACAGTCGTCCTGAATGAGCTCGGGAACAATCCGCTTCCCCGCGATCAGATTCACCATCGCGACGTGTTCGACCAGTAGGAACCGCCGCCCGAGCCGGTAGGTCAACGGCGACAGGCGGTACACGACGACCATCGGGCGTCCGTGCAACGCGGCCTGCACGGTTGCCGTGCCCGATGCGGTGATCGCCACATCCGATATCGCCAGCACGTCGTCTGTTCGCGCGAGCACCTCGACCGGCCGCGTGCCGCTCCACGTCATGCGCGAAAACATGTGGTCGTCGAGCGACGGCGCGCGTGCGATGACGAACTGCGCCTCGGGTAGTTGTGCGGAAATTCGGGCCACGCCGTCGCGGATGATCGGCAGCAGCCGCTCGACTTCGTTCGGACGGCTTCCCGGCAACAGCGCCACGATCGGCCGCGACGGATCGAGGCCGAGCTCGCGCAGAAAGCCGTCCTTCGGCTCCTGAGCACGCGCGAGGTCGACCAGCGGGTGACCCACGAACTGCACAGGCACGCCGGCGTCGCGGTAGATCTGCTCCTCGAACGGAAAAATCACCAGCACCCGATCCACCAGCCGCTTCATCACCTTCATCCGGCTCTGCCGCCAGGCCCACAGCTGCGGACTGATGTAATAGATGATGGGCACGCCGAGCTTCTTCACCGCGGCGGCGAGGCGGAAATTGAAATCGGGGAAATCGATGAGGACGAGTGCCTGGGGCTTCTCGACGCGCGCCGCCTCTACGAGCCGATTGAGAGTGGCAAACGACTTGGGAAGCACGCGAAGGGCTTCGACGAGCCCTGTGACGCTGAGGCCGCGGTAGTCTGCGAGCAGCTCTCCGCCGCCCGCCATCAGCCGCTGGCCGCCGAGCCCGAAGATGGCGGCGTCGGGCTGCCGCCGCCGAATTTCGACTGCGAGGGCGCCGGCGTATAAATCGCCGGAGGGCTCCCCGCAGGAAATCATGATTTTGTTCAACGTTTCTTGAGATCGGCCGCGGACAGATCGAGCGAGCTCAGGGGAATCAGCTCGTAGCTGCCAAACCCGGCTTTTCCGAGCTGGTCCTTGAACCGCGCCGCGTCGCCGACCATCACAATCGACAGTCGATCGGGCTGGACGTAATTGCGAGCCACGCGCAGGACATCGTCCGGCGTCACGGCGTTGGCGCGCTGGCGATAGGTGCGCAGCTCGTCGAGCGACAGATCGTACAAGACGGCGTTCACCACCTGGCGCGCGATCGCACCGGGCGTTTCAATCGTCAGCGGAAAGCTGCCCGTCATGTACGCCTGCGCTCCGGCCAACTCGCCGTCGCCGATCCGCTCGCGCTGAAGGCGCGTGAACTCGTCGACGATGACGCGCACGGCCTCGCCCGTCGCCTCGGTGCGTGTGTCGGTCTCGGCGGTGATGTCGCCGGCCAGCAGCATCGGATTCAGGTCGGCCGATGCCGAATACGTGAGCCCGCGTTCGGACCGCAGGACGCGGAACAACCGGTTGCTGCCCTCTCCGCCAAGAATGCGGATCGCCTGGTCCATGCTCATGTAGTCGGGCGTCTTGCGCGGGATGGCGAGCTGCCCCACGCGCACCGCGGTCTGGACCGAGTCGGGCTTGTCGATGACGACAACGCGCCGCGTCGGCTTCGGCGGCTCGGGCAGCGACGGCGGCTGCACCGCCTGCCGCTCCCAATCGCCGAACGCCTTCGTCGCCGCGGCCATCGCTTCGTCCGCCGCCACGTCGCCGACGACGGCGAGGATGCTGTTGTTCGGCGCGAAATAGCGGCGATGAAACTCGCGGAGATCTTCGCGCGTGATCTTCGCGATCGTGTCGGGCATGCCGCTGTCGGGGAACCCGTAGGGATGGAACCCGTAGATCAGCCGATTGAGCACCGCGCGCGCGATGAAATCGGGATTCTCGAGGCTGACCCCGATGCTTTGAATCGTCTGCGTGCGCTGCCGATTGATCTCTTCCGGCGCAAATGCCGGCCGCCGGATGACGTCGGCCAGCATGTTCATGCCGACGTCGAAGCTGTCCTTCATGACGAGCACAGTGCCGGACGTCAGGTCGCTGCCCGCGCCGGTATTGAGCGCGCCCCCAATCGAGTCGATCGCATCGGCGATCTCACGCGCGCTGCGCGTCGTCGTGCCCTGGTTCAGCAGCGACGCCACGAGCGCGGCGGTCCCGCTCTTGCCCGGGGGATCGTACGCGGCCCCCGCGCGCACCAGCAGGCGCATCGTCACTTCCGGCTGCTCGTGATGCATCACCACGATCACCTGCATCCCATTGGGCAGCGTCCGAAGCTCGTAGGGTGGAAAGCTGACAGGTCTCGATGGCAGCGGCCGCGGAGGATTTTCAGCGGGCCAGCTCGTCACCTGCGCGCCGGCGGGCGCGAAGCCCGTCACGAGCGCCAGCAGCGAGGCGACGAATGCGCGACGCATCATCAGCGCATCCCCTTCGGAAGGATCTTCAGCACGAGGCGACTCTCAGGCGTGAAGTACGTCTTCGCGACGCGATTCAGGTCGGACACCTTCATGTTCGTGAAGATCTCCACTTCGCCGTCGGCCGTCGTGACGTCGCCGTGAATGACGATGGCGTGCGCAAGCTGGCTCGCCTTCCCGCGAATCGATTCGCGATCGATGATGTAGTCGCGGAAGAACTGGTTTTTCGCGCGCTGCAGCTCGCGCTCCGAAATAGGCTCGGTACGCAGCTTGTCGAACTCGGCGATCAGCGCCTTCTCGACGTCCTCGTGCGTGTGCCCAGGCGCGACCAGCGCGACGGCGAAGAAGAGGTTCGGCTCTTCGATGATGTTGCCGCCGCCGAACGCGGAGAGCGCGATGCCCTTTTCGTAGACGAGCGACTGATAGATCCGCGAGCTGTCGCCGTCGGACAGAATCTTCGACGTCAGGTGCAGCGGATAGGAATCGGGATTTCCGTCCCAGGTAATCGGATAGGCGACGATGACGGCCGGCAGCGGCCACGCCTCGTTCACCGTGACGCGGCGCTCCGCTTTCGACGGCTTCTCGCGCGGGTATTCGCGGGGGATGACGCGATCGGACTTCGGGACGCGCGCGAAATACCTCGTCACCATCTCTTTCGCTTGTGCCATGTCGAAGTCGCCAACGATGGCCATCGTGGCGTTGCCCGGGATGTAGAACTGGTGATGGAAGTCGCGCACGTCCTCGACCGACGCCGCGTCGAGGTCTCTCATGCTGCCGATCGTCGTGTGCTTGTACGGGCTGACCGTGTAGAAGGTGTCGTAGAGAATCTCGGACAGCCGGCCGAAGGGCTGATTGTCGACGCGCAGCCGGCGCTCTTCCTTGACGACTTCGCGCTCGTTCTGGAACGTCAGCTTGTCGATGCGCAGCGTCGCCATGCGATCGGCTTCCATCCACAGCACCAGCGGCAGATACTGCGAGGGCACCGTCTGCCAGAACACCGTCGCGTCGTCGTGGGTGTAGGCGTTGCTCTGCCCGCCGATGCTCGCCAGCATCGACGCGTGCTCTTCCGGCTCGACGTTCTTCGAGCCCTTGAACATCATGTGCTCGAACAGATGGGCGAAGCCGGTGCGGCCGGGTTTCTCGTCTTTCGACCCGACGTGGTACCAGAGCTCGACGTGCACGATGGGCGTCGAATGATCCGGCGAGAACACGATGGTGAGGCCGTTGGGCAGCGTCATTAGCTCGTACTGCAGCCGCGGCGGGCGCACCGCCGCATCGACAGGCGACAACGTCAGCACGATGCAGAACGCGACGGCGCTCAGGAGCTTCCTGGGCAGGTGGGAACTCGTCATGTCTCTGTCGATCTTAACTTGATTCGTGCAGGGCGCGGCTAAAGCCGCGCGCTACGTGGGCGAGGGCGCGGCTACAGCCGCGCACGACCGCGAGCGATCACCGCTTCGAGCTCGCGCAGGCGCTGTTCGAGATCGGCGATCTTCTTTCTCAGCTCGGGCAGCTTCTTGAAAATGACCGACGATTTCAGCCATTCCTTGTTCTCGATGGCCGGGTAGCCCGATACGAACGTCCCGTCCGCCACCGAGTTGGTGATGCCGCTTTGGCCGACGGCGGACGCCCCCTTGCCGACCGTGACATGTCCCGCCACGCCCACCTGCCCCGCCAGCGTCACGTCATCGCCGATCGTCGTGCTGCCGGCGATACCGACCTGGGCCGCCAGCAGCGTGTTCCGGCCCACGTTCACGCCGTGGCCGATTTGGACCAGATTGTCGATCTTGGCGCCGGCCTGAATGCGCGTCTCGCCGACGGCCGGTCGATCGATGGTGGTATTGGCGCCGATCTCCACGTCGTCTTCGATGACGACGATCGCCGTCTGCGGAATCTTCTGGTGTGTCCCGTCTGGACGCTTCACGAAGCCGTATCCATCGGCGCCGATCACCGCGCCGTTCTGGATGACCACGCGGTTGCCGAGCGTGACGCGCTCGCGAATCGCCGCGTGCGAGTGAATGATGCAGTCGTCGCCCACCACCGCCCCGTCACCGATGAAGACGTTGGGATGAATGATCGTGCGATCGCCAACGCGCGCGCCACGCCCCACAGACGAGAACGGGCCGATCGACACGTCGCGGCCGAGGGTCGCGTCCGGCGCGATCGCGCTGAGCGCGGCGACACCCGGAAGCGGAGGCTCCTGGGGCGAGAAAATCGCAACGGCATTGGCAAACGCGAGCGATGGATGTTTGGTGCGCAGCATCGCGCACGGTGCGGGAGGCGCGCTCTCGCCGATGATGACGGCGGTCGCGCGCGTGCGCTTCAGTATCGGCGCGTACCGGGGATTCGCGAAAAAGGAGAGGTCCCCTTCGCCGGCCTGATCGAGGCCCGCGACGCGGCGGATGTCCAGTGCGCCGTCGCCTTCGAGCCGGCACCCCAACCGCTCCGCTAGTTCTCTGAGCTGCATTTTGTAGTCGCGGGGGCCCCTCGCCCCGCTCCGCAGAATATCACGCGGTCTTCACCGAGGTCCGCTCGAAGAATTTCGCCAGATGCGGCAACTGCAGCGCCGACGCGACCTCGCGCACCTCGCGCTCACGCTCGTGCGGATCGAGCGCGAGGACGCGGCGCAGCCGCGACAGCTGCGGGCTCGCACACGAGTCCCAGCGCACCTCGGCAAGGCCGTGCTTCGCGCCCTTGCGGGAGAGGTAGTGCCCGACGAGGCGGAATCCGAAGTAGTAGGCCACCAGATTCGGCCCCGGCACGAAGAACAGGACGCCGGATGCGGCGAACAGCAGGCCGTCGATGACGATCCATTTCATATGGCGGTCCACTTCGCGCTGAAGCTCCGCGCGCGCGATGCCGACCGCCGCGTCCGACGTGGTGTCGTCGGGATAGTGCAGCATCAGCTCGCTCTCGTTGCGAAGGCGCCACAACAGCCGCTGCTCGGCGATTTTCTCGGCGATCCAGCATAGGGCGCGATCTTTCATGCGCTCGGTCCACGTGCGGGGGCCGTCATGCATGCGCGCCTGTCCGCTGAGCCGTTCCTCTTCGACGCGCGCCAGCGCGTCCTTGAAGTTGGCGTACATCTTCGCGAAGCGCCCCTGAGGCGGCGCCTCCCCGATCATTTCGGCGTCGGGGCCTTCGTGCTCGCAGTAGAGCTCGTACCGGTCGGTCGCGACCGGGATGACGTACACATCCATTAGTTAGTCGCGGGGGCCCCTCGCCCCGCTCCTCGCCGCATCGCTTGCGGGGGCCCCTTCGCCCCGCGCCGCTCGCGGCTCAAGGAGTCGCCGGCTCCGCGGTCTGACCGGTGCGGCGCCGTTGCGGGGTCCGCGGTGGACGATTCGCCGACAATGCGGGCTTCCCGGCGTGTTCCCATGCGCTTGTGATCATCGAAGCGACGGCGGTGATGGCATCGCTCAGGCGCTTCTCCAGGATAGGACGAGTCTCGGCGAAAAGTGTTTCAAAGTATGTGTCGTCGTACACCTCGCGATTGCCGATCGCCTTCTTGTCGGCGGCCAGCACGTCATCTGCGAGCTGCGAGCTTTCGAGCAGCGTATCGAACACGAAATCGCGCTCGTTGACGATCCGCTTGAGCGGTCCAGGCTTGATGAGAAGCTGCTTTTCGTTCCGCACGAACAGCTCGCCTTCCCAACGGTAGTGGAGGCCGGTCTGCCCGGTGAGCTGGCCGTTGTAGTTGAGCACGGCGTGAAGCGGCACGTGCGCATCAGCGACGTAATGGCCGATGATTGCGGAGAAGAAACGGATGTCGCTTTCCGCGTATTGCCCGTTCTTGTGCAGCGCCTCGAACCCGCGAACGAGCCGGCCGGCCATTTCATACGTACGCCACGGCAGAAGCCCATTCTGCTTCAGTTTATCGATCCCGTGCTTCCTCAGCGCATCGTCGTAGTTGCGCGGCAGATCCTTGAAGGGGTACGGCCCGTAGGCATCGAAGTCGAGAAAATGGTTCGGCGGCTCTTCGGTGAAGCCGGCGTTGCGCCAGAGATCGGGATCGATGGCGCGCTCGACGATGAACGCCCGGTTCGCCTCGAAAAACGGACGCAGCGGTTCCGGGAGGATGTCGATGGCGCGCGCCACGATGAACTTGTGGGCCTCGAACCCCCACGCGCTCGCGGTCGACGGAACCAGGAGAATCGCAGTCAGGACGCCAATCGCGACACAGCGCATACCGTATTATCGCTGAATGCCTCGCCTCGGTGCCCATATGTCGGTCGCGGGCGGCCTGCCGTTCGCGATTGCCCGCGCGCAGCTCCACGGATGCGAAACGCTACAGATCTTCAGTAAGAACGCCAGCCAGTGGCACGCCCGGCCGCTGCCTCCCGACGAAATCGCCGCCTTCAGGGCGGCCGCGAAGAACACCGGCATCTCGCCGATCGTCGCGCACGCCAGCTACCTTATCAATCTGGCGACGACGAGCGAGGCGCTGCGCGCGCAATCGATCGCCGCGCTCGGCGAGGAGGTCGACCGCGCGGAAGCGCTCGGCCTGCTCGGCGTCGTGCTGCATCCCGGCGCCCGGCTGACGGCGCCGGTCGATCAGGCGCTCTCGCTCATCTCGAGCGCGCTTGCGGCGGTGCTGAAGGCACGGCCGCGCGGAAAGACGATGATCCTGCTGGAGCACACCGCCGGCCAGGGCAGCACCATGGGCTCAACCTTCGAGGAGATCGGGGCGATGATCGACGGCGTCAAGAACAGCACGCGGCTCGGCGTGTGCCTCGACACCTGTCATCTGCTCGCCTCCGGCTACAACCTGTGTTCCGAGGACGGCTACGAGACGACGTTCGACACATTCGATCGGGTCGTTGGATTCGATCGGCTCAAGGTCTTTCACCTGAACGACTCGAAGAAGCCGTGCCTGAGCCGCGTCGACCGCCACGAGCACATCGGCAAGGGCTGCATCGGCCTCGAGCCGTTCCGGCGCTTGCTGAACGACCCGCGCTTCGATCACCTGCCGATGATTCTGGAAACGGAAAAGACCGAGTGGCGCGAGAAGGGCAAAGTCGTCATCGATCTGCTCGACGAGATGAACCTGAATACGCTGCGCGGCTTGCGAAACAAATGAACAGGAGACCACGAGATCAGGAGACAATCCTCAGACGTTTCAACACGGAGCCGCGGAGCACCGCATCGACGTCGCGCCGTCGGCGCGCTGCGAGACGAAGATCCCCGAATATCAAGAGCCAGAATGCAATAGCTCTTGTATTCGGGGATCTTCGTCTCGCTGCGTGGGCCGCCTCGCGGCCCACGACGTCGATGCTCTGCCCACCGAGGACCCTAGCGCTGTCCACGGAGCAATGCACAACTCCGTGAAACTCCGTGTCTCCGTGCCCCCGTGTTGAGACGAGCCTCCTGGTCTCCTTATCTCTGTTTAGAAAGGAGCGTCAGGGGGACTCGGAAAAAACCTCCGCTTCGAACTTGAACAGCGTCGCGCCTTTCTGCCAGGCGTCGCGCGGCAATCCTGCTTTGATGCAGGTCTGCGAGGCGAACTCCGTCGCGTCCCACTTCCATTCGACGGCAACCTGCGGCAGCAGCAGCCCCCGGCGGCGGCCGAGCTCGACGATCAGCCCGTCACGTCCGACCACAACCTCGATGATGTCGTCGACGGTCTCGATCGGTCCGAGGACCGACAGCTCGATGTCGACGTCAGTCCATTCCTCCGCGCTCAACGGAGGGAACCGCGGATCGGAGATCGCCGCAGACACCGCGCACCGCTCGACGACTTCGAGGAGCGGCAGCTCTGGCTCGGGATATCCCATACAGCCTCGCAGCCGCCCTCTGATGCGAAGCGTCACAAAAGCCCCTGCTCGCAGTTCAGGGATTAGGCCCGCCTTCGCGCTGAGCGCTTCGGCGAGGTCCGCCGTAGCCTTCGGCGGAGATTGGGGATTCGGGATTAGCTCAGCGACGGGTGTCACGCGTGCGCCAATCGCGCGCGCGATCGCGGCGCGCGCCCGCTGCATCAGGCTTTTTCTCGACGCGTCGTCCAGCAGCGCCATCAGTGACCGACTGGCGGGAACGTGCCGAACGCGGCGGCAAGATAGCCGACGACCGCGTCCTTATCGCCTGAGACGTCACCCGAGTCGCCGTACTTCAGCACGCGCGCGTCTCTCGCGCCCAGCAGCTTCGCTGCCCGCATGACCGCCACCGTCGGCCCGCCGCCGCACGCGTGTTCGGGAAAGGTCTCGAGCAGCGACATCAGTCCATCGGCGTCGAATCGCAGCACCTGCTGCAGCACTTTGCCGTCGAGCTTTGCCGCCGTGGCCGCGCTCTGGTAATGCGAGAGATCCGTGCTGGCGACGATCACAGCTTTCCGTCCTTTCACGGCCGCGGCAATCGCGTCGCCCAGCGCGTACGCGGTGTCGCGCCGCTGATGCCCCATGACGAGCGGCACGATCTCGATGTGTGGCAGCACGCGCTTGAGAAACGGGAGTTGCATCTCGATCGAATGCTCGCGCACGTGCGCCGTTGGATGTGACTGAATCTGCCGCGAGCCCATCGCGATCGCATCCGCGCAGTGCTCGGAGATGGGCACAGGCCCGAACGGCGTCTCGAACGCACCCCGCTCGTAAATCGCGACGCCATCGAACCCGACGTAGTGTGACGGCCCGACGAGCACGGCCACGTCGATGTCGCGCCCGCGAAGCAGGCCGTACGTGTGCGCCGCGATCGGCCCCGAATACATGAGACCCGCATGCGGCGCGATAACCGCGATCGGATCGCCCGCCGGTGGTTCTCCCGCGGCCGCGAGGTAGCGGTCGACTTCGCGTGCGAGCGCCTCGGGCTCTGCGGGATACCACGATCCTGCGACCGCGGCGCGGCGAACGGGCAGCATACGGCATGGTAGCATTTGGCATGCCGGAACGGCTGACACGCGCCGACGTCGATCGCATCGCGACGCTCGCGCGCCTCGAGCTGAGCGACGCGGAGAAAGATCTCTTCGTCCATCAGCTCTCGCACGTGCTCGAGTACGCCGAGCAGATTCAGAAGATCGATACCACCGGCGTTCCGCCGACGTCGCAGGTGCTCTCGCGCATGCCCGCCGATCGCGCCGACGAGCCCCGGCCCGGCCTGACCAACGCCGACGCGCTCGCCAACGCGCCGGACCCGTCACCGCACACCGGCCTCTTCCGCGTGCCACGCGTTATCGGTTGAACGTGAGCGAGCTGCCCTTTCACACCGCCCGCGAGATTCGGGATGCCGTCGGCGCGCGACAAGTGTCGGCCGTCGAGGTCTGCGAACGCGCGCTCGCGCGCATCGACACACACAACGCGAAGCTGAATGCCTTTCTCGCCGTCGCGCGCGACCGCGCGCTCGAGCGCGCGCGCGCGATCGACCGCGACAAACACGCCGGACCGCTGGCAGGCGTGCCGATCGCGTTGAAAGACAACATCATCACGCGCGGCATCACCACCACCGCCGCCTCGAAAATGCTGCGCACCTTCGTGCCCCCCTACGACGCAACCGTCGTCGCGCGGCTCGAGGCCGCCGGCGCTGTCGTGCTGGGCAAGACCAACTGCGACGAGTTCGCGATGGGATCGTCGACCGAGAACTCGGCGTTCGGGCCCTCGCGCAATCCGTGGAACACCGATTACATCTCGGGCGGCTCGAGCGGCGGCTCGGCCGTAGCGGTCGCCGCCGGCTTCTCGCCCATCGCGCTCGGCTCCGACACGGGCGGATCGATCCGTCAGCCCGCATCCCTCTGCGGCATCGTCGGTCTCAAGCCGACCTACGGACGCGTGTCGCGGTATGGGTTGATTGCATTTGCCTCTTCGCTCGATCAGATTGGGCCGATGGCGCGCACGGCCTACGACGCCGCCATCGCATTGTCTGTGCTCGCCGGCGCCGATCCGTACGATTCGACCGCGTCGCAGGAACCGACGGCGGACTACGCGAGCGCGCTGACCGGCGACATCCGCGGCGTGCGCCTTGGCGTGCCGCGCAGGATGCTCGAGCAGGGCGTGGACAACGCCGTCGGCGACTGCTTCTACGGCGCGCTCGACATTCTGCGCGCGCGCGGCGCCGAGCTCGTCGACATCGAGCTGCCCCACGCGCCGTATGCGATCTCGACGTACTACGTCATCGCGACCGCAGAAGCGAGCTCCAACCTCGCGCGCTTCGACGGCGTGCGCTATGGCTTCCGCGCCGAGGGGGCGTGCGATTTGCGCGAGATGTACGAGAAGACGCGCAGCCAGGGGTTCGGCCCCGAAGTGAAGCGCCGCATCATGCTCGGCACCTACGTGCTGAGCGCGGGTTACTACGACGCGTACTACCTGAAGGCGCAGCAGGTGCGCACGCTCGTGCGCCGCGACTACGACCGCGCGTTCGAGCAGGTCGATGCCGTCGTCATGCCGACCAGCCCGACGGCCGCGTTTCGCATCGGCGAGAAGATCGAGGATCCGCTTTCGCTCTACCTGACAGACGTGTTCACCGTCAGCGCGAATCTCGCGGGACTACCCGCGCTGAGCGTGCCGTGCGGGTTGACGCCGAACACGCTGCCGATCGGCCTGCAGCTGACGGGCAAGCCGTTCGACGAAGCGACGTTGTTGAGGGTTGGAGACAGTTACGAACGGGATACGAACTGGTGGAAGGCTTGTCCCGATCTCTGAATTGGAAGATTGGTAGATTGGTAGATTCGAAGATTACGCTCTACCTGCGCGCTCGAGGAGTTCGGGCGTCTTCAGTACATCGATCGTGCCGCGCGGCTGATCCGGACTCATGTAGCGGACGAACGCTTCCTGCCCCACCCGCTCTTCGAGACTCTTGATGACCATCGACTTGTGACCGAGGGTCGAGCGCAGCTTCGGGAAGCCGAAGACGATGCAGAAGCCCAAAAACAGCGCGAGGATGAATACGGAGCTCGCGGTCGCCGCGGCCACCAGGATTGTGACGAGGTTCCAGACGAGCGGCCAGCCTTCCTGGGGCATTAGTAGCCGGTCTCTGGATTGTGAATCGGCTTCTTGGCGGCCGGCAGGTCGAACTGCACCAGCTGCTGCCGCACCTCTTCCATCGCAACTCGTTCTGCTTTCTTGGGTTGCGGGTGATTATCGTGCGGGGTCTGGTCGATGCGCGGGCGCGCGCCGCGGCGGAGCTGCTTGGCGCGAAGAGCGGCAATATCGACGAACAGAAACCGGTTCGATACGGGCGGAGCCGGCTCGACCGGTTCGGTGACTTCGGGGGTGGCGTCCAGTTCGGGTGTTTCGATGTCCATAACGCCCAAGATTACAGGAACTTACGCTGACAGTGCAAGGGATTAGGGATTTGGGATTGGGGATTAGGAACGGCACTTCGCGCCTCCCGTTCGCCGACTTTTGTAGATCTTACCGGTGCAATGTCACTCAAAATCTCACCCGGTCGGTCGTCATCGCTTGAGGCGTACTTGTGGCTCAGGGAGCGGCCTTCTTTCGAGACCGACGAGCGTTCGCGTCCATCGTTCGATATTGGTTCCCAGAGCCCACTGAACCATCACGACGTACAACGTGCACCGCACAAACTGGTCCACGGAATTGACTTGGAATTGTTCGGGACTTCCTACGGTGATCGCGGTTAGCCAGTAGCCTGTAGCACGTCACGCTACAAGCTACGGGCTACCAGCTACGAGCTGGGTTTACGCGTCCACCACCTCGGCATCAATCACTTCGCCGTCTTGTGCATTCGGCGTGTCGTGCGGTGCCGAGCCTGGGGCGCTCTCCTTCTGCTTGTACATCTGCTCCGCCATCGCGTGCGACGCCTGCTGCAGGGCATCCGTCATCCGCGTGATGGCGCCTAGGTCTTCGCCCTTCAGCGCTTCGCGCACGTCACTGATCGCGTTCTCCACCCGGCGCGCGTCGTCCGCGGACATCGTGCCGCGGTGCTCGTTGAGCGTCCGCTCGACCGAGTAGGCGAGCGCGTCGGCCTGGTTGCGCGCATCGATGAGCTCGCGGCGCGCCTTGTCGTCGACCGCATGGCTCTCGGCGTCGGCCACCATCCGCGCCACCTCGTCCTTGCTGAGACCCGAGGTGTTCGAGATGGTGATCGTCTGCTCCTTGCCGGTCGCGCTGTCTTTCGCCGACACATTGACGATGCCGTTGGCGTCGATGTCGAAGGTCACTTCGATGTGCGGCACGCCGCGCGGAGCGGCGGGCAGCCCGATGAGCTGGAACCGTCCGAGCGTCCGGTTGTCGCGGGCCAACGGGCGCTCACCCTGCAGCACGTGCACTTCGACGTTCGGCTGATTGTCGGTGGCCGTCGAGAACGTCTCGCTCTTGCGCGTCGGAATCGTGGTGTTGCGCGAAATCAAAGCCGTCATGACCCCGCCCAGCGTTTCGATGCCGAGCGACAACGGCGTGACGTCGAGCAGCAACACGCCCTTGACGTCGCCGGCGAGCACGCCACCCTGAATCGCGGCGCCGACCGCCACGACTTCGTCAGGGTTCACACCCTTGTGCGGCTCCTTGCCGAAGTACTCCTTCACGAGCTG
>CAYHHH010000112.1:0-14652 GCA_964356125.1 uncultured Bifidobacteriaceae bacterium | reverse complement strand
AGGATGGCGACACCCTGTTCATCCCCTCGGCCGACAAGTTCTACGTGACCGGTTTTGTTAGGACCCCGGGGGCGTTCGTGCTGGTGCCGAACATGACCGTGCGGCAGGCGATCGCGGTTGCCGGCGGTTTGACCGAACGTGGTTCGGACCGCGGCATGAAGGTCATTCGCAGGGTTGGTGACAAGGAAGTCGAAGTGAAAGTCACGATGAGCACGTTGATCAAACCCAACGACACGCTCCGGATTCGCCAGCGTCTCCTCTAGTCCGCCTCGTGTGCGGCCGGCCGCTGGCCGGCCTTGCCTGTCACCCCGGTCATTCGCGCCGCCTTACAGGCGCCCAATGTTGTGGACGAACAGCACCCCTGCGTTTCCGCCATCGTCCCAACCATTGGCCGCGCCGATTCCCTGAAACAACTGCTGACGTCGTTGGCCGCGCAAACGCGCCAGCCGGACGAAGTCATTGTCGCAGATGGCAGCGGCGGGGATGCCGTGCGGCGTGTGGTCGCACGGCCGGTCTGGGCCTCGCGTGGTCTGAACGTCCGCCGTATTGGAGTCCAGCCACCGAACGCGGTCCGTCAGCGTGTCGCCGCGATCGCCGATTCCCAGAGCGAGTATCTGCTGCTGCTCGATGATGACGTCGTGCTCGAATCAGATTGCGTCGAGCAGTTGCTGAGGGCGCTGGCCGACGACGCCCTCATCGTTGGGGCGGTTGCCGACTATAACAACCAGTCGTGGCCCATGCCGACCCGCGCCTGGCGCTTCTACTTGAAGTTTGCCCTCGGGATGGAAGAGGGGTCGTGGCAAGGCCACGTGGTCGGCCCCTTGCTGCGCTTTGGCTACAATCCGCCGCCGAGCCACCCCACACCGATCGCCTGGCTGAGTACCTGTAATACGCTGATTCGTCGCTCGGCGTACGACCAAGCTGGAGGCTTCTCCGATTTCTTTCTTCACCGCTCCACGATCAATGAAGATGTGGACCTTGGCCTGAAGATCGCCAAAGTCGGGACTATCGTGTTTTGTCCAGCGGCTCGCCTGGGCCACTTTCACGCTCCCGGCGGGCGAGTCTCGAGGGCGGTGGCCGCCGAAGACGACCTCTACAACCGCTATTTCATTCTGCGGAAGACCCAGAACCTGCCGGCGCGCAAGGCGTTCGGCCTGGTGGTGTTGTATTTGGCTGTGGAGACGGCCAGCAACCTTGGCGGATGCCTCCGCAGGGGTCGCAGCAACGGCTTCGGCCCGCGGCTCGGCGGCCGCCTCCGGGCGCTGGCGCGCATTCTCAACGGGCAACCCTCGCGGAGCGCGCCCTGAAGAACTATTGGAAGCTGGTGATGAATCACAAGCGGCCAGGCCGATTCGTCATGGCCCGGCTGCTCATGGCCACTTCCGCGTGCCGCTGGATGACGATTCGGCAGCGCGGGTTTACCTTGCGCTTCCATCCGGCAAACCTCTCATCGCAACTTTGGATCGATCCTCATGAGCGCGACGGTGCGCTGGGATTTTTTCGCGATTACCTCAAGCCCGGGGACCACGTCGTTGACGCGGGCGCCAACATCGGCGATACGGTGCTGACCGCGGCGGTTCAGGTGGGACCATCCGGTCACGTCATCGGCATCGAACCGCACCCGAGGACGTTCCGGTTCCTTCAGGAGAACGTTGCACTGAACCAGGTCAGTCACGTCGAGTTGATCAACGTGGCCGCCGGCGCGGCGACAGGCAGTGCGCCGTTTGCCGACGACCGCCGTGACGACATGAACCGGATCGACGGCGGCACCTTGCAGGTCGCGGTCCGGCGGCTCGACGATCTCGTTCTTGGCGCCGGACCCTTCGCGCTGCTAAAGGTGGATGTCGAGGGGTACGAGAAGTTCGTCTTCGACGGTGCTACCGAACTGCTCAAGCGCACGCGTTGTGTGTATTTCGAGGTCAGCAGCCTCCATTCTTCCCGGTTCGGCTACTCGACCCACGACCTGCTGACCTTGCTCGAGGGCGCGGGCTTCCGCCTGTTCCGCCTCAGCGCTCCGCGCGCAATCGTGGCCATCACGACGGAGTTCGAGACCGAGCCATTCGAGAATCTGGTTGCGCTGCGCGATGTCGACGAATTCGTCCGCCGCACTGGGTGGTCGCCGCGACCGGGCGAGACCGGGGCCGTGTGGCCCGTGGCCCAGACGCAGACGTTGTCCTGGCCGACGCGATGACCGCCGGGTGGATCAGCGCCATTGTGCCGACCATCGGCCGCCCCGAGTCGCTGTCCCGTCTGCTGGAGTCGCTGGCCGCGCAGTCGCGCCGGCCCAACGAGGTCATCGTGGCGGATGGGAGTGGCGGGGAAGACGTGCTGCATGTGGTCGCGCAGCCGCGCTGGGCGGCGCGCGGGCTGAATGTCCGCCGGGTCGGCGTGCATCCACCGAACGCCGTCAGGCAGCGTGTCGCAGCGATTGCCCATTCACATGGGGAGTACCTGCTGTTGCTCGATGACGACGTCGTCCTCGAAACAGATTGCGTCCAGCAGTTGGCCGGCGCTCTTTCGAGCGATTTGAGCATCGTCGGGGCGTTGGCCGATTTCAATAACCAGTCGTGGCCCGCGCCGACCCGCGCGTGGCGTTTCTATTTGAGGTACGTCCTCCGGATGGAGGAGGGGGCGTGGCAGGGCCGAGTCGTCGGTCCGCTGCTGCGCTTCGGCTATAACCCGTCTCCGCGCCACGCCATGGCGATCGCCTGGCTCAGTACCTGCAACACGATGATCCGCCGCTCCGCCTACGACGAGGTTGGAGGCTTTTCCGACTTCTTCCTTTATCGGTGCACGATCAACGAAGACGTGGATCTTGGCCTGAAGATATCCAAGGTGGGAAGCATCCTTTTCTGCCCGTCAGCGCGAGTGGGTCACTTTCAGGCTTCGGGCGGGAGAGTCTCGCCTGCAGACGCAGCCGAAGACGACCTCTACAACCGGTATTTGGTGATGCATCGCACCCAGGGGCGTTCGGCGATAGGTGCATTCGGGCTGGCAGTGATGTACTTCGTGATCGAGACGGCCAGTAACCTCGGTGGGGCCGCGCGCCGCCGTCACCTGAACTCATTCGGCGCACGGTTCAGCGGCCGGCTTCGCGCACTGGGAAGAATTATGATCTTGCCGTGTTCCCAGTCACCCAAGTGATCAACCAGCAAACACGTCATCAGCCCGCGCCGGTCAGCATCACGGCGGTTGTAACTGCCTATCAACGCCTCGGAGTGGCGCAGGTCACGCTGGAGAAGATCGGGCGGTGCGTCCCGCTGCCCTCGGAGATCCTCGTCCACGTCGATGGGCACCAAACAGCCTGCGCGGCGGCGATCCGCCAGGCGTTCCCCGGTGCCCGTGTCGTCGTGAGCGACGCTCGTGTGGGACCGGGCGGCGGTCGAAACGCGCTGATCGCTGCGGCCACCCAGCCTATCGTGGCCAGCTTCGACGACGATTCGTATCCGATCGATCGCGACTATTTCGCGCGCGTCGCTGACGTGTTCGCCCACGTTCCCGCCGCGTCCGTTGTCGGCGCGCATGTGTATCACCGTCATGAATCGGTGGCCGCGGACACGAGAACCGGATCGTGGGTCGCGGATTTTCCGGGTGGCGCTTGCGCCTACCGGCGCGAGCACTTTCTGGAGACCGGGGGGTACGTGCCGCTCGAGGTGGCGTACGGTATGGAGGAGGTTGACTTGGCGCTCCGCCTCCACGCGCAGGCTCGGCGGGTCCTGCAAACCCCCTGGTTGCGGGTCTTCCACGACACCGACCTGGCGAGGCACGCCGACCCTGACGTGACAGCTGCCAGCGTCGCCAACCTCGCGCTTCTGACCTACCTGCGGTATCCGGCGACGATGTGGATTGTGGGCGCTGGGCAGACCCTCAAGCGGATCTGGTGGCTGCTCGGCCACGGTCGGCGGCGCGGCATCCTCGGCGGCCTCGCCAGTATTCCCTCCTTGCTGCAGACACACGCGCACGCGCGGCGCCTCGTGCCGGCCGCGGCCGTGCGTTCCTACCTGCGCCTGCGCCGGCACCCGGTTCCGGTGGACCTGCTCGACTTGTGACGACGCCTGATCCACTCGGAGCCAGGTGGGTGTGCTGTCACCTTGGCGCGCGGGAACATTACGCCGTGCCGCGCGCGCTTCATCGGCGGCGGCGACTGCGTCGGCTGGTCACGGACGCGTGGGTCAGGCCGGGGAGCCCGTGGTCGCGAATTCCGGGCGACCTGCCGCGGCGCCTATCCGAGCGGTTTCACCCGGAACTCGCGGATGCGGACGTGCAGAGTTTCACGCTGTCGTTGGTGGTGCGAGAGGCCGTCTGGCGGACGGAGCGGCCGTCCGGGTGGGACCGGCTGATCGAGCGCAACCGCTGGTTTGGGCACCACAGTGCCGGCGCGCTTCGCCGCATCCGCGACCCGAAAGGGCAACGGACCGTGGTGTTTGCCCACAGCTATTCAGCCCGTGAGGTCTTCGCCTATGCGAAGTCACGGGGTTGGACGACCGTGCTCGGCCAGATCGACCCTGGCGAAGAGCACTCCGGCATCGTGCAGCGACTGTCGGACGACTGGCCCGAGTATGGCGCCGCGCCAGCGGCGCCGCCGGCGTCGTACTTCGAGTCGTGGCGCACGGAATGCGCCTTGGCTGACTGGATTGCCGTGAACTCCGAGTGGGCGCGCGACGCGCTCGAGCACGCAGGGATCCCGGCGAGGAAACTGCGGGTCATCCCACTCACCTACCAGCCCGAGTGCCAGGGGCCGTCGACCGAACACCCGTATCCGCCTGCGTTTACCGCGGCGAGGCCGCTCCGCGTCCTGTTCGTCGGGCATGTCTCCGTCGCGAAGGGGGCGCCTGCGCTGCTTGAAGCCGTGGCCCAGATGGTTGATGTGCCGGTCGAGTTGCGCCTGGTCGGGGCTCCCTCCATGATTGTGCCACCGCGATTGGCCGGCCACCCGGCCATCCGCTGGGTCGGTTCCGTGTCGCGCAGCGAGGTGATGCGTCACTACCGCGAGTGCGATGTACTTGTCTTTCCATCGCGGTCTGACGGCTTTGGGATGGCGCAGGTCGAAGCGCAGGCGTGGCGGCTACCGATCATCGCGTCTCGGTACTGTGGCCGAGTGGTCGAGGACGGCGTGAATGGCATCCTGCTGCCCGAGGTGTCGGCCCGCGCGATCGAGGCCGCCTTGCGACGCGTGGCCGAGAAGCCGGCGCTGCTTGCGAAGTTCTCGCGCCAGTCCGGGTTCGCGACGCAGGCGGGCCTGGAGGCGTTGTCAACTAGTCTGCTGTCGCTGGAATCCTGATGACCAGTGCGGCCGAGCTGATCGATCCCTGGTTTCTCGAGCACCTGGCGTGCCCGGCGGACCAGGGGGCGCTGCGCTTGAAGGCCGGCGCACTCGAATGCCAGACAGGGCACCGGTTCCCGATTGTCGAAGGCGTGCCGGTGATGCTGCACGCGGCCATGCCGACCACGATGGCCGGCACCGAGCAGTCGCTGCGCCGGGCGCTTGGCGATCCCGGCGACCTGCGGGCGCCGGAGCTCTATCTGGAATCGCTCGGCATCAGCGAGGACGAGAAACGCGGCGTCGTCGCACTAGCGCGCCGCGACGGCCCCGTTGATCCCGTCGTGGCGTACCTTGTGGCCGCGACCAACGGCCTGATGTACCGGCACCTGATCGGAGCGCTGGATAGCTATCCGGTTCCTGACATCCCGCTGCCGGCCGGTGACCACCGATTGCTGCTGGATGTCGGATGCAGCTGGGGCCGCTGGTCGCTCGCCGCGCACGCGAAGGGGTACGCCGTGGTGGGTCTTGATCCGTCTCTGGGCGCGGTGATGGCGGCGCGTCGGGTGGCCCGGCAGTTGGCGGCGCCTAACCGGTACGTCGTCGGCGACGCGCGGTGCCTGCCGTTTGCGCCAGGGTTGTTCGACGTCACATTCTCGTACAGCGTCCTGCAACACTTTGCGAAGGGCGACGCCGCGAAGGCGGTTGGCGAGATGGGCCGCGTGCTGAAGCCTGGTGGGACCGCCAAGGTGCAGATGCCCGCGCGTTACGGCGTGCGGTGCCTGTACCACCAAGCGCGCCGCGGTTTTCGGGAAGGCACCGGGTTCGAGGTGCGTTACTGGAGTGTCCCGGAACTCGGGCGTTTGTTCACGGCGCTTGTGGGCGATACTCGCGTTGAGGTCGAAGGCTACTTGGGCATCGGCCTGCAGCCCTCCGACGAACCGGTGATGACTCCCACGCTGAGGCGCGTGTTACGCGTCTCAGAGCGGATCAAGGCGGCCAGCCGGGCGTTGCCAATGTTGACGTTGGCGGCAGACAGCGTGTTCGTCGAGTCTGTGAAGACGGCCGTTGCCTGACGATTCGCCGAAGTAGAATCATGTGCGCTCACCACGCCCCTTCTCATGTGCGGAATAGCCGGGTTCTTTAATTTCGACGGTGCGCCGGCCGACACCGAGGTCCTCGCGAGGATGACCGACGTCCAGCGCCACCGCGGACCCGACGATCAGGGCCTGGGCGTGTTTTCCCTGGCGAGCGGCGCGTACCGAGAAATCGGCGGCGGGCGGCCCCGGCCCGAGGGCCGGTTCGAGGGCGCGCTGGGGTTCAATCGCCTCAAGATCCTCGATCTGTCGGAGCATGGTCACCAGCCGATGGTCAATGCCGACGGCAACGTGATCCTCGCGTTCAACGGCGAGATCTACAACGCCTTCGACTACACCCGTGAACTCGAGGCGTCCGGCTTCCGGTTCCGCAGCCGCACCGACACGGAGGTCATCCTCTATCTCTACGAGAGGTTCGGTCTCGACGGCATGCTGGAGCGGCTGAACGGGATGTTTGCGATCGTGATCGTCGACTTGCGCACGCGCGAGCTGCTCCTGATTCGGGACCACCTGGGCATCAAGCCGTTCTACTGGACAGTCGCCGGATCGACGGTGCTGTTTGCCTCCGAGGCCAAATCATTTCTGTCGCACCCGGCGTTTCGCGCCGAGATCGACACCGAGATGGTCGACGAGTACCTGGCGTTTCGCTACGTGTGCGGCGACCGGTCGCTGCTGAAGCATGTCAAGCAGTTGCGCCCAGGCCATCTCGTCACGGTGGCCGCCGCCGGCGTAACCGAACGCCGATATTGGGAGATCGGGGACGGCGACCGGCCCGAGGTCTCTGAATCCCAGGCCACCGACCATCTCGGTCAGGTGCTGCGGAAGAGCGTCGTCTCTCAGCTGCTCAGCGACGTCAAGGTGGGCTGCCAGCTGTCGGGCGGGATCGACTCCTCGCTGGTGAGCGTACTGACGCGATCGGGCCTCAACGCCGACATGGACACGTTCTCGGTGGTGTTCGACGATCCGTCCTTCTCAGAGGAACACTGGGTTTCAATCGCCGCCGGCGCGGCCAGGGCCGACAGTCACCGGTTTCGCTTCACGTCGCGATCCTTCTTCGACATGCTCGACAAGGCGACATGGCACATGGACCAGCCGATGGGTCACCCCAACTCGCTCGGCATCTGGCTGCTCGCCCAGAGATCTCGCGAGTTGGTGACGGTGCTGCTGAGCGGCGAGGGCGCCGACGAAGTGTTCGGCGGCTATACGCGCTTCTACTACGCTGGCCTGCGGCCTAAAGTCTCGCCGTGGCTCTCCCTTTTGACGCTCGCGCCGTCCATCGCCCACCGCCTCGAGCGCCAGTTTGGTGGTCACCCTGTGGATACCTTCATCGCGGCCTCGCTCTTCCAGCGGCCCGACGACGTGCTCCGGATCCGGCCTGAGGCGGACTGGGAGCCAGTGATGGTGCGCCGTCGCGAGCTGTTCAACGAAGGCCGGTCCGGCCACGTGAGCAATTGTCTTAAATACGAGATGCAGACCTACCTGGTCGACCTGCTCATGCGGCAGGACAAGATGACGATGGCGCACTCCGTGGAGAACCGCGTGCCATTCCTCGACCGGCACGTCGTGTCTCTGGCCAGGACACTGCCGATCCGGTGCCTCGTCAGCGACGCCCTCGGGTGGCGTAACCCCGCGATGCGGGGTACCAAGGTGGTGCTGAAGCAACTGGCCCGCCGCACGTTTGATGACAGTTTCGTCTACCGGCCCAAATCAGGCTTCAGTCTGCCGCTGATGCAGTACTTCGGCGATGTGCGGTTCGAGGCGCTGATGGAGGATCGCCTGCTCCCTGGTATGGCCCAGCGAGGATTAGTGCGGCCTGAGGTTGTCAGGCACCAGTGGAAGTCGTTGCCCCAGCAGCCGCCTGGCGCGAGCGAAGCGGTGTGGATTTCGGTGGCGCTCGAACTGTGGTGCCAGGCCTTTCTGGACAAGGGAGGCGTGTAACCATGCGCGTCGTGTTCTGCTGGGCCGGCATGCAGGGCTACATTGCCTCGTGCCTGCAAACCCTGGGGCGGGTAGAGGGGATCGACCTTCACGTCATCCACCTAGATTTCCGCGACTTGCCGTTGAACGAGGATCTGCTCGACGGCATTCCCAACACCAGATTACTCGCGAGCCGGCCGGATGGCCGCCTCCCCGGGCTGGTCGAGGCACAACGCCCGGACATCGTGTTTCTGTGCGGATGGTTCTATCAGCCCTACCGGGAGCTCGTTCAGCGACCGGCGCTTCGGTCAGCCAAGTTCGTGCTTGGTATGGACACGGCATGGACCGGATCATGGCGGCAGCGCCTCAACCAAGTCCGATTGAGAGGCTTCATGCGGCGGATGGACCAGGTCATCGTGGCTGGGTCGAGAAGCCAGGAGCTGGCGCGGCGGCTCGGAACCCCGCTTTCGAAGGTCCGTACCGGGTTTTACGGATTCGATTTCAAGACCTTCGAGGCTCAGGGGAAGAGCACGCTCGATCGCGCGGCCGAATGGCCGCGCCGATTCTTGTTCGCAGGCCGCTATGTGCCGGCCAAGGGCCTTGGCGTGTTGATGGACGCGTACCGAACGTACCGGAACTCGGTGGAGGACCCGTGGCCGCTCGATGTGTGCGGCGCCGGCCCCGAGGCATCGCGTTTTTCTGGCGAGACCAGCGTGCGGGATCTGGGCTACGTGCAGCCGAGTGGCTTGCCGAAGGTCTTTGCCGACCATGGTGTCTTCGTGATGCCGAGTCTGGATGAGCCATGGGGCGTGGCCGTGGCCGAGGCCGCCGCCACCGGGTTACCGCTCGTTTGCTCAGACGCTTGCGGGGCAGTGGAAGAATTGCTGCAGCCGGAGCAGAATGGCCTCATCGTGCCGGCTGGAGATGCCCTCGCGCTGGCGACTGCGATGACGTGGATGCATCAGCACCCCGATCGCCTGCGCTCGATGGGCATGTGGAGTCGGCGCCTGGCGCAGGCTCACTCGGCCGAGGCCTGGGCCGAACGCATGCACGCGGTTTTCACTGAGGTGCTCCAACAACGCCCCGCGCGCCCCACGTCGCTCGGCGGCTGAGTCAGCCTTTCAGATGCTGCGCAACCTCCTTCCTCATGGCACAGTGCGGCGGCATTTTGAAGCCGCCGCGGCCCGCCGCCGGGAATTGGCCGCCGTCGACTCACCCGAGTGGGCGCGCAGACAGCTCGCGGCGTTTCAGCGGGTGTGGGTCGACGCGGTCAGTGACGTGCCCTACTATGGGTCCCTCGTGGCTTCGGGCCGCGCGCCTGCGGAGGTTCAATCATGGGCCGATGTGCGGGGCCTTCCCGTTCTGACGCGACAGCTCCTGCAGGATCGGCCGGCTGAGTTTCTGCGCCGGTCGGGACCACCAGATGGGTTTGCGATCACCGGCGGATCGACCGGGTCGCCGGTGCGTCTGGGAATCGGCCGGACCGAACGCGACCTGATGCGGATAGTCAAGCTCTCAGAGTGGCAGAAGCTTGGGTATGAGCTCTCGTCACGGTTGTTCGTGGTGTGGGGCCACTCCCACCTGCTGGGAACGGGCTGGAGAGGGATCCTCAACCACCGTCTCCGTCTACTGACCGATGCCTACCTCGGTTACCGGCGGGTTGACGCCCACCGTCTCAGCCCGGCCGTGTGCGAACAGTACGCCGAAGCGATCGTCCGCTTCCGGCCAACGGGCGTGATTGGCTACGCTGCCGCGCTCGATCTTCTGGCCCGCTACACGCCGCAGTTCCGCGCCCGCTTTCGCGCGCTTGGCCTGCGCTTCGTCTTGCTGACGGCGGAGTCGCCGCCGCGTCCGGATACCGTCGCCCTGCTCGAGGACTCATTCGGGTGCCCGGTCGTCCAGGAATACGGAGGGGCCGAATTCGGCCAGGTGGCGTTCAAAGTCGGCAGCGCCACCTTCGAAGTCTACGACGATCTCAACTACCTCGAGTGCGAGCCAGCGGAAGATGCAGAGCCCGAGGCATACCCGATTCTGCTGACGTCTCTTTATCCACGCTACGTGCCGCTCGTCCGCTACCGCGTCGGGGACGCGGTGTTCGGACCGTCCCGCCTGCCGCATGGCCACGCCACGCGCTTCGATTCATTGGCGGGACGCGTGAACGATACCATCCAGCTCGACGATGGCGACTCCATCCACAGCGTGTCCGTGATTCACTGCATCCGCCAAGAACCCTCTGTATATAACATCCAGATGACGTTATACGACAAAGGCATCGACATCTGCCTCGTGTCCTCGGCGACAGACAAGCCGGCGCTGGAGGCGCGGATCAGGGCGCGCCTGGCCCAGGTCCACCCGTCATTGGCGGGCGTCCGCTTTACCTACGCAGAAGACCTGCAGACCAATCGTGCCGGCAAGCGCCGGTGGTTTGTGGACCATCGCACCTCTCCTCCATGTGCGGCATCGCCGGCATCCTGACGGCCGAGGCCGGCCGGATCGACATGCGGCCGGCGCTGGGGGCGATGCAAAGCGCGCTGCGCCACCGCGGGCCGGATGATGCAGGGGAGTGGCAGTCGCCCTCTGGCCTGGCCGGGTTCGCGCACACGCGCCTCTCGATTCTGGACCTCAGCCCCGGCGGACACCAGCCGATGACCACCACCGACGGGCGTTTCACCATCGTCCTCAGCGGTGAGATCTATAACTTCGTCGACCTGCGCCGCACGCTCGAACAGCAAGGCGCCACGTTTCGCACGCAGACCGACACGGAAGTCATTCTTCACGCCTATCAGGTTCACGGCGAGGCGTGCATCGACTTGCTTCGGGGTATGTTTGCGTTTGCCCTCTGGGACGACCGTGAGCGGACCTGCCTGCTGGCGCGCGATCGCTTTGGCATCAAGCCGCTCTACTATCATGCCGAGCGGGGACAATTGGTGTTCGGGTCAGAGGTGCGCGCCCTGCTGGCGTCGGCACTCGTGCCGCCGGCGATCGATGCGCGATCGGTCTACGAGTACTTCAGAACCGGTTCGGTCCCAGAGCCGCGCACGCTCCTGTGCAACGTGCGCTGTCTCGAAGCCGGTCACCGGGGGCGGTGGCGGGCCGGGCGCCTCGATCTCCGACGATACTGGGCCCTTCGTTTTCCGGCAGAGACCATCCCGACGACCGAGGCCGCGCCCGTCACCCGCGCGGCCTTGCTCGATTCGGTCAAGCACCATTTCGTCAGCGACGTGCCGGTGGGAATCTTTCTCAGTGGTGGCATTGACTCCACCGCCCTCGTCGCCTTGGCGCGCGTGGCCGGCGAGAACGACCTTCGGACGTTTTCGATGTCGTTCCCGGATGTCGTCGAGGACGAAGGCGCTGCGGCGCGCAGGGTCGCCGTACACTTCGGAACCCAACACGAAGACTACCCGGTGAACGCGGCCACCGGCAGAACGATCTTCAGTCGGTTCATCGGGGCCTTCGATCAGCCCAGCATAGACGGCTTGAACACTTTCGCCATGTCCGGATTCGCCCGCGAGCGGGGCATCGCTGTCGCGCTGTCGGGGCTGGGCGCCGACGAGATCTTCGGCGGCTACCGCTCCTTTCAGGATGTGCCTACGCTGGCGCGGTGGGACGCGCGGCTGAGCCGCTTCGGCTCGGCGAGACGCGCCGCCGGGCGGGTGCTCGAACACGTGGCGCCCGGGCCGAGGTGGCGCCGCATCGGTGACATGTTGGGCCAACCCCCAGGCCTCACGACCGCCTACGCCACGTTTCGCGGCATTTACACGCGGGCCGAGGCGCGAACGTTGGCCGAGCAATACGCTGGTCCCATTGGTGGCGAATCGGAGGATGATGTCGGGGACGCCCTCCCGGCGGATCCCACCGCGGTCGACTCGGTGAGCCGCCTGGAACTGACACGGTATGTGCGTAACCAATTGCTGCGCGAGAGTGATGTCATGAGCATGGCGTGGGGCCTTGAGTTGCGCACGCCCTTCCTTGATGCCGGCGTGGTCGACACGGCCAGCCGGATCCCGGCCGCCGTGCGCTTGCGCCCTGGGAAGCGGTTGCTGCTCGAGGCCGTGCCGGAAGTGCCGCACTGGGTGGCCCATCAGCCCAAACGCTGTTTCCAGTTCCCCTTCGACCAATGGCTGGAGGGCGAGTGGCGCGAGGTGTTTGCCGAAGTGGATCGGACGTGTCCGGTCCCTACCGAGACGTGGTATCGCAAGTGGAGCGTGTTCATGCTCGAGCGGTGGATGGAGCGGCTCAGGCTCGGAGTCATGCGACCAGCGGCGACGGCTGAGGCGGTCAATCAAGGATCACATGGATAAGGCTGCCCGCGAACAGTACGGACCGCTGCTGGGGCTCGCGACGTCGGCGCTCGGGACGCTGTCCGCGCTGCTGCTGTTTCCCGATCAGCCGGCACCGCAAGGCGCGCTGGTTCTTCCCGCCACGGTACTCGCGGTGTCCATCATCTTCGTGCCCGCGATGCGGGTGATCACGAGCGCGAAGACCATGATGAACGCGGACAACTTCGTCGCCGCCGGCTATGTCGGCTGGTTGCTGCTGGACCTGATCCAGGGTGCGTATGACTTGAACGATGCGAGCGACGAGGCGCTGAGGTCGGCGCTGATTGCCATTGGCGTGTCGGCGGCCTGCATGTGGGCCGGCGCGATCGGTCGGCCGTGGCCGCTGCCCCGATGGCTGATTAGTATCGCCAGGAGTCCGCTGGACAGCCGCGCGGTGGAGCGGTTGGTGCCGTTCTGTTTCTTCTTGGGGATGTTCAATTACATGTACTCGGTCCAGTTCAACCTAGTCGAGATGTTTTCGTACCTGGGGAACAATCGCTGGGCCGTGCCGTGGGGCCGGGCGCAGTTGGGCGGCTGGGGCTCGTTCATCGAGCAGACGCCGTACTTCGGATACGTGCTGCCCAGCCTCACGGCCCTGACCATTGCGCGCCGTGGGTTCAGGTTTCAAACCTGGATGGCTATCGGGGCTTCGCTGATTATGCTGCTCTTTCTCGCGCAAGGCGGCGGCCGGCGGATCATCATGGTCACGGTTGGCGCCGCCCTCATTGTCTGGGTGCAGGCCCAGCCCGGAATGAAAATCAAAAAAGTCCTCACGGTCGCCGCCGTCTGCGGCGCCCTGGTGTGGACCATGCAGTTCATGCTCAATATCCGGACCCGGGGCTATGAGGAGTTTCTCAACAGCGAAAGCGAGTACGACTACCTGCACGTGGATGACAATTTCCTGCGCCTCGCTCAGGTCATCCAGATCGTGCCGGAGCGGCGGGACTACGTCTATTTTCAACAGCTGAGCTTTACGCTGATCCGCCCGATACCCAGAGTGTTCTGGCCGGGCAAGCCTCTCAATCCAGGGTTTGATCTGGCGTCCGAGGTCGGCCTCAAAGGCGTCAGTCTCTCCAGCTCGATTATCGGTGAGTGGTATTTGTCGTGGGGCTGGGCGGCGGTGGTCTTTGGCGGATGGTTTCACGGACGGCTGGCTGGGACCGCGAGCATGCTCCGTGACGTGGGCATTTCGTCCAAGAACCCGATTGTGTACGCATTGGCGGTGATGGTGCTGGTAGCGGGCATGCGCTCCATGCAGGACCTGATCATCATGAGCTACGCACTGGTGGCATGGTGGGGCGTCAACCGGCTGGTCACCCCGCGGGCCGTCTTGGCCCCGTGAAGATTCTCCACGTCGCGGCGTCGTACCTTCCGGCGGTTCGCTACGGAGGCACCATCGTCTCGGTGCACGGCCTCGGGAAGGCCCTGGCAGCGCGCGGTCACGATGTTCACGTCTTCACCACCAATGTCGATGGCCCCGGTGATTCGGATGTCCCACTGGCTGCTCCAGTCGACCTCGACGGCCTGAAGGTCTGGTATTTCCCCTCCCCCATGTTCCGGCGACTTTACTGGTCGCCCGCCATGGCGCATTCCCTGGCCGGCCACATCAGCGAGTTCGACATTGCCCATCTGCACGCGCTGTTCGTGTGGCCCGTGTGGGCGGCGGCGCGGGCCGCGCGCCGCGTCAGAGTACCGTACGTCGTGGCGCCGAGGGGAATGCTGGAGGCAGCGCTGATCCAGAAGAAGAACCGCGTGATGAAATCGGTCTTGATCGCCGCCGTTGGACGGCGAATGCTGGAAGGGGCGGCCGCGATTCACGTGACGAGCGCGCGCGAAGCCGCGGAAGCGGCGGCCTTTGGATTTGCACTGCCGCGGGTGTACGAAGTGCCCAACGGCGTGGACTTGAATCCGCCGCCAACTGCGGCGGCAGTTCTGTCAATCCCGGTCGCGGCTGTCATCCAAGGTCCTCCCTTTCTCTTGTATCTCGGGCGGATCAGCTGGAAGAAGGGTTTGGACCGATTGATTGCGGCACTCCCGTTGGTACCGGGGATCCGGCTAG
>CAYHHH010000111.1:12404-14681 GCA_964356125.1 uncultured Bifidobacteriaceae bacterium | reverse complement strand
GCTACACAGAGTGAAACACGTTGTGATCGTCTTCGGCGGCGCGCACCGTGTCGGCCTGGCCGTTGGTCGCGCTGCGGAGGCCGCGCGACATGGCCACGCGGCCCGTGCGTACCATCTCGAGCACGCCGTACGGCCGCAGCACTTCGAGCAGGCCGTCAATCTTGTCCTCGGTGCCCGTGATCTCGATGATGAGCGAGTCGGGCGCCACGTCCACGACCCGCGCGCGGAACACGTCGACCAGTTGCATGATGTGCGTCCGCGACTCGGCGGTCGCCGACACCTTGATCAGCGCCAGGTCGCGGAACACCGCCGCATTCAGCGTGATGTTCTCGACCCGCAGCACGTTGACGAGCTTGTACAGGTGCGCCTCGATGCGGCGCGATCCCAGCTCGTCGGTGTCGAGGACGATCGTCATGCGCGAGACGCCCGGCCGATCGGTGTGACCGACGGTGAGCGACTCGATGTTGAACGCGCGCCGCCGGAACAGCGACGACACGCGCGTCAGCACGCCTGGCTTGTCTTCCACGTGGATAGCGAATGTAGTAATCATGATGTTCCTTACAGCACGTCCGCGCCGGTCTCGACAATCGGAGACGGGCTGGGACGTCGAATCATGGCGTCGAGATCTGCGCCGGCGGGCACCATCGGGTACACCGTGTCTTCCTGTTCGACCACGAAATCGATGACGACGGTCTTGCGATTGGTCCGCGCCGCTTCCACGGCGGGAATCACTTCCGTGCGCTTGGTCACCGTTGCGGCCGGCAGGCCGAACGCCTCGGCGAGCTTCTGGAAATTCGGATTCACGAGCGGGGTTGCCGCGTAGCGCCGCTCGTAGAAGAACTCCTGCCACTGGCGCACCATGCCGAGGTACCCGTTGTTGATGATCGCCACGTTGATGTCGATGCTTTCCTGCACGATCGTCGCAAGCTCGCACATCGTCATCTGGAAGCCGCCGTCGCCGACGACCACCCACACTTCCTTGTCGGGGCACGCCAGCTTGGCGCCGATCGCCGCCGGCAGCGCGAAGCCCATCGTGCCGAGACCGCCCGAGGTGATGAGCGTGCGCGGCTTGTCGTGATGGTAGTACTGCGCTTCCCACATCTGATGCTGGCCGACGTCCGTGACGATGATGGCGTCCCCCTTGGTCGTGCGCCACAGGTCGTTGATGACGTGCGCCGCGTACAGGTGGCCGCTGTCGGGCAGGTTCTGAATGTCGCGAACCGCCGAATCACCCTTGAGCTCCTTGATGTGCGCGAGCCACTTGCTGCGATCGCCGGCCTTCAGGCCGGGCATCATCACTTCGAGCGATTCCCGCAGGTCGCCGACGATGCCCACGTCGACGCGGACGTTCTTGTTGATCTCGGCGGCGTCGATGTCGATGTGAATCTTCTTCGCGTTCTGCGCGTAGGTCTTCAGGTTGCCGGTCACGCGATCGTCGAACCGCATGCCGAACGCGAGCAGCAGGTCGGCCTGCTGAATCGCCGAGTTCACCCACGCCTCGCCGTGCATGCCCATCATGCCGAGGCTCAGCGGATGCGACGCGGGGAACCCGCCGATGCCGAGCAGCGTCTGCGACGCCGGGATGTTCGCTTTCTCCGCGAAGGCGCGGACGATGTCCATGGCGCCCGAGAGGATGATGCCGTGGCCCGCGAGAATCAGCGGCCGCTCGGCGGCGTTGATCAGCTCGAGCGCCTTCTGAAATTCCTCCGGACGCGCGCTCCAGTCGGGGCGAAACTCCGGCTTCTTCGGCACGGCGGCGTCCCAGTCGAACTCGCACGACGACTGCTGCGCGTCTTTGGTGATGTCGATGTGGACCGGCCCCGGCCGGCCGTGCGCCGCGATGTAAAACGCCTCGCGGAAGGTCGGCGCGATGTCGTCGGCCCGCGTCACAAGGTAGTTGTGCTTGGTGATCGGCAGCGTCACGCCGGTGACGTCCGATTCCTGGAACGCGTCTGAGCCGACGAGCTTGCTGCCCACCTGGCCGGTGATGCAGACGATCGGCGAGCTGTCCATCATCGCCGTCGCGATGCCCGTCACCATGTTCGTGGCGCCCGGTCCCGATGTCGCGATCGCGACGCCTACCTTGCCGCTGGCGCGCGCATAGCCATCGGCCATGTGCGTGGCGCCCTGCTCGTGCCGCACGAGCACGTGGCGGATCGGATAGTCGAGCATCGCGTCATAGGTCGGAAGAATGGCGCCGCCCGGATAACCGAAGATGTCGGTCACCCCCTGGCGAACGAGACATTCCCACACGATCTGCGCGCCTGTGCGTTTCAT
>CAYHHH010000111.1:10650-12304 GCA_964356125.1 uncultured Bifidobacteriaceae bacterium | reverse complement strand
AGCGAAGCGGATGACACCAGCTTCGCGTATTTCGCCATCACACCGGTCTGGAACCTTGCCGCCGGCGCTTTCCATCCGGACATCCGCTTCGCAATTTCGTCGTCGCTCAATTCGACCCGCAGATGCCGGTTCGGAATGTCGAACACGATCGTGTCGCCGTCGCGCACGGCGGCAATCGGGCCGCCAACCGCGGCCTCGGGCGAGACGTGTCCGGCCATCAGGCCGTGCGTGGCGCCGGAGAACCGCCCGTCGGTCAGCAGCGCGACCTGTTCGCCGAGCCCCTGTCCCTGCAGCGCGCCCGTCACCGCGAGCATCTCGCGCATCCCCGGACCGCCCTTCGGGCCTTCGTAGCGGATAACGAGAATGTCGCCCGCCTTGATGCGGTTGTTGTCGACGGCGTCGAACGCCGCCTCTTCCGTGTCGAACACACGCGCGGTGCCGCGGAACGTCAGCACTTTCTTGCCGGCGATCTTGACGACCGCGCCTTCGGGCGCGAGATTGCCGCGAAGGATCGCCAGGCCCCCGTTCGGGCTCATCGGATTCGAGAGCGGCCGCACGACTTCCTGCCCTTTCGGCTCGATCATCGCATCGGCCTCTTCGCCGATCGTCTTGCCCGTCACCGTCGGCGCCGAGCTCTTGAGAATGCCGGCGTCCTTCAACCGCTTGGCGATCAGCCGCGCGCCCCCTGCCTTGTACATATCGGTCGCCACGAAACGGCCGCTGGGCTTCAAGTCGGCCAACAGCGGCACTGTTCTGCTGATGCGATCGAAATCGTCGATGTTCAGCTCGAGGCCGGCCTCGCGCGCAATTGCGAGGAGGTGCAGCACCGCGTTGGTCGAACCGCCGGTGGCGGCGACCGACGCAATCGCGTTGTCGATCGAGTCGCGCGTGATGAGTTGGCGCGGCCGCACGTTGCGCTTCAGCAGATCCATCACCAGCGCGCCCGCCTCGCGGCCGATGCGCGCCTTCTCCGGATCGAGCGCGGGCACATCGTTGAAGCCCATCGCCGAGATGCCGAGGAACTCGGCGACCGTCGACATCGTGTTCGCGGTGAACTGCCCGCCGCACGCGCCGGCGCCAGGACACGCCTGATTCTCGACGCTCAGCAAGTCCGCGTCCGACATGCGGCCGGCCGCATGCGCGCCCACCGCTTCGAAGACGTCCTGAATGGTGATGTTCTTGCCGTGAAATTCGCCTGGCGCGATCGAGCCGCCGTACAGCATCACGCCGGGGATATCGAGGCGCGCGAGCGCCATGATGGTGCCAGGAATCGTCTTGTCGCAGCCGGACAGCGCGATGAGGCCGTCGAACATGTTGCCGCGCGCGACCAGCTCGATGGAGTCGGCAATCAGATCGCGGCTGATGAGCGACGTCTTCATTCCCTGGCTGCCCATCGTGATGCCGTCGGAGATCGACACCGTGTTGAACTCCATCGGCGTGCCGCCGGCCTTGCGGATGCCTTCTTTCACATGCTCGGCCAGCGTGCGCAGGTGGTAGTTGCACGGACCGATTTCGATCCACGTGTTCGCCACGCCGATAATCGGCTTGCGAAGATCGGCATCGGTGAAGCCGACGGCTTTCAGCATGGCGCGCGCGGGCGCGCGGCTCGGGCCGTCGGTAATCGCGCCGCTTCGGGGTTTCATCGGATCGATCA
>CAYHHH010000111.1:6225-10550 GCA_964356125.1 uncultured Bifidobacteriaceae bacterium | reverse complement strand
TACGAGCCGAGCGTGCGCATCGATTTCGCGAACTCGGCGAGGTGAACGAGCGCGCGCGTGCACTGCAGATCCTGCCGGGGCACCGCGATGTCGGCGTAAAACAGGTACTCGAACGCCCTGCCGCGCACGGGGCGCGACTCGAGCTTGGTCAAATCGATCTCGCGCAGCGCGAACACGCTGAGCGCCTTGAACAATGCTCCCGGAGTATTCGGCAGCGTGAACACGATCATCGTCTTGTCGGCGGTCTCGGGATCGGCGGCCGCCTTGCTGATGACGATGAAGCGCGTGATGTTCTCTTTGTAATCCTGGATGCCTTCGGCGAGCGATTCCAGGTTGAACACTTCGGCCGCGCGCGCCGACGCGATCGCCGCGGTATCCTTGAGCTCCTTGTCGCGAATCATCTTCGCGCTGCCGGCCGTGTCGTAGGTCGCCACGATCTCGACCCCCTTCAGGCTCGACAGAAATCCCTCGCACTGCGCGAGCCCCTGGGGATGCGAGTACACCTTCTTGATGTCCGCAAGCTTCGTCCCCGGAAGGGCGAGCAGGTTGTGCGACACCTGCAGCAGCACCTCGGCCACGACCGGCAGCTCGTGTTCGAGCAACAGGTCGTAGTTGCGATGGATGCTGCCGCCAATCGAGTTCTCGATCGGCAGAATGCCGTGCGTCGTCTTGCCGCCCTCGACGGCGGCAAACACCTCGTCGAAGCTCTCGCACGGCACCGTCGTCGCGTTCGGACTGAAACGCAGTGCCGCGGCCTCGCTATACGCGCCCGGTTCGCCCTGATAAGCAATTTTCATAAATAAAAAAGGCCATCACCCGCTGTCTGCGGATGATGGCCTTTGGTAAATGCGTTTCTACACTCGGGCTATGACATCCGCAGCTGTTCGACCGGCATCGTCGTGATGCCGGTCACCGTAACGACGACGGTGACAAACGAGCTGAGGGTGGGCCGACGCGTCATGTTCGAGAGGTATTCTGTGGCGCGGTTGGTCATAATGTCAAATGAATTTTCATTACAGATTCATTAGAAATATTAATATCTTTCGATGGTTTTGTTAGCCTTTTCACACCCAACGGTAGGGTCCGGCTTTAGCCGGACCGTCCCCCAACGGTAGGGTCCGGCTTCAGCCGGACCGTGCTGTTCCGATTAGCAGTACAGCCGGCGCAGGCAGTCTCGCCAACCCCGCCAGCTCTCCCAGGGTGGTTTCGATGACCTGCTCGTCGGGCCGCGACGCGCGGGCGACGACGAAACAGGAGGTGTCCGCGGCCACACCCGAGTCCATGAGCTGTCGCGCGAGGTCGTCCTCGTGACCACCGGGCATGTAGATCGCGGTGGTGCCGCCGAGCTCGGCGATCGCTTTCCAGTTGGGCGGCGGATTCCCCTTGCAGCGCTGCGCCGTGAGAAACACGAGCGCGGAGCCCAGCCTTCGATCGGTCAAGGACACGCCGGCAGCCGCGGCCGCGCCGCTCGCGGCCGTCACGCCGGGCACGATGGCGAATGAAATGCCTGCGGCGCGAAGCGCGTCCATCTCCTCGCTGGCGCGCCCGAAAATGGCGCCGTCGCCGCCTTTCAGGCGGACGACGGTTTGCCCGGCTGCCGCGTACTCGCACAACCGCCGATTGATCTCCTGCTGCGTCACTTGTCGCGCGTTGTGGCGCTTGCCGACCGCTTCGATGCGCGCCGTCGAGGGAATGAGCGCGAGAATCTCCGGGGTCAGCAGGTCGTCGTGCAGCACAACGTCGGCATGGCCGAGAATCCGCAGTGCCTTCAGCGTCAACAGCTCCGGATCTCCAGGCCCCGCGCCGACGAGATAGACCATGCCATGTGATTTCGCCATCTCATGCAGCTTCTGTTTCCTTTGCTCCGGATCCATCTCTGTCGCAAACAGATCGCGCCGCGCGTCGCCCAACTGCTGCACCCACTGCGCGTACTCCGGGCCGAACTGCCGTTCGAGCTCGATGCGGATGCGCTGCGCGAGTGCGGGGCTATGGCCGGCCGTCGAAATCGCGATCTGAAGGTCGCCGCGATTGACGACGGCGGGATAGTAGAAATCGCAGTTGTCGGGATCGTCGACCGAATTGACGAGGACGCCGCGGATCTGCGCTTCTTCGTAGATTATTCCCGCCGTCTCTTTAGGCACGGCCGCCACGACCAGCGTCATCCCATCGAGATCGCGCGAATCGAAGGCACGCTGATGCCAGAAGATCGTGCCGTCCTTGGCGAGTTTCTGAATGCCCGGCGTGGCATCGGGCGCGACAACAGTCACGACCGCGCCGGCGGAGAGCAGGCCGCCGATCTTGGACTCGGCGATGGGCCCCGCGCCGACCAGAAGCACCGGCCGGCCCTCCAGTTTTACGAATATCGGGAATAAGGACATGACTTTTCAACGCCGGGACGCCGGGTTCGACTCTGGACTTTGGACTCTAGACTTTGGACTCTGGACTGACGTGCAACCCGCATTCCTTACTTTCCGGATGCTCCCACCACCAGCGCCCTGCGCGCTCGTGTTCGCCCGGCTGAACGGCGCGCGTGCACGGCCCGCATCCAATGCTCGGGTATCCACGATCGTGCAGCGCGTTGTACGGCACGTTGTGCTCGCGGATGTAATTCCACACATCCTCGTGGGACCAGTCCACAAGCGGGTTCACTTTCACCAGCGTATTGCCCTCATCCCACTCGATTTTGTGCACGGCTGTGCGCGTGACCGATTGCTCGCGGCGCAGGCCGGTGATCCACGCGTCGAGGCCGGACAGCGCTCGGCGCAGCGGTTCCATCTTACGGACGCCGCAGCACAGCTTGCGATTCTCGACCGAGTGATAGAACAAGTTCATGCCGCGCTCCTCGACCATGCGCTGCACGGCCTCGGGCTGCGGAAAGAACACGTCGATCGTGGCGCCGTACTTCTGGCGCGTGGCGTCGATGACGTTGCAGGTCTCCTGCGGAAGCCTCCCCGTGTCGAGCGTAAAGATGCGCGCCTTGGGATCGATCTTCAGGAGCATGTCGATGAGCACCATGTCCTCGGCGCCAAAGCTCGACGACAGCGCCGCCCGCCGGCCGAATTTCTCGAGCGCCAGACGCAGCACATCCTGCGGCGACATCGGCTCGGCTCGCAGGGCCAGCGTCCTGACAGCGTCCTGATTCACGGCATTCATGCTAATCCCTAATCCCCAATCCCTAATCCCTAGTTTCCTTCGGTACTAAGACTCGATTTCCGGCCTACAGGACTCAAATTCAATTTCGGAAGGATCCGCTCGTACGCCTTGAACATCTCTTCCAGCATACGCGGCACCTTATTGGAGCGCTGGTAGACCCAGCCGGTGTAGCGCACGAGCGGCGCGCCGGAGATGCGCGCGCAGAACAGCTGCCGGCTCCGCACTTCGCGCGCGACCGCCTGATACGGGATGATCGTAATGCCCATCTCCGATCGCACCAGCGCCTTCAGAATCTCGACGTTCTCGGTTTCCATCACGATGCGCGGCTCGATGCGCTCCTTGATGAGGAACGCGTCGACGACGCGCCGCGAGTTGGAGGCCGCCTCGAAGAGGACGAACGGCTGCTGCGCCAGATCCTGCGGCACGATGCGCTTTTTCTTCGCGAGCGGATGCGAGGGATGCGCGACGAGCATCATCTCCTCTTCCATCGCCGGCACCGTCACCAGCTCGGGCTCGTTGACCGGCAGCGTGATGAACCCGAGGTCGGCCGCACCACTCCGGATTTCCTGCAATAGACGCTGCGACGGTCCGGTGATGAGCTTCACCTCGACGAGCGAATGGTGGCGGCGGTATTCCTGCAGCAGCATCGGAAACACATACATGCACACCGTCATGCCGCCCGCGAGCCGAATCGTGCCGCTCAACACCTGCTGGCTGTCGCCGATGACGGTGACCGTTTCCTTGATGTCGCCGAACACGCGGTGGCTCAGCTGCACCAGCGACTCCCCCGCCGGCGTGATGCGGACCTTGCGTCCGATCCGGAGAAAGATGCTCTCGTTCAGCTCTTCCTCGAGCAGCAGAATCTGCCGGCTGATCGCCGACTGCGACACGTGCAGCTTCCGCCCGGCGCCCGTGAACGAGCCGGCCTCGGCAACCGCCTGAACGATCTCGAGCTGGCGCAGATCCATCGGAACGATGATATCTGGTTTCGATATGAGCAGGCGACGAGCCATACAGCCAGCGGATGCTCGTCCTTGAAACAGGAGATCAAGAGATCAGGAGAAATCTCTAAAAAATACAAACACGATGACTCGATGATCACGATGAACCACGAAGGGACGAAAACACGAAGGCGGGAAAACGCGACGGCGCGACGGCGCGACGGCGCGACG
>CAYHHH010000111.1:0-6125 GCA_964356125.1 uncultured Bifidobacteriaceae bacterium | reverse complement strand
CGCGACGGCGCGACGGCGCGACGGCGCGACGAAAACGGATATCAGTCGTGTCCGGCTGACCGCCTTCGCCAAGGCTAAGGCGGGTCCAGAAGCCGGACACGACCGTCATGCGCGACTGAAGTCGCGCCCTACCGAGATTCCAACAGGAGATAGAAAGTTCAGCGGTTATTGCTAAGCAGATGCTTCGCCAAGGTCGCGTAGTCGTCCACCGCGCGATTCAGGTCGGCGATCTTGATGTGCTCGTTGTCGGTGTGCGCGACGTGAATCGAGCCGGGGCCGTAGAGCAGCGGCGTGCCCCAGTTGGTGAGAAACGGAATGTCGGTCGTGTAGGGGAATGTCGCCGTCTCGAAGCCGGGAACGGTCGGCATGATCACCGGCGGCACGTCGAGGATTTCTTCCACCGTGACGAGCGGCGTCAGCTGCATCATCAGCGCCCGAAGCCCTTCGACGTCAGCGACCGTGCGGAACATCACTTCGGCTTCGGCTTCGAACGGAATGACGTTCGGCGCCACACCCCCCTTGATGAGCCCAATCGTGTAATGCGTGCGGCCCAGCACGGGATGGTCTGGCATCTCCATCGTGCGCATCATCACCAGCGCATCGATGAGCTTTTCAATCGCCGACACGCCGAGCTCGGGAAACGACGAGTGTGCCGCGCGCCCGCTCGCGCGCAGGTTGTACCGCAGCGCGCCGCGCGTGCCGATGCCGAGCCGGTTGTCGGTCGGCTCGCCGTTGATCAGATACTTCGAACCCGACGCGAGCGCCTGCGCCGCCTTCGCGCCGTCGCTGCCCCGCTCTTCGCCGACAACGAACAGCAGCCCGACGTTGCTCACACCCTCGCGGCGCAGCTTCTCGACGGCGGCAATCTGCGACGCCGCAATCCCTTTCGCATCGCACGAGCCGCGGCCGTACAGCTTGTCCCCATCGAGGTGGCTCGAAAAGAACGGCGGAACGCAATCCAGATGCGTCGACAACACCACGTCCGCCTTCCCGAACGCCGCGTACACATTGCGGCGCGGGCCATCGACCACCTGCTCGACGACCCCATAACCGGCCTCGCTCAGCAGCGTCGCCATCCACAGCACGCACTCCCCCTCGCGCCCCGTCGTCGAATCGATATCGACGAGCCCGCGAGTCACCGCGACGACATCTGTCAGATCTATCTGACCCATTGCTCCAGATTCGTGCGCGCGTCGGTTTTCTCGTCGCGATACTTGACGATGACCGGTGTCGCCAGGCTGAGGCCCCACTGCGGTCCCATGCCTTGCGTCACCGCGCGCGCGCCGGGCACGACAACCGCGCCTTCGGGCACGACGAGCGGTGCATCGCCTTCAGGCTTGATGATGCGTCCCTGCGGCAGATCGTAAATGGGCGTCGATCCGGTGAGGATCGTCCCGGCCCCAATCACCGCGCGCCGCTTGATGACCGCGCCTTCGTAAATGCCGGTGTTGCCCCCGATGAGCACATCGTCTTCGATGACGACAGGGATGGCGCCGACCGGCTCGATGACGCCGCCGATTTGCGCGCCCGCGCTGATGTGCACGCGCTTGCCGACTTGCGCGCACGAACCGACGAGCGCGTGCGAATCGACGAGACTCGATTCGTCGACGTAGGCGCCGATGTTGATGTACATCGGCGGCACGCAGATAACGCCTTTGGCGACGTACGCGCCGTCGCGAATCGACGAGCCGCCGGGCACGACGCGCACGCCCATGGCCGTGCTCATCTTCTTGAGCGGCAGCGTGTCTTTGTCGCCGAAAAACCAGCGTCCGCCTTCGACGGACACGTCGACGAGATCGCCACAGCGGAACCCGACGAGAATTCCCTGCTTCACCCACGTGTTGACGCGCCAGCCTGTCGGCGCCGACGGGTCGGGCTCGGCCGCACGGACGCGCCCCGCCGACAGTTCCTCGCGAAGCTTCGCAAAGACAGACCGGCTTTCGCTCTTGTCTGCCGCGGCGCCCTGCTGATACAGCCGTTCGATGTCTTTCGCGAGCTGACTGGCCGTCGAATCGCTCACGCGCTCACCTTCTGCAGAAGCCCCATCTCGCTGAGCACGTTCAGAATCTTCGCGCGCGATTCCGGGCGCGGCGACACCATCGGCAACCGGTACGCTTCGTCGAGCAGCCCCATCGCGGCCATCGCCGCTTTCACGGGAATGGGATTGGATTCGACGAAATTAATCAGCATCAGCGGCAGCAGCGTCGTATGAATCTTTCGCGCCGCCGCGAAATCGCCGCGCTCGGCCGCTTCGACCATTTGCGACATCTGGCGAGGCACTTCGTTCGACGCCACCGAAATGACGCCGCGGCCGCCAACCGCCATCAGCGGCAGCGTAATCGCATCGTCTCCCGAGAGCACGATGAAGTCGGACGGCACCGCGCCGCAGATCTCGCACATCTGCTGAATGTTGCCGGACGCTTCTTTCACGCCGATGATGTTCGGAATCGCCGCGAGCTTCACGAGCGTGGCGGGATCGACGTTGCAGCCGGTTCGGCCCGGCACGTTGTAGACAATGATGGGGAGCGACGTGCTCTCGGCGATGGCTTTGTAATGCTGGATGAGCCCGTCAGGAGTGGGCTTGTTGTAATAGGGCGTGACGGAAAGCAGGCCATTCGCACCGGCGCGCTCCATCTGGCGCGCCGCGCGAATGACCTCCCTCGTGTCGTATCCCCCTGCGCCGGCAAGCACCGGCACTGTGCCGCGCGCCTCCTCCACGCAAATCTGGACGATGCGGGTTCGCTCTTCTTCAGAGAGCGTCGGGCTTTCGCCGGTCGTGCCGCAGGGGACCAGAAAGTGAACGCCCTCGTCGATTTGACGCCGCGCCAGGCGGCGGACGGCATCCTCGTCGAGAATCAGCGTGGTCGTGAACGGGGTCACGATTGCGGTGCCAACGCCAGTAAATGGTGTGCGCATAAGTTATCTCCGGCGGGTCCAATAGGACCCGCCCTACGTACGCCGGAACCCGCCCCCCGATATGTAGGCCGGGTCTTGTTCTATAGACCCGGTAACCCCAGCACATCCCGGATCGTAAACCAGCCGCTCCGTCCGTGCACCCACTTCGCCGCCTGCAGCGCGCCTTGCGCGAACGCCGCACGATCTCGATTCGTGTGCGTCATCGTAATCGTTTCGAACGGGCCATCGAAGCCGACCGTGTGCGTGCCAGGCACCGATCCCGCGCGGCTCGACGCCACGTCGATGTTGTGCGTGTAGCCCGCGCCCTTCATGCCCTGCTGCAGCGTAATCGCGGTACCTGACGGCGCATCTTTCTTTGCCGAGTGGTGGATCTCGTGAATCCACGCGCCGTATTGCGGATACGGCGCAAACATCTTCGCCGCCTGCTCCGCAAGGCTCTGAAACAACGCAACTCCAAGCGAAAAATTCGACGCGGCGACAACGCCGATGCCGGCGTCGGCCGCGATCTTCTTCATCGTCTCTTCGTGCTCGTGCCAGCCCGTCGTTCCGATGACGACGTTCATCTTGCGCGCGGCGAGCTTCGGAAGATTCTCGGCGACGGCAGACGGGATCGAGAACTCGACGGCGACGTCGGCATCCGGCGCGGACGAAATGCCTGCACCGCCGATGTTGTTCGTGTCGTCGAGACGCCCGACGACGTCGAAGCCGTAATCGGGCGCGAGTTTCTCGACGAGCTTCCCCATGCGGCCGTAGCCGACTAATAAGAGTCGCATCAATCCAGCAGTTTCTCTGCGAGCATCAGTTCAGCGTTCAGCACCGCGGCACCGGCCGCGCCGCGCACCGTATTGTGCCCTAACGCGACGAACTTGTAGTCGAAAACCGGGCACGGACGCACGCGCCCGAGGAACACCGCCATGCCGCCTTCGCGTTCGACATCGAGGCGCGGTTGCGGGCGATTCACCTCGTCCATCACCTGCAGCGGCTGCCTGGGCGCCGACGGGCAGTTGTGCTGTTGCGGCCTGCCGGTGAACGATCGGAATGCCTCCTTCAACTCATCCAGCGACGGCTTGTTCTTGAACTGCACGCTAATCGTTTCGGTGTGACCGTTGATGACGGGCACGCGCGTCGTCTGGGCGCTGACGACCATCGGATGCGGCACGACCCGATCGGTCTGCAGCGTCCCCATGATCTTCAGCGACTCCGTCTGGATTTTTTCTTCTTCGCCGTCGATGAACGGGACGAGGTTGCCGAGAATATCGAGCGACGGCACGCCGGGATATCCTGCTCCCGACAGGGCCTGCATGGTGGAGACGGTGACGCGCGCGGGCTCGAACTGTCGCGCGGCGGCGAGCGCCATCACGAGCGGCACGGTGGCGCAGTTCGGATTCGTCACGATGGCGCCTTTCCACCCTTTGGATTGCTGCTGCAGCGGAATCAGCGCGAGATGATCGGGATTCACTTCAGGCACCAGCAGCGGCACGAACTGCTCCATCCGGTAGTTGCGCGCGTTGCTGACGACGAAGTGGCCCGCAGACGCGAAGTCGCGCTCGATGTCGCCGGCGACTTTCGAGTCGAGGCCCGAGAACATCAACCGTGGCGCGCGCCCCGGCGCGGCGGCCTCGACAATCATGTCGTCGACCTCGGCCGGGCGCGGGGCCGAAAGGCGCCATGCCAGATCGCGATACTTCTTCCCTTCGGACCGCTCGCTCGCGCCGAGCCATGCGATGCGGAACCAGGGATGATTGGCGAGCTGCATGATGAACTGCTGCCCCACCATGCCCGTGGCGCCAAGGATGCCGACGTCAACTCTGCGGGAACTCACTGCGTCCTCCACTCTGAAGTGCCGAGCTTTGGCGGGTCCAATAGGACCCGCCCTACGTACCCCCCACGGCGGGTCCAATAGGACCCGCCCTACGTACGTAGGCCGGGTCTTGCTTTGTAGACCCGGCGCCGTCGGGCAAAAAAAAACCCGCCGGCTGTTAAGCGTCGGCGGGTTGCTGAATCTCTTGAACGCTGCTTACGCGTCGAGCGCGCACACACCACCGACTCGGCCGGTTCCGGTAGTCGGAACCCGCTTTCGCGTAGTCGGTGTAGCGGTGCGGGCGAACATTGATCGGGATTATAGCAGAACGTCGTGCAAATTTGACCTAGACCCTTCCGGATGTTAATCTAAGACTAAATCGGTCGGACTTAAGACCCACATAGCCATGATTGCCATCAGCGAGAACGCTGCGAACCAGATCCACAAAATGCTCGCTAAAAATGGCCTGGAAGGCGGGGGTCTGCGCGTCGGGATCAAAGCCGGCGGCTGCTCGGGCTATGAATACGTCTTCGCCTGGGAGAAAGAGGCCCGTGCCACGGATGGCGTCTTCGTCGGTCCCGGAGGCGCGCGAATTTTCGTCGATCCGAAGAGTTACGGCCTGCTGCACGGCACCGAGCTCGACTACGACACGAGCCTGATGAGCCGCGGTTTCCAGTTCAACAACCCGAACGCGAAGAGCACGTGCGGGTGCGGGCTTTCGTTCAACGCGTGATCGAGCGAATCCCAAATCCCTAATCCCGGCGGGGAATAAAGATATGTCAACCAGCACAGAAACCATCGAAGAACTTGCCACACGCGAGTACAAGTACGGCTTCGTCACCGACGTCGAAGCGGAGGACATCCCGAAAGGGCTCAGCGAAGATGTCGTGCGGCTGATCTCGGCCAAGAAGAAGGAGCCGGAGTGGCTGCTCGAGTGGCGGCTGCGCGCATTCCGCATCTGGCAGAAGATGAAAGAGCCGACGTGGCACAACCTGAAGTACGCGCCCATCGACTACCAGGACATCATTTATTACTCCGCGCCAAAGCAGAAGCCGAGCCTGAAGAGCCTCGACGAGGTCGATCCTGAAATCCGGAAGACGTTCGACAAGCTTGGGATCCCCATCGAGGAGCAGAAGCTGTTCTCCGGCGTCGCGGTCGATGCGGTGTTCGACAGCGTGTCGGTGGCGACGACGTTCAAGAAGCAGCTCGCGGAAGTCGGCATCATCTTCTGCTCGTTCTCCGAAGCCGTGCACAACCACCCGGAACTGGTGAAGAAATATCTCGGGTCGGTCGTGCCGCACACGGATAACTTCTTCGCCGCGCTCAACTCCGCCGTGTTCTCGGACGGCTCGTTTGCGTACATCCCGAAGGGGGTCCGCTGCCCGATGGAGCTGTCGACCTACTTCCG
>CAYHHH010000110.1:8825-14715 GCA_964356125.1 uncultured Bifidobacteriaceae bacterium | reverse complement strand
CGCATTTCGCCAGCGCGATGGCGAGATTCACCGCGACCGTCGTCTTTCCCACTCCGCCCTTGCCGGCGCCGACCGCGATCACGTTCTTCACGCCTTCGACCGGCGCGCGTCCGGCCTCGGGAGACGCGACCGCGCGGACGCTCGCCGTCATCTCCACGTCGACCGACGTGACGCCCGGCACCGCTGACACAGCCGCCTGGGCCTGATCGCGCAACATGTCTTTCACCGGGCACGCCGGCGTCGTCAGCTCGATGGAAAACGCGACGCGCCCGCCGTCGATGCGCAGGTTCTTGATGAACCCGAGCGAGACGATGTCCCTGTGCAGATCCGGATCTTTGACGACCGTCAAGGCGGCGAGGACCGCCGTTTCAGTAACCATGCTCAAGTGATTATGACACTGAACCGGCGGGGTTCCGGATTCCGGTTCCGCGTTCAGCTGAGGACGACGCGCACTTCGACGTGTGTAGGCGGCGCGGAGGGTGCGGAAACCGAGAGGGCAAATCGATCGCCGTCCCGCACGCGGGGCGGGACGACGAGGCGGACGGGATGGCGGCCGAGGGCCTCGCCGCTGCCGTCGCAGGCATCGCACGGGTCCGACCAGATTTCGCCGCGCCCGCCGCAGGCGAGGCACATTCTGCGAATCGGCACGTCGAGCGGCACGGTGACACCGTGGAACGCGTCGCGCGCGGACAAATGCAGCTCCGTCGACAACTGGCGGCGGTGATCCCAATCGGCCGGGGCGACGAAGCACGCGCGCATCCGTTCGACGGCCGCATGCAGCGACGGGAAATCGATCGCGATCTCGTCGTCGAACCAGCCGTTCGCGCGCGCGAGCGGCATCGCGAGCACGCGTTTCGCGGCGCGTCCGTCGTCGCGAGGGCGAATCGAGTAGTTCCGCATCGACTCTCGTACGATAGGTTCGGCACTGCGGGTTGTCAAGGCAAGAGGCAGGTGTTAGCATCACGCCGCGAACATGGAACAGCGAGAATGTCCCGTTTGCGGCGAGCGCATGCGCTTGCAGACGCGCGAGCAGATCGATCGCGTACCCGGCACGCGCGAGGTGAAAACCAAGGCTGTGCGCGAGTGGGTCTGCCCCGAGTGCGATCACTTCGAGGAAGTCGAAGAATCCTGAAATGGTGAAACGGCCCAGGACCAGGGCCGGAGAAGTTAGCGCTTAGCGGGCGCCGAGCGTCAGCAGCACTTCTTTGCGAAGCGCGTCTTCGAACTCTTCGAACTTCAGCGCGGTCTCACATTCGTCGCACAGCACCTCGAAAACCGCCGGGCGACTCTCTTCAGACACTTCCACGCGCGAATCTTCCAGGTGCACTACGTGCATCTGGAGCGTCTTCACGAGAAAATTCTGGCTGTTCCCACAACTCGGACACGTAAGGGTCAATTCTGTCTCCTCTCGACGGAGGGATTGTATGGGATGGATTCCGCCCAACGCAACGAAAACTTGGACTTTTCGCGAACTTCGGCGCAAATGAGGGAAATTGGGTTATAAAATGAACCTCCATGGCTGACACGGTGACCACCAAAGAGGGTTCGTTCGAGATCCGGAGCGAAGCGCACGGCCCGCATTGGGTCGCCTGGCTCGCTCGCGAAGCGGACGGCGCGCCCGATCAGGCTGTGCTCATCGTCGGCGAGACGCAGGCCAAGGCCGAGGCGAACGCGCGCCTGTGGGCCGAGCGCCGCTAGTCTTCCTCCAGATCGGTCAACGCGATTTCGCTGGCGACACCCGACGGCACCGCCGTCGCGCGTCCCATCACGTGTTCCAACCAGCCGCAATACGCCCCTTTCGCCTCGAGCGAGACGACGGATAATCCAGGATCGAGCGTACGGTGAACCGCGGCCACGCACCCGCACGGCAGCGATTTGAACGCTTCGAACTCGAACTGCGCGGTGATGGGCATCTATCCTCCGTACACTTAGACTGGATTTTGCCCATTTTGGTTTCAGGCGAGCGCGTGGGAATTTCGTCGTGTCTTCGCGCTCTTCGCGTCTTCGTGGTTTATCCAGTGTTTCAAACAAACCCCGGGTACCAGACCTGCCCGTCGTCGCGGATCTTCGCGAAGGGCGTCAGCCGATGTGGCTGCACGGAAGATTTTCCCCGCAGGCTCATGATGTGCCGCACGTCGACATCGCGTGCGACGAGCGCGTCTGACAGCAGCATGCGGTGGCATTGCCACCACACCGCCTCCGCGCACATCACCGCGACGTGGCGACGGTCGCCGAAATCCAGCAGCTCGTCGATGCCGGCGGCGAAAGCGGGCGTCATCATGTGATCGGCGTAGCCACGGAAGGACTCGTTGCGCCACGCGCCGTTCGGTGAGTCGGAGCGCGGCTTCCGCAAGCCCCCGAGCGCGGCGAAGTGGCCATACTCGATGCCGTCATCCTTCAGACGCACCCCAAGGGCGTCACCGCCAAAATGCGGATGCCGCCGCGATTTGGGAATCGTGCGCACGTCCGCAAGACCATCAACGGCATTGGCCTGAAGCAGCTGAAGAAATTCCTCAGCGGTTCGCGTCGAGTGGCCGATCGTCCAGATTCGCCTGGCGGGCATACATCAACTTCCCTTCAACCGGCGTGCCTGGGAACATCGCCCGCGCCGCCGTGAGGTACATATCCAACTGCTGGCCGTGCTCGGGGGCGGGCTTGCCGGTTTTCAGCTCGAGCACGGTCACGCCGCCGTCACGGCGCTGAATGAGGCAGTCGAAGGTCCCCCGCAGAATCATTTGAGACGACGCGGGTCGCACGGAGAACGGCACTTCGAACAGTGCGTCACCGGATTCCAGCGCCTGCCTGAGCGAGCGCTGCGCGCACAACGCCAGATACGCGCCGCGCGCCTGCTTGAACACCTGCTCGACATCACCGGCCTCGACAGTCTCTTCATCGCGGATCAGCCGGGCCAGTTCGTCCGCGATCGCCTGTGGCGTGGTGTCGCCGGCAAGCGACGTGCCGAAGCGTTCGAAGAGACGGTGCACCAACGTGCCGGTGAGACTGCGGCTGGTGGCGTCCATCTGATTGCGGCGGCGCTTCACCACCGCCGGCGCCAGCCCGGTGGTCACGCCCCCTCGCGGCAGCTCGAACGGATCGATCAGCGGCTGGAAGTTGTCCGCTGATCGTCGATCGTTTATTAGTCGCGGGGGCCCCTCGCCCCGCTCCAGCCGCTCGCTCGCGGGGGCCCCAACGCCCCGCTCCGCTTCGCGGCTAATCGACCCTGTGCAAACGCGGAACGTGTGCACGTGCCCGGACGCCGCAGTCCACTCCGTCGTCTCGGGCGTCGGCGACATGCTCGCCGCCTCGAAGCGTGCTTTCACACCCGGAGGAAGGATGTCGCCGAGGCTCCCGCCGAAGGCGCGCCACCGCGCGTCCTTGATTTCAGATGCGAGATACAGCCGATCGCGCGCGCGCGTGAGCGCCACGTACAGGAGGCGCTTGGTCTCTTCGCGATCTTTCGCCTTCGCATCCGCATCCGCTTCGGACTGGAAATCGCCGACGCTGAGCCAGGCCTGTCCATGCTCCGCGTCCGAAACCACGCGAATGGCGTGACGGCGGCCGCCGGTGCCGCGGCTGAGATTGACGACGAAGATGACCGGAAATTCGAGCCCCTTCGCGGCGTGAATCGTCATCAGGCTGACCGAGTCCCCCGCGTCGATGACCGCGTTCGATTCGTCGCCGGCGGTCAACCGCTCGAGGTGCTCGGCGAGCCGCGCCATGGTTGCGTAGCCCCGGTTCTGGACGCGGCGGATCATGGCGCGGATCTTCTTCAGGTTTTCTCTCGCCTGTCGCACGCGCGGCCCTTGCGTCTCGAACATGTAGGCCGTTTCGTCGAGCACGAGCTCGAGGACTTCGGCAGGGGGCAATCGATCGACGAGGCCGAGCCATCGCGCGACGCTGAGCCGCGCCCGCTCGAGCACGAGGCGATCCTCGCGGTCGAGCGCCGCCAGATCGACGCTGCGCGCAGACAAGGCTGATGCGAGATTCGGCGCGAGCACCTGAAGCGCCGGGTCGGACAGCCGGACGAACCGCGAGCGCAGGAGCGCTGCGGCGCGCAGATTCGACTCGGGCGCCGCCAGATATCGCAGCAGCGCGAGGACGTCCTTGATTTCGTCGGCCTCGAAGAACCCGAGACCTTTGTAGACATACGACGGGATGCTCCGGCGCTCGAGCGCTTTTTCGAAATCCTGGTGGCTGTCCTTCGTTCGAAACAGGATGCCGATGTCACGCGGGCTGATGGGGCGCGGCTCGCGGGTCTCCGGATCGCGCACGAGCGTCTGCGCGTCGAGAAGGCGGAGAATCTCGGCGGCCACGGCATCCGCGTGCTCGGCGACGCTCGGCGCGACGACGATGCCCAGCGCCTCGGCAGCCCTTTCAGAGGGCCCGACAGGAAACTTATCCTGCTCCTCGAAACGGAACGCGTCACGCCGCTGTTCGTCTTTTTCGATCTCCCCGAACACGTCGTTCACAAATGCGAGCAGCTGCGGAACCGCCCGGAAGCTCTTGGAAATCGCGCGGCGCGAATCGTGGTCGGCGCGCAGGTCGTCGACGAACACGCCGGCTTCATCCATGACCGCGACATCGGCGTCGCGGAACCCGTAAATCGACTGCTTGCGATCGCCGACGAGAAAGATTGACGGCATCAACGCGCCCTCGGCGATGCCGCTGCCCTCGGCCCACGAGCGAATGAGCAGCGCGACGAGCGTCCATTGCGCGCGGCTCGTGTCCTGGAATTCGTCGAGCAGCACGTGATGGTAGCGCCCCTCGAGCCGGTACCGGCTTCGCGCGAACTCGTCCATCTGCGCGAGCAGCGAGAGCGCCTGCGCGAGGGTCTCCGAGAAATCGAGAACGCCGTGCGCATCGAGCGTCTCGCGATACTCCCGCAGCGCAATCTGGTAGACGCGCCGGACCGCGCGCGACAGGACCGCGTTCAGATCGCGCCTGAACGACTTCAGCACGTTCGCCACTTCGGCGCCCACCTCGAGCACGTCGTGCCGGTGGAGTTTCCAGGCGTCCGCCGTTTTGCAGTCCTTCGCGGAATACCCGTCAAACCGCTGGCGAGGCTGCTTCTCCTTGTTGAGGAAATGATTCTCGATGCGGTCGAGCACACCGCGGGCGAGGCCGGGCGGCGGAACCGTTCCGCCTGCCAGCAGCCGCATCCCACCCGAAAAGATGGCCCATCGCCGGTGATCAACAGGGCCGTTGGCCAGAAATCCTTCGATGCCTCCGGTCAGCCCTGAAAAGACGCCGCGGAGCCGCTCGAACGCGTCCTCGCAGGCGCGCTCGGCCGTCAGGTCGCGCGGCCCGGCAGCCAGCGCTCGATCGATGGCGTCATCGACGACGAGCCTGCGGTCGATCATGTGTGCGAGGCCGTCGCGCAGCCGCTGCTCGCGCAGCTCTGCAAAAAGCAGCCGCACGTAGTCGTCGGTCTTCGACAAGCCGCGGCCGATGTCGAGCGCGCGATCGAGCGCCTCTTCCATCAAACGCGGCACCTGCGTCTCATCGGCCATCTCGAAGCCGGGATCCAGGTTCGCCTCGAGCGGAAACTCGCGAAGCAGCGCGAGGCAGAACGCGTCGATGGTACTGATGGCGATGTCGCCGGAGCGCTCGCGCATCGCGCGCCACAATTTCTGATCGGCGCCGCCGGATTCGGCGCGCGTGCGCAGCTCGGTGAGGATGCGGCCGCGCATCTCGGCGGCCGCCTTGCGCGTGAAGGTGATGGCCAGGATGTTCGCCGGGGCGACGCCGCGGCTCAGCAGGTTGAGGTACCGATCGACGAGCACGTGCGTCTTGCCGGTGCCGGCCGACGCCTCGAGCACCACGTTGTGCGCGGGATCGACGGCGCGCTGCCGTGCGGCCGCATCCGGCAAGTCCAAAGTCGAGAGTCCAG
>CAYHHH010000110.1:0-8725 GCA_964356125.1 uncultured Bifidobacteriaceae bacterium | reverse complement strand
GACTCTGGACTCTGGACTCTGGACTCCGGACTCTCCCCGAAGGGGAGCCAGTTAGACGTCGCCAACGTAGTCCTTTCGGCAGACGAGCGCGTGCGCGCAACGGGCGCACATCATCGTGTCCGCGGGCGTTGGCGGAAATTCACCGCGCTCGATTCTGTCGACCGCATCGAGCAGACGCGTCTGGGCGTCGAGCAGCATCGCGTCCCTGTTCTTGCCGCGCGCGAGCATCGGGACGAACTGGCGATCCTGGCCGAACGCGATGTAGCCGGCCTGCCCCGGCTCCCATGCCTCTCCACGTGTCTGACCCAGGTGCTGCACGGTGCACACCGTGTAGACGGGTAGCTGCAGCGCCAGCTTGCGATCGGGCGCGCGGCTCAGCTTGTAATCGATGATGCGGAACGTCCGGTCCTGCAGCAGATCGATGCGATCGGCTTTTCCACGCAGCGAGACGCGCCTGGTCTCGGTCTCCGTCCGAATCTCGAACTCACCGCTGAGCGAGTGCTCCAGCAGCCGCTCAACTACCGGCGTGTCCCATTCGGCTTCGACCTGAAACACCGCTTCCGCCAGCCCTTCGTCGGCCGCCGAACCGAGCAGCCGCGTCCGCTGCACGGCCGCCTCGTCCTCGGGCAGCATCGCCAGCAGCGGCTCGATGACCTCGCTGAAAATCGCGCGCGCCTGCGGCAGGTTGTCCGGCGTAATCCCCAGGTGCCCCTGCCGGTTCCATTCCTCGAAAAATTTCTGGAAGACGTCGTGGACGAAGATGCCGAGCTCTTTCGGGTTGAGCGTCGCTTCGTCTTCAGGATCCTCCTCGAGTCTGAGCACCCGCTCGGCAAAAAACTGGAACGGGCACTGAAGGTACCGCTCGAGCGAGCTGACGCTGTAGGCCGCCGGTTTATACGACGCAGCGGCGCCATGAAACTGGCCGGCGGCGGCTTCGGACCGCGCGGTCCGCACGGCCAGCCACGCCGAGGCGTCCCCTTCAACGGCTGACGGCTCGACCGGCTCACTCGCGAGCGCTTCGTACACGAACATGCGGCTGTGGGGGCGCGCCGGCGGCACGAGCGTCCGAAACCCGAGCCGATCGGCATCCTCCAGAAACACGCTCGGGCCGACAATCGAATCGTTTTCGAGCTCGAACGTCGAGAGATGCACCTGCCGGCGCGCCAGCCCCATCAGGTCCTGAAAGGCGGCGCGCTCGCCGGCCAGGGTCGTCCGCGAATCGGGCCAGTCGAGCTGGCTCAGCAGCGACGCCGGATAGAAAATGCTTTTCGACGATCGCTGCGGCCACTCCCCTTCCACCAGGCCGACGAGGAATACTTCGTCGAACTCCCCGTACTTCGCCGCTTGCGCGTCGAGCAACTGCACGCCCGCATGGCCGGCGCGAGGGGCGAACGTCTGCCCTTCAATCCATCGCCGAATCATCGCCGCCACGCTCGACAGCTCGATCGGCGAGTCGTCCAAGTATTGGTGGGCCCTGCGCAAACCGTGAATCGCGGAGAGCACCGCCCTGCGCGCGCGCAGGTGCCGCTCGCGCAGCGGATCGCCGATCTCGGGAATGCGATCGTGCGCATCGAGAAACGCCAGCAGCGCGTCGAGCTGCACCGACGGGCGTTCTTGTTCGGCCAGCGCGCGCAGCTCCCCGGCGGCGGCGATCGCCGCCCGGGCCGCCTTCCACCGCTCGAATGGGCGCAGGTTCTCGACACCGCCGAAATACCCTTCGTCAGCGAATGCGCGATTCAACGCCGCCACGTCCGCTCGTCGAACGGCGGCGCCATCGACCTCGAACGAGAAGTGCGGCGACCCGAGCAGCGCCACAACCGGCTCGCGCGTGAAGTTGGAGGTGACGAACTCGAACACCAGATCGAGCGCAGCGGCATACGGCTCTGCCGCCAGTGGCAGCGCGTCGAACGTTTGATAGGGAATCCCTGCGCCGGCAAACACATCGCGCGCGAGATAGACATACGGAAGCGGGCGCTTGAACACCACCGCGCGCCGATCGAGATCGGATGGACCAGTCGCCTTGACGCCGGCGGCGATCGAGGACAGCTCGTCTTCGCGGTCGCGGCTCACCGTGAATGACTGTGTGTCGGACGGCACGACGAGCACGGAACGAGTCGAGCGATCGACAACCTCGTCCGGATCGGGAGGCAGCTCACCTTCTTCGAAGCCGGGCATGAACTTGTCGAGGCGATCCAGCAGCCCCGCGGCGATCGTCGCGTGGGTGGCGACGATGTCGATCTGCTCGAGGAGCGGCAACTGCGTGAGCAGCGCGAGATCGGCCGGCCAGAGGCCCGCCGAGTCGACCGAACGCTCGCCAACGGTCACGACGATCTGCCGCAGCGGACGGGCCGGCGCAACATCGAGCAGCCTCGTCCGCAGCGCGTACTCGTCGACCGCGCCGGTCGCCTCACGGCGTGCCTCGTATCCACGAAACGCCGCGGCGAGAAACCTGGTTTGTTTCAATAATCGCGCGGCGCCGCGATCGTCCTCGGCGTCACGCTGCAGCTCGCGCGTAAGGACACGCTCGAAGTCGTCGATCGACGAATCGCGCCGCCGCAAATCGTCGTAGAGCGCCAGCATCTCGACGAGCAGTCCCGCGCGCAGCCGGAATGGCGGCTCGACGTCGGACGCCGCCACATCGCGCGCGGCGGCATTGAGCAGCACTTCCCGCTCGAGATCGGTGAGCCGGCGCGGCGGTGACGGCAGGCGCGAGTGCATCGCGTCGTACCACCCCGACCTCGTCAGTATGTGCGGCAGCACGAGCGCACGATCGGCCGGAGAGGCCGCCAGCAAACGATGGTTTTCGAGGGTGCGACGAAGCTGGTCGGCCGCCGCGGCGCTCGGCACGATGACCGCGCAGCTGCGCGCGCGCCACACATCGGTATGACCCGCGAGGCGACGGATGGTGCGTTGGAAAGCGCGAAGGTCCGCGGCCCTGAAGAGGCGCGTCTGGCGGGGGGTAATCACCGGATCTCGGGAAGGCGAACGGCCGCTTCCATGTCCTCCTGCGCTTTGGTCAACAGCATCATGGATCCCGCCGCGGCCGAAGACGCGTCCCAGGCCAGCTGCAGTTCGCCGGACATCGCCGCCTGTCTGCGCGTTTTCACCGCTGTCTCCGCAAGATTGACGGCGCTCGTCAGCAGCGCGTGGGCGGGCTTCAGCTCATCGGGCACAGGCAGCGCGCTCAGCGCTTTCCCGTGCGTCGCCAGGCGATCGCCAAGGCCGACGAGCACCGCTGCGTCTGAGCCTGCCAGGCGCTTGATGTCGTCCAGGCTGCGCTGCGCCCGAACCATCGACGTCAGGATGGGCGCGACATTTTTCTGGTACGCGCGATAACTCGACGCGCGCTCGTGCCATTGATCGCGCGCCAGCCGGAGCCGGCGGGCCGCATCGAGCTGAAGGCGTACCTGCTCGATCAGTGCATTGATCTCTTCGGGGCGCCTGCGGCCCAGCTGCGCGTCGCGGCGGATCACCGTCGCCATCACGCGCTCGACCGCGCGCACGTCGGCGCGGCCGGCGGCCGCCGTCGCGCGGTTCAACGCCGACGTGGTGAATCCGGCATACGTTTTCTCGATCCGTGCCTCTTCGGCGATCGTGTGCACGGCCCACTGGCGCGTCGGCCGCACCCAGGCCGCCGGCAGCGCATTGCTCGGGTTATCGAGCGCGGCAACGACGCTGCGGAGAATCGATACGCGATCGACCGCGATGTCGGTGGCTTTGGCGGCGGCAATCGCGTGCGCAATGGCCTCTGCGGGCGATGGTGCCCGGAGCACCGGCACCTGATCGCGTGCGTCGCGCGGCGGCGTCGTCGCAACCAGATCGATGGCGAAGCTCGTTTCTCCGGCCGCAAGCCTCAGCCCGGAGATCGCTTCATCCAGCAGTCCCAGCATCTCCGCGACGTCGGCCTCGCGGTATCCGTAATGATCTCGCGGCCACGTGGCCAGGCGCCGTCGGGCATCGACCGCCATCTTCAGCCGCGCCTGCGCGTCTTTCGCCAGCACGATGGCGTTCAGCGTCGCCGCGACATCGCCGGCCAGCGCCGCGTAATCCGACTCGGCGTTGTTCTCCATGTAATGCGTGTGCCGCGCGGACTCGGCGTATTTTTCTGTCGCGGTCCAGTTCACCGCCGACACCGGCAGATTGACGACGTGCAGGCTCGGATCGCCGGCGCCGCTCGTATCGACCGCACCGATCGGCATGGAGAAGACGACGCGATCGCCGACGCGCGCGTACTCGCCGTAGCTGACGATCGCCGTGCCGTCGTTGAGGAACACGCGGAAGAGCGTGACCGACTCGGCAAACGCCGGCGCCGCACAGGCAAGCCACGCCATGAAAAAAGGGACGGGAATCTTTTTCAGAGACTCACGAGCGAAAAAGATTCCCGTCCCCTTTTTCATGTGCATGGAGGACTTCAGAGTAATTTGCCGTACGGATCCAGTCAAGGATGTTGAAAACCTGTTGATGAATGGTGAAAGTCCTGTGGAGTACTCGACAACAAAATTTTTTTTCGACCGGATTCGGCGCGAAAGGCCACGGTCCGTCAATCGTGGTGCACCTTCGTACTTCGTTTCGCTTGTTTCGCGCCGGTGACTGCGTAGAATCGCTGTGCTCCTCTTCTTCATTTTCCGAACATTCATAACCGTCGTGCGGCACTGTCTCGAACGAACCATCGCGGGTCGATCCTTCGTCATTGAAGTGACGTGGGTCGCCGACAAACGCTGGCGCGCCCATATCGTCAGGATTCCTGGCGTGCCGACGGCGATGATGCCCTTCTACGGCGAAACACCCGATGAGGCGGCCACGAACCTGAGCGACTGGCTCGACCGCGCTCACCAGCATCAGGCGAATACGGTATAGTTAACGGCACGAAACCTCACGTCCATGCCCTCGTTATTAGTGGCCTTGTTCTCGGGGCCATTGGCGGCATCGATACCTGGGCCGACAGCGAGCTTCCACGCGTTCGCTTCATCGCCACGGGCGGCACGATAGCCACGCGCGGCGGCACGCGCATGAGTGCCCAGGAGGTCCTCCAGCTCGTTCCGGGACTTCAGCGCCACGCCCGCCCCGAGCCCGAACAATTCGCCAACGTCGCGAGCACCGCCATGACATTGGACCAGTGGGTCCAGCTGGCGAGGCGCGTGAACGATCTCTTCGACCACGACCCCGGCCTCAGCGCGGCGGTCATCACCTCCGGCACCGATTCGCTCGAGGAGCTGGCGTACTTCCTTCATCTGACCGTCAGGACGACGAAGCCCGTCGTGCTGGTGGGCGCGATGAGAAACGCCGGCGCGCTGGGCTATGAAGGCCCGGCGAATCTGCTCGACGCGTTCCGCGTCGCGGCCTCCCCCGACTCGCGCGGCAAGGGGGTGCTCGTGGTGCTGAACGACGAAATCAATTCCGCGCGCGAGGTGGCGAAGACCGACGCGCTGCGCGTGCAGACGTTCCAGAGCCGCCCGTACGGCATCCTCGGCGTGGTCGATCCCGATCGCGTCGTCTATTACCGAGACCCCGTGAAGCGGCACACGCAGAAAACCGAGTTCGACATCTCGACGGTGACGTCGCTGCCGCGCGTCGACATCATAATGTTCTACCAGGGCGCCTCGAGCGACCTGCTGCGCGCCGCCGTCGACGCGGGCGCCAAGGGAATCGTCATTGCCGTCGCGGGCGCCGATCTCACCGGCGGATCGCTTGGGCCCGGCATTTCGTACGCCGAGCGGCAGGGTGTGGTCGTCGTGGCCGCGACCAGAACCGGCAGCGGCCGGATTGCGGCACAGGCGGCGGGCCGGGTGCGCGACGGCATGATCGGCGGCGAAGATCTGACGCCGCTGAAGGCGCGCATTCTGCTGATGCTGGCGCTGACGCAGACGCAGTCGTCCGCCGACATCCAGCGGATGTTCACCGAGTACTGAAAAGGGGTCGGAAAACCCTCCCGACCCCTTTACCCGCTGTGACGGACATGGACGATGTCGCCGTCCTGGACAATGTAGTCCTTGCCCTTCAAGTGCAGCTTCGCAGTCTCCTTGAGATGAACTTCTGCGGCATGACCTGAGCCGCGCTCTGCTCCGGCAGCCAACAGCTCGTCACAATTCATCACCTCCGCGCGGATGAACCCGCGCGCCAGATCGCTGTGGATGGCGCCGGCAGCGTCGACCGCACTGCCGCCACGCCGAATCGTCCACGCGCGCACCTCGTCTTCCCCGACGGTGAAGAAACAGATGTAGCCGAGCGCCTTGTAGAGCAGGCGCGTGAGGACACTGACGGCAGGCTCCGCGATGCCGAGCGCCTGTAAGAACTCGGCACGCTCGGCGGGATCTCCAATCTGTGCGACTTCGGACTCGACTTTCGCCGACAGCGCGCAGACCTCGTTGCCAGGGCCCGTGATCCCGGCTTGGGCCGCCTGCAGCAACGGCGGGTTCGGAAAATTCGACTCGCCGCAGTTGAGCGCCGTCACCATGCTCTTCAGCGTCAGGAATTGCAGCGAGCGAATCTTCTTCAACTCAGCTTCCTGCATGGGATGCTCGCGCAACGATTTGCCGCTCTCCAGATAGGGCTTCAGCGTCTGCAACAGCGCCGCCTCTTCGGCGCTCGCGGAATCGGCCTTCTTTTTCTGCTCCTGTGCGATACGCTCCAGCCGCAACTCCACGAGGCTGAGATCGGTGATGGCGAGCTCGAGGTTCATCACCTCGATGTCGCGCAGCGGATCGACCGAGCCGCTCGCATGAAACACCGCTTCGTCCTCGAATGCGCGCACGACATGACAGAGCGCGTCCATGTCCTTGAGTTTGCCCAGCCATTGTTCGCGCGGCTTCGCGTCTTTGGGTGGAGCGGGCGCCAGCGTGCACTCAATCTCGGCGTACTTTGACTTCTTCGGTTTGTACAGCGCGATCAGCTTGTCGACTCTCGGATCGGCCACCTTGACCATGCCGACGGCATAGTCGCCCGAGCGGCTCGTCAACTGCTCGTAGGGCACTCCGGTCATCAAGGAGAACAACGTCTTCTTGCCGACCTGCGGCAGTCCAATCAGCGCGATTTTCATGACACGTCCTGCACGTTGAACTTGAAGAGCAGCACGTCGCCGTCGGCGACGACGTATTCCCTGCCCTCTATACGGTACAGACCCTTCTCACGCGCGACGGCGATCGAACCGCACTCGACGAGGTCCTCATAGGCCAGCGTCTCGGCCTTGATGAACCCGCGCTCGAAATCCGAATGGATGACGCCGGCCGCTGTCGGCGCCGTGTCGCCGATGTGAATCGTCCAGGCGCGCACTTCCTTTTCCCCTGCCGTGAAGTACGTCTGCAATCCGAGCAGATGATACGTCGCCCGGATGAGCGCGCCGATGCCGCTCTCCTCGACGCCAAGCTCGTTCAGAAACGCGGCGCCCTCTTCAGGCGAGAGGTCCACGAGATCGCTCTCAATCTGCGCGCTGATGACGACCGCCTCGCACGCAAGGTGCGTCTGTACGTACTGGCGCACGTTCTTCACGTACGGATTCGCATCCGCCGTCGCGAGATCCGATTCCTTCACGTTGCACGCGAAGATGGTCGGCTTGTCGGTGAGCAGGAAGAACTGCTTCGCGGTCTCGCGCTCTTCGGGCGTCAGCTCGATAGCGAGCACGGGCTTGCCGCTGTTGAGGCCGGCTTCTATCTTCGCGAGCACCGCCTCTTCGGCCATGGCGGCTTTGTCGCCGCGCTTCACTTCCTTCGCGACCCGCTCCCTGCGCTTCGTGACGGTCTCCATGTCCGCGAGGACGAGCTCGGTGTTGACGATCTCGATGTCGCGGACCGGATCGACGATGCCGGAGACGTGATGCACATCGGGATCGTCGAAGCAGCGCACGACCTGGACGATCGCATCGACCTCGCGCACGTGCGTCAGAAACTTATTGCCGAGCCCCTCTCCGGCGCTCGCGCCTTTGACGAGGCCGGCGATATCGACGAACTCGATGGCCGCTGGAATGACGACGCTCGTCTTTGCGATGCGCCGGAGCGGCTCCAGCCGGGAATCGGGGACCACGACGGTGCCGACGTTCGGATCGATCGTGCAGAACGGATAATTCGCCGCTTCCGCGTTGCGGGTGCGCGTGATCGCGTTGAAGAGGGTGGACTTACCGACGTTGGGCAGCCCTACAATTCCGGCTCGAAGCATATGAACTCATCAGTATAATCCGGGGCGGAGATGCCGATGCACTGCACAGGCCTGCAGGCAGCGGTGCCGGGCGCGGCGCGGGCGGGCCGTCGATGATGGATGAGGCGGTCTTCGCGAACACATTTCCCAACCTCGATGCGAAAGCCAATTCGCGACTGCGCAGGAGGTGCCCGACGTGGGTCACGTGTGGCCGCTCTGGCGGCAGAACCTGGCGGATATGGTGCCGCGGCTGTTTCAGGCTAAAGGAAATTAGTTCGTCGGGAAAGAAGGTGCGCTTGCCGCGAACGTAGCGCGATGGCTGGCAGAACAGATGCTATGTTCGGACGAGTTGCGCCCAGCTGCATTGGGTTCGCCCCACGCTTCCGGAGCCTGTGATGCGCGGATTGACATTTCTAGTGCTCGTCGGAGAATTCTGTCTCGGCGGGTCGCTTCTTGTTCTCGCACAGCAAGAGGCGGCGCCGACATTCCGTACTGGCACGACGCTCGTCGAGTTCACCGTCGTCGCGCTCGACAGCCGGGGAAATCCAATCACCGATCTCCGGCGCGAAGAACTGGTCCTGACAGACGGTGGAGAGTC
>CAYHHH010000109.1:2705-14759 GCA_964356125.1 uncultured Bifidobacteriaceae bacterium | reverse complement strand
GGCGGCACCTTCGCATTCTCGCGCAGCCGGCGCACGACGTTCTCGACGTCGATAATCGCATCGTCGACGAGCTCACCGATGGCAATGGCGAGCCCGCCCAGGCTCATGCTGTTGATCGAGAGCCCGAACCGATCGAGCGCCACGACAGCCGCGAGCAGCGACAGCGGCAGCGCGAGCAGCGTAATCGCGGCGGCGCGGATGTTCATCAGGAACACGAACACGACGACGATGACGAGACCCGCCCCTTCGACGAGCGCCTTGACCAAGTTGCGCAGCGACTGCTCGATGAAGTCGGCGCTGCGGAACAGGTCGCGGTGGATCGTCATGCCCTGCGGCAGCGCGCGCTGGATGTCGTCGAGCGCCGCATCGATGTGCTCCGTGAGCTGCAGCGTGTTGGCGCCCGGCTGCTTCTGGATGCCAATGATGACCGCAGGCTTCGCGTTGTGCGAGCCGTCGCCCCGCTTGATGGCAGCCCCGATCTGTACCGTTCCGAGATCGCGCACCAGCACAGGTACCGTGTCGTGACTTTTGACGACCGTGGCGCCGATGTCGGCCACGTTCGCGAACCGACCGACGCCGCGAACGAGATATTCCTGCCCCTCAGCCGCGGTGAATCCCGCAGTTGCGTTGCGGTTGGCCGCTGTCAGCGCGCGCTCCACGTCGGCTATCGTCACGTCGTGCGCCTGAAGCCGCGCGGGATCCATGACGACTTCGTATTGTTTCTGCTCGCCGCCGGTCGCAATCACCTGCGACACGCCCGGCACCGCGAGGAGGCGGCGGCGGATGACCGTCTCGGCAGCGGTGCGCAGCTCGATCGGCGAATGCCGATTGGATTCGAGATCGACGAACAGCACCTCGCCCATGATCGACGACACCGGCGCGAGGAACGGCGGCTCGACGCCAGGCGGCAGCGAAGCGGCCACGAGGGTCAGCTTTTCGGCCACGGTCTGCCGCGCGCGCGCGATATCCTGTCCCCACTCGAACTCGACCCACACCACCGCGACGCCGACCGCCGTCGCTGAACGCACGCGCCGCACGCCGACCGAGCCGTTCAGCGCCGATTCGATCGGAAGCGTGACGAGCGGCTCGAGATCGAGCGGGTCCATGCCCGGCGCCTCGACGAGGATCGTGACGGTCGGTGCCGTGAGGTCGGGGAGCACGTCGAGCGGCATGCGCGACGCCGTCCAGCCGCCCCACACGAGAAACGCGATCGCCAGCGCCAGGACGATGGGCCGATGCGCGAGCGACCAGCGGATGAGTGTGTCAACCATCGCAGCAACCCTTAGTGCACGTGTCCGTGCGCCGGCACCTGCGTCGACAACGATGCAAGTCGTACGAGATGCGCACCCTTCGAAACGACGCGCTCGCCCGGCTTCACGCCCTCGAGCACCTGAACGACGTCGGCCTGGCGTACGCCGAGCGTCACCGGCCGCCGCTCGAATGATTCGCCGCTCGTGTGGACGAACACGATGGGACGTCCGGCGTCGTCAATCACGGCAGAGACGGGAATGACCGTTTTCGGTGCGGTCTCCTCCAGAAGCAGCCGCAAGAACACGGACTGCCCGAGCGGAAGCCTCAACGTGCGGTTATCGAGCCCGAACACGATCGGCAGTGTCCGCGTCTCGGGATCGAGGACTTTGCCGAGCGTCGTCGCGCGCCCCTGAATCGGAACGGTCTCGCGACCGGCGATTTCGATCTCGGCCGCCGTCGTCCGCAGCGCCTGCGCGGCCTGCGCTTCAGGAACGCGGCCCGCCACGTGAACCTGTGAAACATCGGCCACCTCGAAGAGCGCGGTACCCGCAGCGACGTTCGCGCCGGTGGTCGCCCGACGCGACGCGATCGCGCCGGTAATCGGCGAGCGAAGGATGAAAAGGCCGCTCGCAGATCCGGCACCGGTACCAGAGCGGGCCGCGTTGTATTGGCCGATCTGCGCCTCTGCTGCGCGCCGGCGCGCGAGCGCCTGCGCCTCGACCGCGCGCGCTTCGTCGAGGCGCTTCTGCGGCGATGCCCCGGCGGCCACCAGCCGCTCGGCACGCTCGCGATCGCGCACGGCGAGCTCAACGGAGGCCGCAGCTTCCGCGCGCGCCTGTTCGAGCTGCGGCAGCTCGCCGGGCGCCGACGGTGGCGGCAGCAATCTCGCGAGCTCCTGGCCCTGCGTGACTGCGCTGCCCGGCGCCGCCGGCGCGACCTGAACGAGTCGCCCATCCAGCGGCGCGACCACCTGTGCGGCGCCTCCGGGCCGTGCGACGATCTCCGCAGGCACGCGGATCGATTCCCGTATCGCGCGCTCCTCCGCGAGCACGGTGCCGAAATCGAGCACCCACTGCTGTTCCTTTAGAAAGCTGATGCCTTCGGCTTCCGCCGGCGCCGCCTCGACGGCTCTTCGCGCGGCTTGTCGATCCGGATACACGGTGACGTTCGGAACGCGATGCGTATCCGTGAGCGACGCGGACTTCAGCGCGATCACCATCTCGCGGGCGCCGGCGCGCGACGGCTTGACGTCGACGCCGAAGATGCCCGGCCTCGAAGGCGCATCCACCCGGAACGTTTCCGGTGCCGCGCCGCCCCCCTCGAATCGGACCTCGACCTGCCCAGACGTGACCGCCTTGAAATTGCGCATGTCTGTCAGATGGATCGCAAACCGTGACGTTTGCCCCACGACGAGCGGCGGATACTCGGCAAACAATTCGGACGTGCCCGTCCATTGCGTCACGCTCAACGGCTCGGCTTCGGGCTGTTCCGCGGCGGGCGGCTCCTCGCCGCGACACGCGGTCACGATCAGTGCGAGAAGCAACGCGCTCATCACTCTCAAGGCCATACGGTGTCTCCTACGACGCGCTCGAGCGCGATTTGCGTGAGCCTGGCAGCGAGCCGCATGTCGATGGCGCGGATGCGCGCGCGCGCCGCGGTCCGATGCGCATCGAGCAGCTCGAGAATGCCGGCTTCGCCTTCGGTATATGAGATTTCCGCGATCTGCGTCAGCTCGCTGGCGGGCGATGCCGCATCGGCTGCGCGGATGGCCTGCTGCCGCAGCGCCAGCACTTCGCTCGTCGCAGCTACTTGGGCGCGGATGCGTTGCGTGGTCAAGGCGCGCTCAGCCTCGGTGCGGTCGCGCTCGGCGAGCCACCGCGCAGATTCCCGGCGACCAGAGTCGAACAGCGGCACCGTGACGTTGACGCCGAAGAGGCCGCCGCCCTCGCGCCCTGACGCGCCATCGGCGCGCTTCAGTCCACCGACGATGGTGGGAGCCGGCAGCTTCGCGCGGCGCGCGGCGTCGGCCTCGAGACGAAAACGCTCGGCCGCGGCCGACAACGCGCGCAGTTCGCCGCGCGTCATCAGCGCACGCTCGCTCAACACATCGACCGCCGGAATGACGCGATCGACGTACAGCGTTCCAGCGACCCGCGTCAGACGCGTGCCGTCCGCCACGGCGGCGGTAATCGCGGCTCTGACATCGGCGGCCGATACTGCCGCTTCGAGGGACGTCTGCCACGCCTCGGCAAGCTCCTGCTCCGCACGCAGGCGGTCGAAGCGCGACCCTTCGCCTTCCTTCTCGCGAATCCGCAGCAGCCCGACGATGCGTTCGACCTCGCGGATCGTGACGGCCGAGGCTTCTAGCCGTTCCTGCTCCGCCAGAAGTCTGGCGACGAGCGTGCGCGCATCGGCACGAAGCTGCCAAAGGCGACCGTCCCGCTCTGCTTCCGCAACCAGAGTGGCGGCCGCGCCCGCGCGCACCAACGCGCGGCGGCTTCCGAAAATCGGAAGAAATTGTTCGACCTGGAGAAACTCCGTGTATCCGGCGCCTTCGCGCGTATACGCGATCGACGGGTTCGACAGCACGGCGCGCGCCGCCTGCTCGCGGCGCACGACGTCGGCATCGAGACGAATCGCGCGTGCCTGCGCACCGTCGCGCACGATCAGATCGACCAATTGCGATTCGGTCAGCTCCTGCGCGCCAGCATGCGCAGCGCACGCAAGCACGCAGAGCGACAACGCACCTACCCTGCTGAGGGTCGGCATCTACATCTCGCTTTCTTCAAGCCCAACTAAAGTTGCGCCCTACGGGGCATCGGCAGCCCCTGCGGGGCATCGGCAGCCCCAACGGGGCCTCGGTAGGGCGCAACTTTAGTTGCGCTCTAGACACAGAACGACCGGCGTCACGCCGATCGCGTAATCAGGATTGAATTGAGGTGGGAGGGCCGCGGAGAGAAGCGATGCGCGACTGTGGTGGACCGTGGCTGCGCAGCTCGATCGTGCGCGCGTCTCCAATAAGTTGCAGATCCGGGCCTTGAAGTGTTTCCGTGAGCTCGGCGTACACGACGACCGCAGACGTTACGGTCGCCGCAGGAACGGCCATCGTGATCACGCTGCCGCCGGCCGATACGTCCCTTTCGTCTACGTGCAGATCGGAATCGACATCGTCGTGGTGGTGGATGGCCGGACCGTGCCGATGATCGCCGTCGTGGTGCGCGGCGGCCACCGCGTGCACGTGGAATGCGAGGCTCTGCGCCTGTAGCGCGAACAGTGAGAGAGCCGCGAAGACCGCAAGGCACCGGCACACCGCCCGAGTGTATTACAAGACAGGGCTAAAGCCCTGTGCCACCGCATCCCCTCTCGCACCCCTCGCCCCCCCTCGCACCCAACGCACCCAACGCCCCTAACGCACCTAAGGCGCCCCTGTTATGCTTATCGCACATGAACATCCGCGCCCTGCTCGGCCTCCTTGCCGTCGTCGCGTTCATCGTCCTGCCCAATCTGGTCGAGTTCTTGATCGAATGGCTGTGGTTCGGGTCGGTGGGCTATCGCAGCGTCTACGTGACCAGCCTGCGGGCGCAGGCTTCGCTCTTCGCGTTCATCCTCGGCTTCGCGTTCCTGATGCTCTATGGGAACCTGTGGGTGGCGATTTCCTCCATCGCGAGCCCCTACATTCTCATCGGCACGCAGGGCCCGGGAACCGTGCAACCGGCGATGATCCGGCGCGAGCAGATCCGCAAGATCGTCGGCATCGGCTCGCTGGTCGTGTCGTTGATGATCGCCCTCGCCGGCAGCAGCGAGTGGATGCGCTGGCTCCAGTTCCGGAATGCGGTGCCGTTTGGCGTGAACGATCCCATCCTGGGGCACGACATCGGCTTCTACGTATTCCGCCTGCCGCTGCTCGATCTGTTCCAGCAGATCGGCGTCGCGATCGTCTTTCTGTCGCTCGTCGGCTCTGCGGCGGTGTACGTGCTGGCCGGCGCGCTGAATTTCACGAAGCGCGATGGCGTCTCGGTCGTGCGGAAGGCGCGCCTGCACCTGTCGCTTCTCGTCGCGGCCTTCTTCCTGCTGCTCGCGGCGAGCGCGTACCTCGAAGTGCCGCATCTCCTGACCGATGTGACGGGTCCGGGCATCGTCCCGGGCGCGTCGTATGCCGACATCATGGCGCGCATGCCAGCCGCACGCGTGCTGATGGTAGTGGCGTTCCTGTGCGTGGGTCTCGCGGCGTTTCACGCCGTGTCGACCGCCATGTGGCCGGTGCCGCTCGCGATCGGGCTGTATCTCCTCACGTCCGTCGGTGGATCGATGTATGCGGCGGCGATTCAGCGCTTCATCGTGACGCCTAACGAGCAGGCCGCCGAGACGCCGTACATCACGCACAACATCACCGCAACGCGGGAGGCGTTCAATCTGGCGACCGTGCGGACGCGCAACTTCTCCGGCGATGCGGAGCTGACGCGAGACGACATCGATCGCAATGCCGATACGATCAAGAACGTCCGGCTGTGGGATCACCAGCCCCTGCTCGAAACGTTCGGCCAGATCCAGGAGCTGCGCACCTATTACGACTTCGAGTCGGTCGACAACGATCGGTACACGATCAACGGGGAGCTGCGGCAGGTGATGCTCTCGGCGCGCGAGCTGAACTCGGCGAGCCTCCCGAACCGCACGTGGATCAACGAGCACCTCACCTTCACGCACGGCTACGGCATCACGCTGGGACCGGTGAACGAGGTGACGCCGGAGGGACTTCCGATTCTGTTCGTGAAGGACATCCCGCCGCAGTCGTCGGTGGCCGGCGACATCGACGTGAAGGAGCCGAGCATCTATTTCGGGGAGCTCACCAACAACTACGTCCTGGTGAATACCAACGCGAAGGAGTTCCACTACTCGAAGGCCGAAGGCGAAGAGAACGTTGAGACCGTGTACAGCGGCGCCGACGGCGTGCGCATCGGCGGGCTGGGCCGCCGGCTGCTGTTCAGCCTTGGCTTCCAGTCGCTGCAGATTCTGTTCAGCAACGACATCACCGCCGACAGCCGCGCGCTCTATCACCGCAACATCACCGACCGCGTCACCACCATCGCGCCGTTTCTGCGCTATGACGAAGACCCGTATCTGGTGGTGTCCGACGATGGCCGCCTGTTCTGGATTCGGGATGCGTACACGACCACCACGCGATATCCCTATTCCGCGCCATCACCGGGCGGCATCAACTACATCCGCAACTCGGTGAAGGTGATTACCGACGCCTACAACGGCACGACCGAGTTCTACGTCTCCGACCCGCGCGATCCGCTCGTGCAGGCGCTCGCGCGCGCGTATCCGGGACTGCTGCGGCCGCTCGACTCGATGCGCGCCGACCTGCGCCAGCATCTCCGGTATCCGGAAACGATTTTTGCCATCCAGGCGGCGATGTTCTCGACCTATCACATGACGAACCCGGTGGTCTTCTACAACAAGGAAGACCAGTGGCAGATTCCGGCGGTCGACATCGACGGCAACCCGCAGCTGATGCAGCCGTACTACACCATCATGCGGCTGCCAGGAGAAGCCCACTCGGAGTTCATTCAGATGCTCCCGTTCACGCCGGCGCGCAAGGACAACCTGGCGGCATGGATGGCCGCGCGATCGGACCCGGAGCGATACGGACAGCTCGAAGTGTTCGAGTTCCCGCGGCAGACGATCGTCTATGGCCCGCGCCAGATCATCGCGCGCATCAATCAGGACCAGGTGATCTCGCCGCAGATTACGCTGTGGAACCAGCAGGGCTCGCAGGTGATTCAGGGCACGCTGCTGGTCATTCCTGTCGGCGAAGCGCTGCTGTACGTGCGGCCGCTGTACCTGCGCGCGTCGGGCGGCCGGATCCCCGCGCTGAACCGGGTCATCGTCGCGTATAAAGATCAAATCGTGATGGAGCCGACGCTCGACGCCGCGCTCGCGCGCATTTTTGGTGGCGGCACCACGAGCCCGCGCAGGCCTCAGCCCCCGACATCGACGTCAGTCGCGCCGGTGACCACGCCGGCTCAGCAGGCCGCGGCGGCTGCGGTGGCGACGCGCACCGATGCCGTCCTGGTGGAGCGCGCCCGGCAGCATTACGAGCGCGCGATGCAGGCGCAGCGCGATGGGAACTGGGCGCTGTACGGCGAGGAAATCACGTTACTGGGCGAGACGCTTCGGGGAATGTCGAAATGACGCAGCACACGGGAGGCGCCGCGGCCATCCTGTGGAAGAACTGGCAGGAGCGCACCCGCATCAACGAACTGCCGCCGGACTGCCGTCCCGCGGATCGCGCAGCGGGCTACTCGGCGCAGAAAGCGATCGTCAGGTTCTCGGGCCAGCACGTGGCCGGGTGGAAGATCGCGGCCACGAGCGCGGCCGGCCAGAAACACATCGGCGTCGACGCCCCGCTCGCCGGTCCGTTGCTCGCCAACCGCGTCCTCGCAGACGACTCGATCGTGCCGCTCGACGGCAACATCATGATGGTGGCTGAAGCGGAGTTCGCGTTCACGTTCGCGCGCGCGCTGCCGAAGCGCGCGAACCCATACACGCAGGAAGAAGTGCTCGACGCCGTGGGATCGCTGCATCCCGCGATCGAAGTGCCCGACTCGCGCTACAACGATTTCGTAAAGGTCGGCGCGCCTCAGCTGATCGCCGACACCGCATGCGCCGACTGGTTCGTGCTCGGCGCGCCCACATCAACGGAGTGGCGCACGCGCGATCTCGTCGCGCACGCCGTCACGGCCTACCGCAACGACGACCCGGCGGCGACCGGCAGCGGCGCCAACGTGCTCGGCGACCCGCGCATCGCCCTGACGTGGCTCGTCAACGAGCTGCGCACCTACGCCGACGGCATCGCCGCCGGCCAGTTCGTCACCACCGGCACCTGCGTCGTGCCGGTGCCCATCCATCGCGGCGACACCTTCCGCGCAGATTTCGGCGACTTCGGATCGGTGCACGCGAAGCTGGCGTAGTTAGCTCGTGGCTGGTAGGTCGTAGCCGGTAGCACGACAATACAAAACCACGAAGACACGAAGGCACGAAGCAATACGGAACGACGACGTTACGATCTCCGAGAACAACACATTCAACACGACGACGCGAAGAGCGCGAAGACACGACGTCCACATGGCAAAACGGCCAGCACCCACGCCGACGCAAGACGCAGAGTTTCGCCGGCGTACTGAAATGCCGTGGCTCTGGCAAATGCAGGACCGCACTATGCGCGAGGGCTGGGATAGCTTTGAATTCGGGAGAGCATGAGTTGCTGGAGAGAATCAAACGAATGATGGAGCTTGGAAGGTACCCGGTTGGAGCCGATGCTGCCATGGATGTCGCCCTTCGACTCGCATTGCCGCGCGACCGTACCACCATGACCGCGCTTCTACAACGCGTGGTTGCGATGCTGCATGGCGAGCAGCTCGACGGATTCAGGATCTAGCCAGGGCTTTTTGCAGGAGGCTCAAGCCGATGCTCGACGACCGCTGATCGACCAGTTCCCTCGACTAAAGCCGCAATAACCGCTACTCCAGCCATGGTGCGGGAGCTCGGGACTCTGCCCAGGCTGTCAGATTAAGTCTTAGCTTTTCAAGATCATCTTCATCGTGTCATCGTGCTCATCGTGCCATCGTGTTCTTTAGCGTGAGACGTGCAGGGATCCTTCGTGTTTTCGTGCCTTCGTGGTTTGGATCGTGTTTTTCGTCGCGTCGTCGCGTCGTCGCGTTTTGAATTTGACGTCGTGGTTCAGTGAACCCTGGTCGCTCGTTCCCGGTAGAACCTGATCAGATCCTGCGGCCTCGGAGCGGGCGCTCCGAGCTGGCGCAGCAGCGTCGTCACCTGGCCGCGATGAAATGTCGCGTGGTTCACGACGTGCTGCAGCATGTGCGAGAACACCGATTCCGTTTCCTGGCCGTCGAACGTGCGGTATTTGAAGACCCGGTCGAGCTCATTGGCCGATGCAAGCGCGCCGACCAGCAGGCGAACGTTGCGCTCCTGCGTCTTCCATGCAGTGCGGAGAATCGCGACGTCGGGAAACAAGGCGACATCAGGGAGCGCGGTCGGTGAATGCCCCACCCAGCGCTCGTACCAATTCCATTCCGCGCCATAGGTGTGCACGACCGTATCGCGCACCGAAGTGAAGCTGCTCCCCAGATCCTTCGCGTACTGCTCCGGCGTGAGCGCGTCTACCGCCCCGATCATCCGATCGCGGGCCCAGTAGTGATAGTCGACGAGCGTCACGGCGTCCTGGCGAGTCATATCCACTTTCCACTTTCCACTTTCCACTTCTTACTTCTTACTTACGGCCTCTCTCTTCGTCGCCGGCGCGTTCGCGAAGAACTCGTCGTGCACGGCCTTCACGCCGCGGTCGATGTCGTCGAGCGCAATCACGCACGACATCGTCATCTCCGACGAGCTGATGCAGTCGACGTTGATGTTTTCCTTGGCGAGCGCCGCGAACATCCGGCCCGACAGTCCGGGCGTCGCCGCGAGACGCGAGCCGATAATCGCGATGGTGGCGAACCCCTTGTCGACGGATCCTTCCTTCGCGAGCCCCTTCCGCATCCACTCGGCGACCAGCTTGCGCGCCCCCTCGGCGAACTCGTCCTCGATGATGAACGTAATGCCGGCGCGATGGTCGGCGGCGGCGCTCTGGATGATCAGCCGGATGTTGATGTCCTTGTCCGACACGTCCTTGAAGATCTCGGCGGCCACGCCCGGATGGTCCGGCACGTTCAACAGCGTGACTTTGGCAATCTTCTTGTCGCTCGTGACGCCGAGAATTTCTGCTTCTTCCATCGTGCTCGCTCCTTCACGAATCCACGTCCCCTCTTTCAGGTGAAAGCTCGAGCGGATGTGGATGGGAATGTTGTACGACATGCAAATCTCAGCCGCGCGCGGGTGCAGCACTTTCGCGCCGCTCGACGCCATCTCGATGGCGGCCTCGTAGCTCAGCTCGGGCCAGAACCGCGCATCCGGCACCACGTTCGGGTCCGCCGACAGCACGCCGTCGACGTCGGTGCAGATTTCGCACACCGCCGCATCGAGCGCCGCCGCCACGGCGGCGCCGGTGATGTCGCCGCCGCCTCGGCCCAGCGTCGTCACGTCGTCGTTGGCGGTCACGCCCTGGAATCCCGCCACGATGACGACCTTGCCCTTCTCGAGCTCTTCGACGATGCGCGCCGTGTCGATCGACTGGATGCGCGCGCGATTGAACGAGCCGTCCGTGCGGATGTTGCACTGCGCGCCGGTCAGCGCGATCGCCGGCACGCCTTTGTCCTGCAGCGCAAGGGCCAGCGTCGCGACCGCCACCTGTTCGCCCGACGCCAGCAGCAGATCGTAATCGCGCCCGTGCGGGTTCGTCGACACCTGCCTCGCCAGCGCCACGAGCTGATCGGTCGTCTTTCCCATCGCGGAGACGGCCACGACGATGTGGGGATGCGTCTGGAGATACGTCTTCACGCGCTCGGCGATGGCGAGAATCTTCTCAGCGGTGGCGACAGAGCTTCCACCGTACTTCTGCACGACAATCGGGCCTAAAGACATAAATGTTGGTTTTACTGCGCGACTGGAGTTTGACCCTGCTCCATGAATGCATCGAATTCGCTTAACGCGCGGCCGAGCTGCACCGGCACCTTCATGCGAGGCGCCATCACCTCGGCGGTCTTGTAGCCATTGCCGGTGATGCAGACGACGATCGATTCGTCGCGCGGAATCGAGCCGTTCTCGATCAGCTTGATCGCGCAGGCGAGCGTGGTGCCGCCCGCGGGCTCGGTGAAGATACCTTCGGTCTGCGCGATGAGCTGCACGGCGTCGAGAATCTCGCTGTCCGTCGCCATCGCGCCTGAACCGCCGCTCGAGCGCACAGCGGTGAGCACCTGAAAACCGTCAGCGGGATTGCCGATCGCAATCGAGCGCGCAATCGTGTTCGGCTTGACCGGATCGGGAAATTCGAGGCCTTCCTCGAGCGCCTTGATCACCGGCGCGCAGCCGGCCGCCTGGGCGGCGTGTATCGCCGGCAGGTCGCCGTCGACGAGACCGACTTCCTTCAGCTCGCGGAACGCGCGCGCGATGCGCGGCAGCAGCGTGCCTCCCGCCACCGGCGAGACGACGTGCTTCGGGAATGTCCAGCCGAGCTGTTCGGCGATCTCGAAGCCGTAGGTCTTGGCGCCCTCGGCGTAATAGCTGCGCAGGTTGATGTTGGCGAAGCCCCAGCCGTACTTCTCCGCAATCTGCGTGCACAGCCGGTTCACATCGTCGTAGTTCCCCTTGATGGCGACGACCTGCGGGTTGTACACGCTCGAACCGAGAATCTTGCTCGCCTCGAGATCGTTCGGAATGAAGACGTAGCACTGCAGCCCGAGGCGCGCCGCGTGCGCCGCCACGCTGTTGGCAAGATTACCGGTCGAGGCGCAGCCGAACGTCTTGAACCCGAGCTCGACGGCGCGCGTCGCCGCGACCGAGACGACGCGGTCTTTGTACGAGAAGGTCGGATGATTGACGGAGTCGTCTTTGAGATAGAGCTCGCGGACGCCCAGCCTCTTCGCGAGCCGGTCGGCTTTGACGAGCGGCGTGAATCCCGAATACAGGCCCGTGCGCGGCTCGCCGTCGATCGGCAGCAGCTCGCGGTAGCGCCACAGGCTCTTCGCGCGCGATTCGATCTTCGCGCGGGTCATGTCGTGCCGCACCTTGTCGTAGTCGTAAATGACTTCGAGCGGCCCCAGACATTTGTCGCACACCCACAGCGCCTGTGCCGGGAACATTGCCTTGCACAGATGACACTGCAGTCCAATTACGTAGGCCATA
>CAYHHH010000109.1:0-2605 GCA_964356125.1 uncultured Bifidobacteriaceae bacterium | reverse complement strand
TGCCGGGAACATTGCCTTGCACAGATGACACTGCAGTCCAATTACGTAGGCCATAACTTAGGATCCTAAAATCGGCAACGTGAGCGGGCGCCGAACGTGAAACGGCAATGCGTTGATCTCGGCCAGCGCCGCATCCAGCACCGACACCGGACACGCCTCGAGCGTCATCACGAATGGCAGCTCAGCTTTGTCATAACCTGGAAGCTGCAGCACCGCGTCGATGTTGATGCCATGAGCCGACAGCAGCGCAGCCAGAGAAGCAATGATACCCGGACGGTCGGCTACGGTGAAGCGCACGTAGTGCGGGGCCGTAAAGTCGACGCTGACGTCGATCTGCCCATCGAGCTGCTGCGGCAGATGCACCTCGGCGCCGAGGCCGGCGCGCGCAATCGACATCAGGTCGGATACGACGGCCACCGCCGTGGGATCGCCACCGGCGCCGAAGCCCGAATACGTCGTTTCTCCACCGAATTCGCCGTTGACGCTGACCAGGTTCTGGCTGCCCTGCGCGCGCGCGAGCGGCGAGGTCAGCGGCACGAGTGCCGGACGCACCGACGCGAACAACTGGGCGTCGGCGCCCGGCGCACGCGCCGCCCATGAAATCTGGCGGATGGTGCAGTCGAGCTTTCGCGCGTACGTGAAATCGACGCGATCGATCGACGCGATCGATCGGCACGGGATGTGTTCGGGATCGACCTGGCAGCCAAGACCGACGGCAATCAGGATCGCGATCTTCGCCCGTGCGTCGTAGCCGTCGACGTCGGCCGACGGGTCCGCCTCGGCGTACCCGCGGTCCTGCGCCTCTTTCAACGCTTCCTCAAACGACAGTCCCGCGCTGTCCATTCGCGTGAGGATGTAATTGCAGGTGCCGTTCAGGATGCCGGCCACGCGCAGCAGGCGATCGCCGGCGAGCCCTTCCCTGACGGCGCGAACGATCGGGATGCCGCCGGCCACCGACGCCTCGAACAGCAGCTCTCGCCGATGCTGCCGCGCCAGCGCCAGCAGCTCCACGCCGTGCGTCGAGATGAGCTGCTTGTTTGCGGTGACGACCGACTTCCCCGCCTTGAGCGATCGCTTGATGAGATCGCCCGCAGGCTCGAGCCCGCCCATCAGCTCGACGACGATGTCCGCGTCGGACGCGATGACGTCGTCGATGCTGTCGGTCCACTCGACGCCGGACGACACCCACTCGACCTTCTTGCGCTCGACGCCGCGATTGCAGATGGCCGTCAACCGCAGCGACGGATGAATGCCGCTCGACAACACCTTCGCCACTGAGCGCCCGACCGTGCCAAAGCCGACGATGGCGATCTTGAGCGCAGCTCGCGCGTGACCGGCTCTCGGCGCCGCCTGCGAAGCCGTTTCAGTGCTCTGCGCGCTCATCCGTCGTTTACCCCTCGCCCCTCGCCCCTTACCCCTGTTGCCCCGGCTTGATCGTCACCGGGTCTAAAAACGGCATCATGCCTCGCAGCTGCGCGCCCACCTGTTCGATCTGATGGTCCTGCTCTGCCGAGCGCGTCTTGTTGAACTGCGGACGCCCCGTCTGGTTTTCCTTGATCCAGTTCTTGGCGAAGGTGCCGTCCTTGATCTCGTCGAGCAGCTTCTGCATCGCCTTCTTGGTGTCCTCGGTCACGATGCGCGGTCCGGCGACGTAATCGCCCTGCTCCGCCGTATCGCTCACCGAATAGCGCATGTAGTTGATGCCGCCGCGGTACATCAGATCGACGATGAGCTTCAGCTCGTGGAGGCACTCGAAATACGCGACCTCGGGCTGATAGCCTGCCTTCACCAGCGTCTCGAAGCCGGCTTTGACGAGCGCGCTCGTGCCGCCGCAGAGAATCGCCTGCTCACCGAAGAGATCGGTTTCGGTTTCCTCGGTAAAGGTGGTCTCGATGACGCCCGCGCGCGTCACCCCGATGCCCTTGGCGTACGACAGCGCCAGTGCTTTCGCCGTGCCGGTCGCATCCTGCTCCACCGCGATCAGCGCCGGCGTGCCGCCCCCCTCGACGTACAGCTCGCGGACGCGGTGTCCGGGCGACTTCGGCGCGATCATCGTGACGTCGATATCCTTCGACGGCTTCACGGTGCCGAAGCGGATGTTGAACCCGTGCGCGAACATCAGCATCTTGCCCTTGGTCATGTGCGGCTCGATCTCCGCATACACCGCGGGCGCCGTCGTGTCGGGCACCAGAATCATCACGACGTCGGCCCACTTCGCCGCTTCGGCCGGCGTGGTCACCGACAGGCCATGTGCTTCGGCCTTCGCCTTCGACCTGCTGTTCGCGGCAAGGCCGACCTTCACCTGCACGCCGCTGTCCTTCAGGTTCAGCGCGTGCGCGTGCCCCTGCGATCCGTAGCCGATGATGGCCACCTTCTTCGCGCGGATCAGCTCCAGATTCGCATCGTCGTCGTAGTACATCTTCGCTGCCATTGAGTTGTCCTTTGCTGTCTTCAACACGGAGGCACGGAGTCACGGAGGATCACGGAGTATTTTCTTTGAAAAGAATTCTCCGTGTGTCTCCGTGCCTCCGTGTCTCCGTGTTGGGATACGCTACACAGAGTGAAACACGTTGTGATCGTCTTCGGCGGCGCGCACCGTGTCGGC
>CAYHHH010000108.1:0-14913 GCA_964356125.1 uncultured Bifidobacteriaceae bacterium | reverse complement strand
TCCCACAGTGTCGAGGGTCTGGTTGATGTAGGCCCAGTACTCAGTCAACTCGTCGAGCCGCGAGCTGCCTCTCGCGGTCAGCGTGTAATATTTGCGCGGCGGCCCCGCGTCCGACTCCTGCCACTCGTAATCGACCGCGCCTTCGCGCCGCATCTTGCTCAGCAGCGGATACAGCGTCCCTTCCTGCGTGGCGCTCCTGCGGAGAAGTCGGCGGGGCACGCCCGTTTCCAACGCTAGGAATTCAGACTAAAATGTGAGACTTTAGGGTGTATTCATGGCGAACAGATCACGACCATCCCAGCAGAAACGACATAAAGAGCGTGCGCGGCAGGAAAAGCAGAAGATCAAGTTCGAGCGCCGCCAGGAAGCCAAGGCCAACCCGAAAGGCCCACGCCTACCAGGGGAAGATCCGGATATCGCGGGAATTGTCCCCGGGCCGCAACCGCCACGGGAAGACATGCTTATAGGCGACGAGATCGACGTCCCCGTTGATGTCGACGTCGACGAGGTCAACGAGGCTTAGGTTTCGCTCGCCTTCCGGTTTCTTTTCCGACTTTCAAAGACTTCGAGAACGGTCTGGACAGCCTCGTTCTCTTTGTGGCGGAGCTCCCGCTGAATACCAGGAATCATGTACCAGGCGCGAAGCGCCTTGTAGACGTCATTTTCCTGGTTTTGGAGCTCGGACGGGCTTTTCTTGACGGGAGCGGGCATGCGTAACTGTAACAAAACTAAAGGGAAGAGGGAAGTACCTTCTACTTTCTACTTCCCGATCTCCACCAGCCCAATCTTGTTCACGCCGCTCAACGCGAGCGCCAGATTGCCGTCCCTGGTCACACTGACGTTCCGAACCACTCCGCCGCCTGACGGAATCGGCCACGTCTGAAATTTTTCCGTCGCCGGATCGAACCTCACGATCGTGTTTGGCTGCACGCCCGCTTCGCTGTACCAAATCCTGCCGTCGATCGCCGCGATGCCGTACGGCTGCGACTTCGCTCCGCCCGGCGACGCCCACTCTTTCACCTGCGACGTGGCGGGATCGAGCTTGCCGAGAAATCCGCGCGCGTAATCCGAGTACCACACGTGGTCCTGCGCGTCGATCGCCAGCCGGCGCGGCCGCGCCTCGGCGCTCGGAAGCGTCCACTCGCGAATGATCATCGTCGATGGATCGATGCTGGCGACTTTGTTCGCGCCGAACTCGACGAAGAACGGCACGCCCTTCGAGTTGATCATGATTCCGTAGGGGAGCGACTTCGTCGTCGGCGAATTGCGGAGCGCGAGCTCACCGCTCACGGGATTCAACCGCCCCACCATGTTCGCACCCTGCACCGTGAACCACAGCGTGCCTGCCTGATCGAAGGCGAGCGAGTGCGGATCTTTCGCTGACGGGTCGGGCATCGGGTACTCGGTCACCTGGCCCGTTTTCGGATCGAGCTTGCCGATGAGCGCTTTCGAATTGCCGGTGTACCAGATGTTGCCGGCCTTGTCCTCCGTCAAACCATGCGGACCTGAGGCCGGCGTTTTCAGCGGGAATTCCTTGATCTGCCCCGTCTTCGGATCGAGCCGTCCGAGGACGTTCACCATCTGGCCCGTATACCAGATGGTGCCGTCAGATGCCGCGAGCGGGTCGTGCGGACGCGATTTCGGCGTCGGCACATCCCACTCGCGAATCGTCACGGACGGCGCGTGTGAAGACGCCGGCGCGGCCGGCGGTGCGGGCGCGGGTTCCTCTGCCGGCTTATCCGCAGGCTTTTCCTCGGCGGGCTTCTCCTCGGCGGGCTTCTCGTCTGCCGGCTTCGAGCCCTTGAGCGGCCAGTTCTTGGTGAGGTACTCGACCAGCACCTTGGTTTCTTCTTCGTTCATCTCGGCGCCGAGATCGATCATGTTGACGACGACTTCGTGCCACTCTTCGGCGCTGCGTCCGAACGTCGTCACCTGTTCGGGCGCGTGGCACGTGCTGCACTTCTTCTCGATGATTTCCTTCCCCGGACCGTCCGGGAATGCCTGCGCGGCGGCCGGTCCAGCCGACGCCAGAAACGCCGCCATGGCCAGCGGCACTAATGAGTTCTTCAGCATCACTCCTCCGTCCATTTAGTCTACCCGCCTTCGCGCTACGCGGCTACGGCGAGGCAGGCCCTACTCGCCGCGCGCGAAATAGTACCCGTCGCTCCGTTCCACTCTCATCCGGCCGGCGAACGCGCCGCTGAGGTGGGCCTCGGTCAGCATGTCGTCTTTCGAACCATCCCCGGCAATCCGGCCGTCTCTCAGCAGGATGACCCGGCCGATCTCGGGGATAATCTCTTCGACGTGATGGGTAATCAGGATGAGCGTCGTGCCGTCTCTGGCAATATTCCTGACGCGCTCCATGAACCGGTGACGGCCGACGACGTCGAGGCCTGTGGTCGGCTCGTCGAGGACGAGCGCGCGCGGATTGGTGACCAGCGCCCTCGCCAGCAGCACGCGGCGCGCTTCGCCGCTCGACATCTCATTCATCAGCCGGCGCGAGAGATGCGCCGCCGCCATCTTTTCCAGCGCCTCTGTCGCGCGGCGCCGCATGTCGTCGGTGATGGCGCTGTATCGCAGGATGCCTTGCGACGCGACGAAGCCCGAGAGCACGGCGGCGAGCCCGGTGATGCGCCCCTCGCTGTTGCCGCCGACGAAGCGCTGATGCAGATCGGCGGACACGATGCCGAGCTGCGGCCGCAGCTCGAAGACGTTCCAATTGTCGTCGCCGAAGACGCGCACCGGCGATGAGTCGTCCGGCAGTGGCAAGGGGCGCTCTTCGTGCGTCAGCAGCCGCACCAGAACAGACTTGCCGGCGCCGTTAGGGCCGAGAATGGCGGTGTGCTCGCCCGCGCAGATTTTCAACGTCAGCCCGTGCAGGACCGTGGCTTCGCCTTTTTTGACGCTCGCATTGACTAACTCGAGGACCGGCTCACTCATCGCGCCGACATTGTGATCGTCTTCCAGTTCTTGACCAGGTACTCAGCCGTTCGCCACGCGAGCGCTTGAACGGTGAGCGTCGGGTTGTGCGAACCGCTCGTGCCCATCACCGACGCGCCGAGCACGCCGAGGTTCGGCGACTCGTGCGCGAAACACCACCGGTTCACGACGTTCGTGTCGGGGTTGTCTCCCATGCGGGTGCCGCCGTAGGCGTGCGTCGAGGGGCCCATCGTGCCGAGCGGATTGCGCACGATCTCAATCGCCCCTGCGGCGCGATACCACTGCTCCATCTTGTCCGCGGCGAACGCCGCGGCTTTACGCTCGTTGTCCTTGAAATCCGCGGTAATGCGGCACACCGGGAAGCCGAGCGGATCTTTCACCGTGGGATCGAGATCGAGATAGTTGTCTTCGTACGGCAGCGTGGTCTTCTGGATGTACGCGGCGTGCCAGCGATCGGCGTTCTGCTTGACGAACGCCTTCCACGCCGAGCCCCATTGCGGCGCTCTGTTGAAGGTGTGCATGCTCGCGGCGCCGATGGGCCGCCTGTCCGAATAGACGAACAGGTTTCCGCCGCCGATGAAGTCGACGCTCGCGTGATCGAAGTTGTCGGCCGCGAAATCGTCGACGGCCACTCCCTGTGCGGGAAGGCCGTACCAGTTGTTCAGGTTCTCCGGGAACAGCGCCTGGACGCTGCCGCCGGTCGCGTGCGTCATGTAGTGCCGGCCGACCTGGCCACGATTGTTCGCAAGCCCGTTCGGAAACGCCTTCGACTTCGAGAGCAGCAGCGTCCGCACGTTCTCGTAGGTGTAGGTCGCCAGCAGTACGACGCTCGCCGGCTGGAAGAACACCTCACTCCCCTTCAGATACGTGACTCCGGTCACCCGACCGTTGCCGTCGACGTTCACTTCGGTCACGTGCGCCTCGGTGACGATGTCGAGGTTGCCGGTCTTCTGCGCTTTCGGAATGGTCGTTACCGCTGTCGAGCCTTTCGCGTTGACGTGACAGCCGCCGCGCGCGCAGAAACCGTGGTACGCACATCCCGGCCGGTTGTCGTAGGTGCGCGTGTTAATCGCCGCGGGCCCTGGAAACGGATGCCATCCGAGCGTCCGAGCCGCCGCGGCCATCTTCTCGTTCCAGTCGCTCCACCGCAACGGCGGCATCGGATACTCGCGACGCCGCGGCGCTTCGAAGATGTTTCCGCGGCGATCGATCTTGCCGTCCACGTTGCCCGCCTTGCCCGATACGCCGAGCTCGCGCTCCGCGATGTCGTAATAGCGCTCGATCTCCTCGACGCCGAACGGCCAGTCTTCTACGGTCGAGCCCGCGGGAATGCGCGACGGGCCGTAGCGTTTCGCCGTGTCGCTCACGACCTTGAAATCCCATGGGCTGAGCCGCCAGCTTTGTGCCCAGTAATGCAGCGACGCGCCGCCGACGCCGTTCATCATCGGATGGAACGCCGGGCGGGCCGAATACGGTGCCGACGCGTTGGGCCGATGCGTCGGCACTTCGCGATTGGCCTTCTGCACCGACTGCGGCCACGCACGGTAATTGTTCCGTAACTCGTCGGGCGCGAAATCTTTCGACGTCAGCCAGGTGCCGGCCTCGAGGCCGATCACCTTGATGCCCGCCTGCGCGAGCGGAAGCGCGGCCACACCGCCGGCCGCGCCCATGCCGACGATGACGACATCGGTGGGTTTCAGATTCGTGGGCATCTACTGCGCTCCTGCGGCGAACATCGCGTAGTCGTAGGCCGAGCGGCGGATGGGTTTGGCGGGCGCCGCCATGCGCTGATCGGCGGCCGGCACGTTGAGGCGGACACCCGGGTATCCAATGAGATCCCACCCGACGAAGTTCGCATTGCCGCCATATGCCGGATCGCAGAAGGTGCCCTGGATCGTGTGTGTCAATACGAGCGCAAAAAATGGCGTCTGCTCCACCGTCGCGAGAGCCGCGTCTTGTTGTGCGGGTGGAAGATCGACGAAGCGCTGACCGCCGAGCGCGCGAGCGGCGTCATCAATGGCGGCGAGACCGGCTGCGTACGCCTCGCGCGACGGCGCAAGCCATCCGCCGAGCGCGCGATCGATGTATTCAGCGGCGCGCGCCTCGGCGGCGCCAGGCCCGCTGTCGTCGGTCGGTATGATCCGCGCGCACACCGCGGCCAGCGTCGCGGCCTCTGGTGCGCTCAGCACGCCTGCCGGAGTGGCGGCCTTGATGGCCTCGCGTTGAAATGCGAGAACGCGGCCGAACTCGGGAAGCGCCAGGGCCGCTGCGCCCGCCAAACCAAGTCGCTTGAGGATCTCGCGCCGCGAAACCGCAGTCTCACTAATCATGGTTGCCCTCCGGAGAGGCCGCCATTATAGTGACTCCTCCCGCGAAACTTCCAAGGAGTGTGTATGAAAGCAGCGATCGGTCTGATGTTTGCGTGCGTGCTGATGGCCTCGAATGCTCAGGCGCAGGCACCGGCGGCAGTCCAGGGTGGTCAGAAGATTCCGTTGAGCGAAGGGCTCCGGAGGTCGTACAACACGCTCAAGATGAACCTCACGGAAACCGCGCAGAAATTTGACGAGGCCGGCTACTCCTACACGCCTGCGAAAGAGATTCGGGCGTTCGGGGCGCAGCTCGCGCACGTCGCGAACTCGCAGTTCAATGGGTGCGCGGCAGCCAGGGGCGAGGCCAATCCACATCAGGGCTCAAATCTCGAGCAGACGAAGACGACGCGCGCGGACATCGTCCAGGCGCTCGCGGATTCGTTTGCGTTCTGCGATGCGGCGTTCGCGAACCTGACCGACCAGAGCGCCCTCGAGCTCGTCCGTCAGGGGATGAACGAAGTCGCGCGCGGATCCGTCCTGACGAACCTCATCGTCCACGGGAACGAAGAGTACGGAATCCTCACGGTCTATCTCCGCACGAAGGGGATGGTTCCGCCGTCGACCGAGCGCGGCATGCGCGGTCGCGGCGCGGCGGCCCCACCGACGAAATAGGTGCGTTAGGTGCGACGGGTGCGTTAGGGGCGTTAGGGGCGCCGCCCGCACCTGTCGCACCCAACGCCCCCAACGCCACCCAACGCCCCTAACGTGATTACCAGCCCGCGCCTCTGCCGGCCGAGCTTCTCTTGATGTGGCTGGCCGGCTCGGCAAATCGCAGAATCATGTCGCGCAGGCGGCGGTTGTAATCCCACGGTCCGAGGCCGATGCCGCGGACGTTCTTATACGGCTCGCTGTCGCGTCCCCAGGGGCCGTCGTAATCAGGATTCCTCTCGGCCAGAATTCTCACCTCGCCGGTCTCGCCGTGCAGGTTCACTTTGATCTCGCGGAGCGTTTTCGTGTTGTCGCGGTCCGACACGATCGTCACCGGCGTCGCGAGCTTGAACCAGAGCACCCAGTTTCCAGAGCGCAGCTCCGTGACGCTGCTCCAGGGAATCGTCGCCACCGGCGCGATTGAGGGGCTCGGACAACCGGCCGTCGCTTCGTAAAACGCCATCTCCGTCGGCTCCGGAAACGTTGCGTACCCGAGCCTGCGATCGATCGGCCCGGTGAACTGCCCCATTCGATAGATGCGGACCGCATCGCGCCCGAACGACATCAGAAAGTAACTCTTGTAGTCGACCTCGTAGAGCGTCGCGGTCCACACGACCACGCCGCCATCGGCGGCCACGCGCTGCCACGCATCGATGGCCGGGCCGTCCCACCCGAGCACCGTGTACTGCCTGGCGAGGATGCTGTGCGCCATCATGTTGCGCGGGTCGCGCGCGAGCGCGCGCTCCGCAAGCTCCTGCGTATCGAGGTTCAGCTCGCGCAGCGTGGCGATGTGCCGGTTGATGCGGAACGCGTCCCAGAAATCGCTGCGGTCCGTCAGCAGCGCCCGCGCCTGGCCGATCGTCGCGAGCTCATAACTTTGGGGATCGATCGCGTCGCGATTGCATGTCAAGACGGTCCGGCTGAAGCCGGACCCTACCGGGGACGGCAACGGCCGCGAATCGCCCTGCTGTTTCGCAATGGCCGGCGTGAACAGAAACGACATCACACTAAGACACAGCGCCGTGGTCGAGCGGGCTTTGACCAGCATACAGGCGCTAAGAGCAACCCCCATGCCGCGCCCATAGCGTGAAAAACCCAGCAAAACAGGGCTGTTTTGGGGCCCGCTGTTCTCAGTTTGGGACGGTCTAGTACGATTGCGGAAGATGCCACCACGGGACCACGCCGCGGCAAGCCCGCCGAAGCCTGAACCGGTCATTCCTCTGCGCGCGGGCTCCCCAACGCGGCAGCCGCGTTGGGGTGCCGGCGCGCGCACGCGGCAGATGATGTCCGACCTGCTGGCGACCGCGCGCCTCGTGTGGTCCGCGAGCCCGCGCCTGCTCTCGCTGATTCTCCTGCTGAGCGTCGTGCTCGCACTCGTGCCGGCCGCGACATTGTGGGTTGGAAAGCTCCTGCTGGACGAAGTCGCGCGCGCGATCGCCGGCGGGTTCCCTACTCCGGCCGATGCGTATCGCAGCCTGGCCACACTGCTCGCGCTGCAGGTGGGCATCTCGATCGGCGCATCGCTCGTGCAAACGCTGTACAGCACGTCGCGCGAGCTGCTCGGCGACACGCTGCAGAACCGCATCAGCCTTCGCATCCTGCACAAGGCCGCGGCGCTCGACGTCGAAAGCTTCGAGAACGCCGACACCTACGACGCGCTGCGCAACGCGTACAGCGAAGTCGGCTCGCGGCCGCTCGGGGTGATGTTCCAGGTCATCGGCATCGGCCAGGCGTTGATCACGCTGACGTCGATCGGCGGCCTGATGGCGCGACTTGGATGGGAAGTGCTGCCGCTGGTGCTCGTCGCGAGCATTCCCGGCGTGCTCGTCTCGAGCCGCTTCGGCGCCGAAGGCTATCGCGTGATGCGGCGGCGCGCGACCGACGCGCGGCACCAGAACTATCTCGGATCGATCCTCACGTCGGACAGCCTGGTGAAAGAAGTCCGGCTGTTCGGCTTCGAGCGGTATCTGCTCGACGGCTGGCAGGAGTACTACAAGAAGTTCCGCGCGCAGTTCGTCAGCCTGCTCGCCCGCCGCAGCGCGTGGGGGCTTGCGGCCACGCTCGGGGCGTCGCTGATGATCGCGCTCGCCACGTTGTCTGTGCTTCGCCGCGCGGCGAACGGCACCATCACCGTCGGCGATTTTTCGCTCTTCGTCGGCGGCATCATGCAGATTCAGATTCAGTTCACCGGATTGCTCAACGGCGTGACGGGCATCTACGAGAGCCTGCTCTACATGCGCAACCTGTTCGAATTTCTCGAGCTGCCGTCGCGCAATCTCGACGAAGGAGAGACGTGGCGCGGCCCCATCGATTCGATCGAGTTCGAGCACGTCAGCTTCCGGTATCCCCTGACCGATCGCGATGTGCTGTCGGATGTGTCGTTCACCATCACGAAAGGCCAGGCGCTCGCGCTGGTCGGCGAAAACGGCGCGGGCAAGACCACGATTGTCAAGTTGCTCACCCGCCTGTTCGAGCCGACCGCGGGCCGCATTCTGCTGAACGGCGTCGACGCACGACGCTTCAGCCCGCGCAGCGTCCAGGGCGAGATGAGCATCATCTTCCAGGACTACGGCCAGTATCAGATGACGGCGCGCGAGAACATCGGGCTGAGCCGTACGGACAAGCTGCAGGAGGACGCGGCCATCCAACTGGCCAGCGAAAAATCGGGCGCGATCGCCGTAGTGAACGATTTGCCCGAGCGCTACGAGACGATGCTCGGGCGATTGTTTCCAGGCGGACGGCAGCTCTCAGGCGGCCAATGGCAGCGGCTCGCGCTCGGGCGCCTGTATTTCCGCCCGGCGTCGGTGCAGATTTTCGACGAGCCGACGGCCGCGCTCGACGCCATCGCCGAGGCTGCGATGATCGATCGCTTGCGCGAGCACGGGCAAGGCCGCATCACGCTTCTGATTTCGCACAGGTTCTCGACGGTCCGCATGGCGGAGACCATCATCGTGCTTCACGAGGGCACGGTCGTGGAGGCAGGGGTGCATCAGGATCTGCTGGCAACAGGGGGCATTTACGCCACGCTCTTCAATCTCCAGGCCCGCGGCTACCAGGCTGTAACCGCTCAGAAACAAGATAGTTAGGGCCCTTACATAAGTCTTACAATCGTCCCCGTCCCGCCTTGCTATTGTCATAAGGCACGTTCACGCTGGCCTGAAGGCCAGCACTACTTTCTACAACAGCATCTGTCGCAGTGCCGACCTTTAGGTCGGCCTAACGGAGCGAAAACTTGTCTTCAACTGCGGCCCAGCTTGGGCGCTATAGCAAACTGTCGTGGACGACCGCCTTCTTCATGACGCTGTTCCATGTCGGAGCGGTCTGGGCGCTGTTTCAATTCACGTGGTCCGGGCTCGCGGTGTTCTGCATCACCTATTACATTTCGCTCGCGCTCGGCATCGGCATGTCCTACCACCGGCTGCTCACGCACCGGTCGTATAAGACGCCGAAGGCCGTCGAATATTTCCTGACTATCTGCGCCACGCTCGCGCTCGAAGGCGGCCCGCTGTTCTGGGTCGCGACCCATCGCCGGCATCATCAGCATTCCGACACCGACCACGATCCGCACACGCCGCAGCACGGCGGGTTCTGGGCCCACATGGGCTGGATTCTGTTCGGCGAGGCGCTGCACAACGACAACACGGTTACCGCCAAGTACGCGCCCGATCTGGGACGCGATGCCTTCCATGTCTGGATCAGCAAGTACCACTGGATTCCGCTGACGACGCTGGGCCTGCTGCTGCTCGCGCTCGGGGGCTGGAACTGGGTGCTGTGGGGCGTCTTCCTGCGGACGACGGTCGGCCTGCACGCCACGTGGCTCGTGAATTCCGCGACGCACATGTGGGGATCGCGCCGCTTCGAAACAAGAGACGACTCGCGGAACAGCTGGTGGGTGGCCGCGCTCAGCTTCGGCGAAGGCTGGCACAACAACCATCATGCGCACCCGACGTCAGCCGCCCACGGCCTGGCGTGGTACGAGATCGACATCACCTACTGGCACATTCGAGCGCTCGAAATGCTCGGGCTTGCGACGCAGGTGCGACGCGCCTCGGTGGATTCAGACCTCGAAGCCGCGGCCTAGACAGCCTGTAGCTGGTAGCCGGTAGCTTGTAGCCGGTGGTTTGTAGCCTCGTTGGCTACAGGCTACGGGCTACAAGCTACGAGCTATCATTGGCCGCATGTCCGTCGCCCCCGGCCGGCAAGGCGTCATCGCTTTCTTCGTCACGTTCTGCGTGTGCCTGGTGGCGCTGGCCGTGGCGCTCAACGTCGGCTGGGTCGTCCTTACCCTCCGCGAGCTCGTCCCTCTTCTGGTCGGCAGCCTCGTGTTCGCGGCGATCATCACCGGCCTCATCCTCAACACCACGTTTCTCGTCCGTGAGATCCGGCTCAACGAGCGGCACGACGCGTTCGTCAACGCGGTCACGCACGAGCTGAAGACGCCCGTCACATCGATCCGGCTGCATCTCGAGACGCTGAAAGCGCGCGGCCCGGCGGTGGACGAAGCGAAGCGTCACGAGTTCTACGACGTGATGCTGAAAGACAGCGACCGGCTGCTGCATCTCATCGAACAGGTGCTGACCGCCGGGCAGAAAGGGCGCGTGCCCCTTCAGCAGGTGCGCGTCGACCTGAGGGCGCTGGCGGACGAGTGCGTCCTGGTGACGCGATCGCAGCGGCATCTGCCGGAAGAGGCGGTTCACATGATCGGGGCCTCGCACGAGCCGATCGAAGTGATGGGCGATCCCGATAACCTTCGCGGCGCCGTCCTGAATCTGCTAGACAACGCGGTGAAGTACTCGCGCGAGACCGTTCGCGTCGAAGTCGAAGTCGACAAAGGCGAGCAGGATCTCGCGGTCATCCGCGTGCGCGACCAGGGCATCGGCATCCCGCCGAACGAGACCAAGCGCATCTTCGGCCGCTTCTATCGCACGCCGTGGGCGCTGACGCAGCGCGTCAAAGGCACCGGCCTCGGCCTGTTCATCGTCGCGCAAACGGCGAAGCGCCACGGCGGCCGTGCGTTTGCGCAGAGTGATGGCGTCGGCCGCGGCGCCACGTTTACACTCGAGCTGCCCTCCGCGCCCAACGCGCGCTCGCTTAATGTTTATTAGAGTCGTGAGCGGCGCGGGGCGAGGGGCCCCCGCAAGCGAGCGGCGAGGAGCGGGGCGTAGGGGCCCCCGCGACTAAACGATGTCCAGACTGCTCATCGTCGAAGACGAAGCGCACATCGCCTCCGGGCTTCGATACAACCTCGAGGCCGAAGGGCACGAGGTCACAATCGTAGACAACGGCGAAGCCGCGCTGGCAGAGATCGAAGCCGACTCCTCGCGCATCGATCTCGTGGTGCTCGACGTCATGCTGCCCGGCATCAATGGATTCACGGTCGCCGCCCGCATGCGCGCGCGAGGATGGCTGACGCCGATTCTGATGCTGACGGCGCGCGGCCGCGCGGAAGATGTCCTTCGGGGGTTCGAGGCCGGCGCGGACGACTATCTGCCGAAGCCGTTCGAGCTGTCGATCCTGATCGCGCGGATCAACGCGCTGCTGCGGCGGCACGCGTGGCATGTGGCCGGCCGCCGCGATGGACAGCCTGCGGCGGGGGCGACGGCGTCCGCCCCTGACGTGTTCCGCTTCGCCGACAAGATCGTGGACTTCGACGCCCAGGAGCTGCAGGTGGGCACCACGAAATATCCGTTGACGTTGATGGAAGCCAACCTGCTGCGCTATCTCGTGCAGCACGAAGGTAAAGCCATCTCGCGCAAGAACATGCTCGAGGATGTGTGGAATTTGCGCGAAGACACCGACACGCGCGCGATCGATCACTTCATCGCGCGCCTGCGCAAATACATCGAGAAAGTACCCGCCCGGCCCCGCCACCTGCTGACGGTCAGGGGCGTGGGTTATAAGTTTGTCGGGAATCCGAAATAGTCTCGAGCTGCTAGCGAATATCGAAAGCGGCCATCTCCTGGATATTCCGCACCAGTAACTTTCCGTCGGCGATGACCGGGTGGTTCCAGGTCTTCCCTTCGATCGCCGAAAACCGAGCGACCTCTTCATGCCGTGCCGGCGTGGCATTGACGAGCACGACCTCGCCGTCCTCGGTCAGCACGACGAGATGATCGCCTGCGAGCACGAGCTGGCCGTATCCGTAACGGCCGCCCTTCCAGTTCTGCTCACCGGTCTCGGCGTTGACGCTCGCGAGAATCGACTCGTCCAATCCGTAGATGTGTCCCTTATGCAGCACGGAGCTGGTGAACTTGTTCTTCATCCGCTGGTTTTCCCAGATGGTCTTCGCCTGAAACCGATTCGAGCCTGCCAAGAGCGACGTCGAGGGGACCAATTCAAATACCGCCGCGCCTTGACCGTATGACGCCGACATGAAAATGCGGTCGCGTCCGTTGTGGGTGAAGACGATCGGCTGCGCCACGTTGATGCCGTTGAATGTGCTCCACGGGTACTCCCACAGAAGCGCCCCCTTCTCTGGTGTGAGCCCAACCACGCGCGTGGCCGTGACGACGAGCAGCTGGCGGACACCGCCGAGCGTGGCGAGCATTGGCGAGGTGTACGACGCTTCGTCATTCAACGCCTTCCACACGGGATCGCCCGTCGCTTTTCTGTAAGCGGCGACGGAGCTGCCACGCGTGCCGCCGGGCAGCACGACCACCGTGTCGTCAACAATCAGCGGCGCGGCCGACATGCCCCAGCTCAAGTTGTACGCGCCGTTGTCTGAGAGGATGTTCCGCCGCCACACGAGCGTGCCCTTCGCCGCGTCGAGAACGCGGAGCTCCCCTTCGGCGCCCAGCGCGTAGATGCGGCCGTCGTGATACGTCGGCGTCGCGCGCGGGCCATCGCCCCCCATCGATTCTTCGAAGCTCGCGTTCCACGCGTTCGTCCAGAGCTCGCGCCCGGTCTGCACATCGTAGGCGGCAACCACTTCCTGATCGCGCCGCTGCTCGATGGTGAAGGCGCGCCCATCTGCGACGACAAACGATGCGTAACCCGCGCCGACCGGCTGCTTCCACAGACGCCGAAGCCCCTCGCGCGGCCAGCTCGTGCGAATCGCGGTGGCCGTATAACGCCCATCACGATTCGGCCCGCGGAAATCGGTCCACGAACTAGGTGCGTTGGGGGCGTCAGGTGCGCTAGGTGCGTCAGGCCTGTCCGCCGTAGCGATCTGCGCAGGCGGCGCGGAGGCGGACGCGGCGACTGGCTCGTAGGCCGGGTCTTGTTGTTTGGGTTTGTAGGCCGGGTCTTGCGTTTCAAGACCCGGCGTCGCCGCGCTCTTCTGCTGCGCGCGATCGGCTTCCAGCGCGGCCTCGTTCGTGCGCACGATGGACCGCGGCCAGCCGCTGCCGCCGCGCTCGATCCGAAATCCGGCTGCCGCGAGGCCGGCAATGAGAACGACGAAACCTATCAGGACGAGAACCAGCTTGCGAAACATGAAATGAGTATACGGGCGGCAATCCTCTTTTTCGCCGTAGAATATCTGCGGATGGTCAAGCCCAAGACGAAGCCGCGACACGGCGCGCGCAGCCGGTTGCTGCGCCGCGCGAAGACCTTCGCGATCACGCTGGGCGTCCTCGCCGTCGTCGGAGGCATCATCTACGCGCTCTCGAGACCGACCATCGCGTTCAACGAGCGCGATCTGCCGGATATCGATTTCGCATCGTTGAGCTCGGCACAGAAGCGAGCCGCGCTGCTCGAGGCCAACGCCGACCGCTGCACGTGTGGATGCGGCATGACGCTCGCGCAGTGCGTCGCAACCGACATGACGTGTCCGGTCCGCAGCGGCAACATTACGAGAATTCGAGGAATGGTTCAGAAGGCACTGAACTCTGGAGGGGGATCGTGAAGCGATTACTCGCGTGTATGGCGGTGGCTCTTTTCGCCGTGGCGTGCAATAACGACGGCGGCGGCACCCCGACCGATCCGTCACAGGTGAATGTCGAGTTCAGCACGACGGATCTCGTCGTCGGAACAGGACCGGAGTTGGTAGCGGGCAATCGAGCGACTTTGAACTTCGAACTGTGGCTTTACAATCCGGCCGGCACAGCAAGCAAGGGCACACGCATCCAAGGTTCGACTGACTCGAATCCGCAAGGTCCTGGGGGTATCGTCGGACCGGTCGAGTTCGTGATCGGTGCGGGAGGCATCATCCCTGGATTCGACCAAGGTGTGCGCGGCATGCGTGTCGGCGGCAGGCGGAGAATCTACATGCCGCCGAGTTTGGCGTACGGGGCGCAGGGATCTCAGGGTATTCCGGCGAATGCGTCGCTCGTATTCGAGGTCGAGCTGACGAGGATCGTGCAATAAATGCGAATAACACCGAAAGCACTCTTCGCACTGAGCGTTTCAGCCGTGTTCGTCAGCGGTTGCGGCGGCGCCCCGGAGCCGCAGTCCACCTCCGCGCCGCCTTCGCAGACCGCTACGGCGGACAAGCCACAAGCCGATATCCCCGCGCCGCCGGCTGTCGAACCGCCCGCCCCCAACGCACCTAGCGCCCCTAACGCACCCGTCGCACCTAACGCACCTAAATTACCCCCGGCGAACCCTGGGTTCACGCGCACCGACCTGCAAGCGGGAACCGGCCGCGAGGCACAGAAGGGCAAAGGCGTGAGCGTCCACTACACCGGCTGGCTGTACGACCCCACGCAGCCCGGCATGAAAGGACGCCTGTTCGATTCGTCGACGCAGCGCGGCCAGTTCGACTTCGTGCTCGGCACGGGGCAGGTGATTCCCGGATGGGATCAGGGATTCGACGGCATGAAGATCGGCGGCCGCAGGCGGCTCATCATCCCGCCCTCACTCGCCTATGGCGTCGATGGCGCCGGCGGCGGCATCATCCCGCCAAACGCCACGCTCATTTTTGAAATGGAATTGCTCGACGTCCAGCAATAACGTGTCTCAACACGGAGACACGGAGATGAGATGAAGCGGCTGGCTGCTACCTAACGTGGTAGCT
>CAYHHH010000107.1:0-14949 GCA_964356125.1 uncultured Bifidobacteriaceae bacterium | reverse complement strand
GGGACCGTCTGCGCCACCACGGACTGGAGCGCCGTGCGCAACTCGTCTCGGCGGTTCTTCGTCGTGATGAGCACGGTGGCCAGACTGGCCACCGGCTGGTCAACCACGCCGGGCAGGCCGTCTGCCCTCGAGCACCAGCGACTCCATGTCCAGGAATCCCGCGGGCATGCGATCGGCTTTGGCGAGACCCGCCATTGCCGGGTCGGCACTCTCGGCCAAGCGGCAGGTTCGGATCTCTTCGAACCCGGCGCGAGCCATCAGCGCTCGCAAGGTTGCTTCGGTGTGAATGAACTGGTGGCCCCATGCCCGCACGAAATTATTGAACACGTAGACGCCGTCGGCGGCGGGGGCCTGAAGGCGGTGGGCATCGAGGCTATAGCGGATGTAGGCAGCCACGTCAGGCGCCGGGGGCGACTCGAGCAGCCGCAGCAGGAACGCGAGATCGGGCGTGACGATGCGGATGACTGCGCCGGGCGTCATGACGCGGAAGCACTCGCTGAGCATCGTCTCGGCTTGCCCGGCCGCGATGTGTTCAATCATGTGCTCGCTGTAAACCGATGCGAACGTCGAATCGGGCAACGGAAAGGGCCTGGTCGCGTCCAGGAAGATCTGGCCGCCGCGGGGACACAATTCAGTATTCAGCCAGCCCGGAAGTTCGTTGTCGCCACAGCCAACGTGCAGCCTCGGTGTCTCGTGACTGGCGAGGTAGGCGGCCGCCAGCCGCTGGTTCTTGCGGGTCAGCGCGCGCGTGGCCTTGATCAGCCTCGGCTCCATGGCGATCCAGAGCCGGCTGCCCTGTTCGTACCAACCGAGCGACTGAAGCCACGATTTCAGAAGGGGCTTGATCAGCGCGAGGACCCCGGCGGCGGGTGGCGCACGAGGCGCGACACCGCCGCGAATGCCAGGTAGGGGGGGAACGTCAGGATGTACTTCCAGCGGCCAAGTGCCACGTGCCACCGCAGGGTCGCCCGGTAGATGGACCACGCGTCGGCAAGCAGGCCGGCGCGTCCGCTCTCGATGGACGTCGGCCGCGCGTGCTGCGTGATGATCTGCCGCCGGGCGGCCGCGCGCCCCGGTCCCCCCGGGTACTCGCCGGCGCGTTCCGCCCGAAGGAGGCGCTGGCACCCGGCCACGTTCTTGGCCATCTCGTTGGTGGTGCCACCCGCGTGTCGGCGCCAGGCGAGAGTCAGCGTCATGATCTGCACGAAGCCGGGGGCCTCGCCCAGTCTGAGCGCAAGGTCGTGGTCCTCGAGATTACAGGGCTCCGTGGTGAAGCCGCCAACGGTCTCGAAAGCGGGGCGATGCACCACCAGCATGCCGGCACCCACCACCCGGTGGTGGTGCCACGAGGCCAGGTAATCGGAGAAGCATTCGCCGCGAGCCGCGCCCTCCCGCACGCCCGACAATTCAGACTCGGTCACGAACTGTTGATAGTTGCTGCACAGTAGCGCCGGTCGCTGGTGTCGTGCGATCAGGGTCCGAAATACGTCGAGGCTCCACGGCAACCAGAGGTCATCGCTGTCGAGGAACGCCAGGTAGTCACCGGTCGCGCGCGCCGCCCCCGCGTTGCGGCTGGCACCCGGACCTCGGTGATCCTGGTGAACCACCTGAAGCCGCCCGTGGAGCGATTCCAGGAACGCCGCGGTGCCATCGGTCGAGCCATCGTCCACCACGATGACCTCGAAATCCTTGTGGCGCTGGGACCAGACCGACTCCAACGTGCGCGCGAGCAGGGCCCGCCGATTGAACGCCGGAATGATGACGGAGAAGAAGGCCAACGGTCAGCGCGTCTCAGGGTGGGACAAGGCATCCGCGAACACGTCCCACGCCGCCTCGTGCGAGAAGAGGCTCGCGCCGACCTCAAGAGCCCGCGACGCCAACTGCACACGATACTCGGGTTCAGTGGCGAGCCTGCGCAACGCCGCCAGGACCGCCGCCGGCTCGGCCGATTCGACGAGCTCAGCGACGCCGGGATAATCCCTGGCCCACCGGGCCGCTGACGAGTAACCGGGACCGACGATCAGGATCGGCAGCCCGACGGCGGTATATTCAGCAAGTTTGCTGGGAAAGTTAACCTGCATGTTTGCGGCATCGGCCGCCGCAAATGACATCGGCACCAGAAGCACGTCGACGTCAGCTCGCAGGCGATCGACGAGTTCCCCCGACTCCAGCAGGCCGCCCCACTGGATGTTGGGCTCTCGCAAGCCAGCCGCTACTGCGTCCTCGGAAGTCACCGGGCCGAACACCAGCACGCGTCCCCCACTGGGTTGTAGCCCGCGCGCCAGCGTGCGAAGCAGGGTGAAGTGCTCGGCCGCGCGGATCGAGCCGGCGAGTCCCAGCGTGAGGCCCGGTCCTTGGTGCCGCAAGCGCTCGGGCGGCGCTTCGAACGTCCGCGCGGCCACCGCGCGCGATGGCAGCATCAAGCGCCCGGTGGCGCCGTATCGCTGCTCATAGAACTCGGCCATCCACGGCGAGACACATAGTCGGGAAGCCGCCGAGCGGTATGTCCGTCCGAACTGACAATCCACCCGGTTCGTGAACGGCCCCGGCAAGGTGACCATGCGGGGCCAATCGTCATGGACGATTAGATGCAGCGGTAGGCCCTGACGGTCGGCGTACGCGGCCGCCGCCACCCAGGCGTGGCCGTGCGCCACGGTCAGCACGGCGTCGGGCACGAATCCCTGCATGACCTCCGGTGCGCGAAGCATCCATGACGGCGCTCGCAGCGACTGCCACAGCGCCCACCACTCGTGAAACCGGGTGTGAGCCCAGCGGTTGCTGCCTACCGATAAGCACGCGTAATCAACGCCCCGAAGGCGGCGCTCGGGCTTCGACGTGCCGTGGGTGGTCTCGACCACCAGCAACCGACCCGGCGGGTACGTCTCGAGGAGGCGATAGATCAGCGCCGAGCCGGAATAGGTTGATTCGGCGAGCACATCACTGAGGTACAGCAGTCGCGGGAGCATCCTGGCCTAGCGGACCTTGTCGACCTCTCTCATCCAGGTCAGCGTCTGGGCGATGCCAGCCGACAGCGTGAGCGTCGTCCGGTGTTTGAGGTCCCAGTGCGCCTTCGCGCAGGCGCCCTTCTTTTGGCGAGTAGTGAGCACTTCATCGTCGCGCAACTGGGCCAGCTTCCGGCGCTGCTTCTCCTTGCCAACCCCGGCCGAGGACGATGCCGACGATTTCCTCGATGGTGCCAAGCTTTTCGCCGCCGATGTCGTAGACCTCGCCGGAGTTGAACGTGTTAGTGAGGCCCCCGAGCGTGCGCGGTATCGCTTGCTGAGTCCTTCAACGTAGACCATGGGCTCACTCACACGAACGGTTTCCGGCGCGCTCACAGCGCGCCTTGCTGGCGCACGATGGCTGCCATCTGCCGACTCGTCTCGCGGCGATGAAACTGCTGCAGGAAGGCGTGGTCAGGGGCCGGTACGATACGTCCGGTCACGACCTGTTCGATGGCCCGTGCCGACGCCTCTGGGTCATCGGCATCACCGACAATCGCCGCACCGCACGACTCGAGGAAATCGCGCTGCTCGCCCTCGGTCACAATACCGAGGATGGGCCGGCCGGCGGCCAGGTACTCGAAGGTCTTGCTGGCAATGCAATAGTCACGACCACCCTCCACTTTCACCGAGGTGACGAGGAGTGCGTCGCACGCTGCCTCGAACTCCAGACACGCGTCATGGGTCAGGCGCCCCACGTGCTCGACGACATCCTGTAGCTCGAACTCCGCGACCTGGCGATCGAGCCAGCCTTGGGGATCGCCGGCGAAGCGAACGCGGAGACGCGCGCGCAACTCTGGACGTTGATCGAACAGCCGTTTGAGCGCGCGAAAGAAAAAATACGGACTGCGATACAGCCAGTCCGCGCGGCGCGGCGCGTACTGCAACCAGTGGCGAGGCGCTTTCCGCCACCACGGTTCCATCACCGAGGCCCTGTTCACCGGCGAGTAGTAGAAGCTGCCCACGTAACCGATCACAAACGTGGCGCCGGCTGAGACCGTGCGGGCGGCCGGCGCGTCAAGGGCACCGTCCCACCCGTTGGGCACGACGTGGAACTTCGAAGGGGCGACGTGCGGATGCGCCTCCTGAAGGTCGCGCACGAGCTGGCCTGTGACGCCGAGCACAGCCGCCGCGCCTTCCACGCAGGCACGCTCGACGCGGAGCGCAGCCCGATAGTGCCACCATGTGGGATAGGCAACGTCACACCATTGGGACCAGTGGTCGCGGAAATCAAGAATCACGGGCAATCCGCTCCTGTGCCCGAGCTGCAGCGCGAGCGGTGCCACGCTGAACGGCGGCACGGTGACGTACACCGCGGTGGGGCGTGACTCCGCCACCACGTCGTCCCACACCCGCGTGACCCCCGGAGCCCACCGGCGCCCGATATCGCCCCCTAGCGAAAAATAGTGCCACAGGCGCTGGACCAGGGGATGAGGGGCGGCGAGCGGCGGCGGGCAGGGGACGCGATGAACCACAAGACCCTGAAGCAGGTCGCGTGCCGTCGTCTCGTCGAACCGCGGGCCGAACCATCCCTCAAGCGAGGTGGAGTCGGTGGTGACCACGATCGGCGTGATTCCCTGCTCCGGCAGGTACTGCGTGAACTTCACCGACCGCTGGACGCCCACGGCCGCCAGCGGCGGGAATTCGAAGACCAGCATCAGCAGCGAGGCCATTCCTGTTTCAGTGGCCATCCAAGACGAGGCGACAGATCTCTTCGGCGGCATGGCTGTCGCCAAACTCGCGATGGCCGCCCATAACCGGCGCCGGCGCGTCACGGAACTGCGTCGCGGACTGGACGATACGGGCGCTGTTCGTGCCGGCCAGTACATTAGCCCCTACCGCCACGGTCTCCGGCCACTCGGTCTCCTCGCGAAGCGTGACGCACGGCACGCTCAGAAAGTAGGCCTCTTTCTGCAGCCCGCCGGAATCGGTCAGCACGGCGCGAGCATTTGACACAGCACACATCATGTCCAGATAGCCAAGCGGCTCCACCAGCCGCACCACTGCCGGGATCGCCATCCCGCCGGCCAGCAGACGACGAGTGCGGGGATGCACAGGAAACAACACGGGCAAGCCCAGTTGATCGCAGGCTTCGAGGATGCGCTGCAGCGCGTCGGCATCCCCCGTGTTCTCGGCGCGGTGAACGGTAAGCACGAAATAGCCGCCGGGTCGGAAGCCGTAGCGCGTGAGCAGGCTGATACGCCGATCGGCGAGGGGACGAAACAGCCGTACTGCATCGAGCATCACGTCGCCCACCAGGAAGACTCGTTTCGTGATGCCTTCCGTTGCCAGGTTCCGCACCGCCTGCGCCGTCGGGCAGAGCAACAGGGTACTGCAGTGATCGACTAAAACACGATTGATCTCCTCCGGCATGGCCCGGTTCCATGAGCGCAAACCGGCCTCCACATGCGCGCAGGCAACCCCAAGCTTCGCGCAGGCCAGGGCCCCGGCCAGCGTCGTGTTGGTATCCCCAAAGACCACGGCCTGGTCAACGTGCTCCTGATCGAGGTAGGCCTCGATGCCGGCGAGCATGTGCGCGACCATTTGCCCTTGTCGTCCAGGCGGCGTCGAGATCCGGTGACAGGGCTGGGGTAGCCCAAGCTCGTGGAAGAAGACGTCCGACATGTTGGCGTCGAAATGCTGACCGGAATGGACCAGCTTGACCTGAACCTGCCCAGTCCGCTCGAACGCCCGCAGAAGGGGTGCGGCCTTGATGAACTGCGGCCGGGCGCCAACGATGACGGCGACCTTCATTTGGAGGCCTGCACCAGCCCGAGCAAATCGTACTTGACGAAACGGTAGGCGCGTTGCGCGGTGCGGAACGGCATGCCCTCCCGCAGGGTCGCATACGACGGGAAGTCAGCGAACGAGCGTTTCGGTCCGGTCATGATGACGTGAAACTCGCCGACTGAGAGGCCAAGTTTCTTGATCACGTACTCGGTATCGGTCCGCTGCAGGCCTTCGGCGTAGGTGGGTTGCCGAAGGGTGTGGCGCGCTTCGTCCCGGGTCACCTCGCGTGAGCAGATGAGGCTGGACAGGTGCGCCTTGCGCTTGTCGTAGCCAAACCGGGTAGGTAGGAACCATCCCTGATACCATCGTGTGTAGATACTCTCGTGGTGCTTGCCGCCATAGCTGCGCCAGCCCAGCTCCTTCTCCAATAGCTGCACGGCGTCGGCCTTCACGTAGTCGATGCAGTCGAGAAGATTGAAGTGCGTGACGTGAAATCCGCCGCCTGGCAGGCCGGCGGTGAACGGCAGGTGTGGGAACGTCCGGATGCGCCCGCTACCGAACCGCCGGTGTACAGCCTTGATGTAGCCCCAATCAAAGTGGCCTTGGGACCACGATCGGGGCAAGTGCGTTTCGGTTCGGGCGTTGTGGCCCCAAACAATGTGCCTGACCCGCTGCTGTCTGGCCACGTGATACACCGACGACACAATGGCGTGGTCGCTGGGAATCTCACAGTCGGGCACGCCGGCGCGCAAAAAAGCCCGTTGGACGTCCTTGAACTCCTCCCAGTCAATCACGAGTGTTTCGAGCTCGATACCGAGTGTGGCGAGAGCCGCCGAGATATTGCTGGCCGCGATCTCGGAGTCCCACCCATTGTCGAGGTGCACGGCGAGCGGGCGCAGGCCAAGTTGCTTCACCCTGAACGCCACATACGTGCTATCGACGCCCCCGCTCAGGCCGATCACACAATCGTAGCGGTGGCTGGCGCCGTCGTGGCGGATCCGGGCGGCCTGGGCCTCCAGCAGGCTTGCACCCTCGGCACCGTTGCGAACCCGCTTCAGGACCTCGCGGTCGTAGTCGTGGCAGTGGTTGCAGACACCGTCGGTATCAAAGGTGATCTCGGGGTCGGTGGTGTCCATCACGCAGCGAGCGCACACCCGCAAGCCGGGCAGGTCGACGGTCGTCGGCGCGGGCGCGAAGCCGGGCAGTGCGGTCACGGCACTCCTGATGGCGTCACGACGGCACGCAACGCGGCGGTCGACGGATAGTTGATCAGGACGGCGCGCCGGGGTCCGGCGAAGACGAAGAGGCTGCCGGCCGCCACCGCCGACGCGCCGGCGGCGATGGCGGACGACAGATCGGCCACCGAGCCGGCACCGCCGCACGCGATTAGCGGAATCGGTACCGCTCCCGACACCTCGCGGATCAGTTCCAGATCGAAACCCGCCATCGTGCCGTCCCGGTCGATGGCGTTGAGAAATACTTCGCCCGCGCCACGGGCGGCCATCTCGCGCGCGTACTCGACCGGGCTGCGTCCCGTGTTCCGGCTGCCGCCCCGCGTATAGACGCGCAGGCGCCCGAGCCAATCGCGGCCGACATCGACACCGACCATCACACTCTGGCTGCCGAATGCCTTGGCCACCTCCGTTACCAGGGCTGGAGTGTCCTCGGCTGCGCTGTTGATCAGCACCTTCTCGATGCCCAGGCTGAACAGGCGATGGGCGTGCGCCACGGTGCGGATGCCGCCGCCGTAACACACCGGCATGAAACACTCGCCCGAGATGTCGCGCACACGGTCGAACGCCGGCTCTCGACGCTCGCGTGTGGCCGTGATGTCGAGGAACGCAAGCTCATCCACTTCGCGGTCGTTGAAGATCCTGACGGCATTGATCGGGTCGCCGACATAGGTGGGCTGCTTGAAGCACACGGTCTTGACCAGGCCCTGGCCGTGGAGCAGGAGACAAGGGATCACCCGGGCGCGGAACATGTCTCAGGAGAGCGCCAGGAAGTTCTTCATCAGCGCCAGGCCAAAGGCGTGGCTCTTTTCCGGGTGGAATTGCGTCCCCCAGACATTCTGGCGCTGGATGCCGGACGCGAATCGATAGCCGTAGGTGGTCCAGCACATCACGTCGGCCGGATCGTCGCAGACCAGGTGATACGAGTGCACGAAATAGAACCGTGGCTCCGGCGGCAGGTGATCGAGCAGGGCCGTGGCCTTGGCCACCTCAATGAAATTCCAGCCCATGTGCGGCACCTTGAGTGGAGAACCCGGCGGGATCTGAAAACGCCGGCTGCCCGCGGCAACCCAGCCCAGCCCCGGCCGCGTCCCCTCCTCGCTCCCCTGGCCGAAGAGCTGAACGCCCAGACAGAGTCCAAGGATCGGGACCCGCTGTTCGAGAACACGTTGCTGAAGGACCGGCACCAGGCCCCGCTCAGTGAGGTTGGACATGCCCTGGTCGAAGGCGCCGACGCCAGGCAGGACGATTTTGTCGGCCGCCGCGATCACGGCCGGATCATCGGACACAACCAGTTCCCATCCCGCCCGGCGTCCCATGTTGGCGATCGAGGCCAGGTTACCGAGGCCGTAGTCGACGATCACGACCACGACACAGGGCTCGCAGAACGAAGATGGTCATGGTTGGCGCGCATAGAGGGTACAAATCCAGCGGTGACTGATGGCACGCGGCCGGAGCCGGGTGCCCCAGGTCCGAAGCGCACTTTCACGGTTTCCCGGCGCCCCTTCGGCCCCCCCGGGCTGTCCCGATCTCTCCCGCCGGGCCAACTCGCGGTGCAGGGCCTCGCGATCGCGGAACCCACACACCGGGCAGATCGCATACGCAGGCATGGCTGGCGCCTGACGCCACCACGCCTTCATTCGCGACCGGATAGTTCGATCCACGTAGGTCGTGAACTCGCCAAGCCGGCGCGTGATCGCCGGACGAAAGCCTTGCTGTTCGAACAACCCACTCATCGCCGATTCGTTAAAGCTGCGGACATGGAAATCCGCGTTGAATCGCGCACGGCAACTCGGACAGGTGCTGAGGCTGGCGTCCAGGTCCTGACGGTAGGGAACGGAGACCAGCACGTAATGTCGCGCGACCCGGCTGAGCTCTCGCAAAGCGCGAGGAAAGACGTCGACCGGCAGGTGCTCGAGCACCTCCATGCAGGTCACTATGTGGAACGAGCCGTCACCAAAGGGCAGCGCATCGATTCGAGCCCGGCACTTCCCCGCCTTGACGTGGGACAGAGCGGCCAGGCTGCGATCAACGCCTACCATGCGTTCGAAGCGCCCGGCCTCGGACTGCGCGAGCCAGTTCAGGAACAATCCATTCCCACACCCGACATCCACGAGCGTCCGCGCATCGTCCGGGACCAGCGCCGACAATTGGCGGACCCGATCGCGATCCTCCAGGGAAAACCAGCCGGGCTGCCAGATCTCGGGCAGCTCGTAGGCCTGTTCTTCGACCGAGACTTCAGGGTGGTCGCTCATATCGAGATCGGATACCCAGTGCCGAGCTGATCAACGTAATCGACGACGCAGCCCTGCGGCAGGAGCGAGCCCCACATTTCGCAAAGCCGTCAACTCACGCCCGCCGCTGCCACGCTTCGACAATCTCGCGCACGGTCGTCGCAAGCGACTTGGTGATGTCCCAGTTGGGATAATCCGTCCGCATCTTGCGAAGGTCGGAGTAATAACAGATGTGGTCCCCAATGCGATTCTGATCGACGTAAGTGTAGGCTTGTGGCTGGCCGGTGAAGCTCTCGGTAATCGCGAACGCCTCGAGAATGGAGCAGGCGTTGCCCTTACCGCCGCCGAGGTTGTAGACCTCGCCGGCGCGGGGCGCTGCGACGAACTCGGCCATGAACCGGGCGACGTCGAGAGCGTGAATATTGTCCCTCACCTGCTTGCCTTTGTAGCCGAACACCGTGTACTGGCGGCCCTCGAGATTGCACTTGACCAGATACGACAGGAAGCCGTGCAGTTCGACGCCGGAATGGTTCGGACCGGTCAGGCATCCGCCACGCAGGCAACACGTCGGCATACCGAAGTAGCGGCCGTATTCCTGGACCATGACATCCGCAGCCACCTTCGACGCGCCAAACAACGAATGCGTGGACTGGTCAATCGTGAAGGTCTCGGGAATGCCGTGTTCGTAAGCCGGGTCCGCATAATCCCAGCGAGTCTCGAGCTCCCGTAGCGCGATGCCGTTTGGCGCATCCCCGTACACCTTGTTGGTGGACATGTGAATGAACGGCGACTCCGGGCACGACCGCCGGGCGGCCTCGAGCAGGTTCAGCGTGCCGGTCGCGTTGGTATCGAAGTCGTCGAACGGGATCGCGGCGGCGCGGTCGTGGCTGGGTTGGGCCGCCGTGTGGATAATGACGTCAGGCCTGATCCGGGCCACCAACTCGCCAACCCCCGCGCGATCGCGGATGTCGAGCTCGTGGTGCACAAAGCCCGGCAGCTCGCGGATCAGCCGTTGCTGATTCCATCGGGTATCGCCTTGCGGCCCAAAGAACAACGCCCGTTGGTTGTTGTCGGCGCCGTGGACCTTGAACCCCAGCTCCCGGCCGAAGAAACTGCACACTTCGGAGCCGATGAGGCCCGACGAGCCCGATACCAGGAGCACCTTCATCGCGGTGCCTGCATCGATGGCCCGAGGAACAGCGCATCGGCCTGCAGCATCTCGCGGTCGAGTCCGCGGAACCCCTCGTGCAGGGAGTAAAGGCGGAAGCCCTGGCTGAAGAGAAAGGCGTGGACGTCAGAGAAGACGGCTGAGCCTTGATACATCGGGCGGAAGGAGACCTCTGTCCAGACCATGCTGGTTCGCTTCAACGTGGTCACTGCCCCTTTGAGGGCCAGGAGTTCAGCACCCTGCGTGTCCACCTTGATCAGGTCAATCGGATCGGGCCAACCCACGTCCTCCATGAGATCATCGAGAGTCCGCAACGGGACGACCAGCCTCTCCCGAACGCCCAGGTCCAGCAACTCATCCGCACCACCGACGTCGCCGAGCACCGGAAGGATCGAGGAGCTGTAGTCGAAGTTCAGGATGTCCATTGGCACTGAGCCGCGTAGATCCGACAGCGCAGCCTCGGCAATCACAAAGCGTGGCTGGGGAAAGCGCTTCTCCAGCTCCCGACAGCGCCGCGGCTGGGGTTCAACCAGCAACGCCTGCCGAATGCCACAGTGAGCCTGTACCGCGGACGTGAAGAGCCCGCTCGAAGCCCCAACGTCAATCAGCGTAATCGGTACCCCGCGGGCCAAGAAAGGCACCAGCCCCGCCTCAAGCCCAAACCTGCTGGAGGGAATCAGGTAGTGGCCGAGCACCCACTCGCGGAGAAGCGGGGAGAGATAGGAGCGCCACAATGTCACCCGCGCCTCCACAAGGTGTGGTTGCGGGCCCCGGCGGCCTGCCCTCGTTTCTCGCACCGAGGCCTCGCCAGCAATTGGGAGATCGGTCCTCGCTCACGGGCGCGGAGCCGGACGTACGCCGCCGACCTGACATGTTGCATGACCCACTCCCTCAGCGACCGCTGGTAATGACTGCAGGCGTGTATCTCTTCCAAATCGAGCCCTAGTCGACCGGCCAGCCAGGACAAATGATTTCGCGTCAGCATTAAGAGGTGGGACGGCGTTCGAAAGTACCAGAACTCGGCAATCCTTGCGCGGTCGCGGATCGCATCGGCGTTGCCGCTGACAATTGCCAGCCATCCGCCTGGTTTCAGGACCTCGACCAATCGAGCCAGGGTTTCAACCGGGTGAAGGAGGCGTTCGTGAACGTCGGCCAGGATAATCGCGTCGAAACGGCTGACCGGCTCGTCGTGCAGCTCTGATTCGGTGAGGATGGCGATCCCGCGATCGCGGGCGATGGCCGCCGCTTGGACGTTTGGCTCGACGCCAGAGCAGGCCAATCGCGAGGTGTGCACCCTGAGGATTCTGCCCGTGCTGCAGCCAAAGTCGAGCACGCGACTGTCGTCCGGCAGGCGCGATAGATAGCGATCGAGCTGCCGGTCGGTCGGGAGACGTTCGTCGTAGTCGAAGACACGAAAGTCGAGCCCGTCGTAGTAATCGTCCAGAACCTCAGGGTTGCGCGGCGGCGTGGATGATGGCGCTGGGCTTCAGGCGGGCCACCAGGTCGCGGACACCGTCACGGTCGCGAACGTCGAGTTCGTGATGCGCGAAGCCCGGCAACTCGCGGAGCAGCCGTTGCTGGTTCCACCGGGTATCACCCTGACTCCAGGAAAAGACCGCCCTCTGATTATTGCCGAGACCATGGACGGTGTAGCCCAGTTCCCGTCCGAAGTACATGCACACCTCGGAGCCAATCAGCCCGGACGAACCTGTCACAAGGAGACGCTTCATTCCTGGAATCAACCTCGCCGGCCGGTCAGGAAGCGGTCGATACCCTTCATGACATTCGCGACCGGCCCCGGGATCCCCAGCCTGTCCAGGCGCCCACCTAGATGCAGCCGCGTGCCAAGCTTCTGCTCACTGCGGTGCTTGATCTCTGCAAACACGTGGCGCGGCAGGGCCATGTTGAGCATCTGTAGGTATGTGATTCGCTCGTCCGGCGTCGCCGCGACAATCTGGCCAATCCAGAAATCAACGACCGGTATGCGTGCCTCGTGGCAGAGGTCCATCACGAGCTGCGAGACCTCGAGAAACTCCCGCCGGTCGGTATCCCACAGGCGGCCACTGAGCTGCCCCGCGCTCACGCGATAGTACCCTCCGACCCAAGGCAGGCTAATCACCGCCCCGTGCAATCCCATCTCCGTCATCATGAGGCGGTCATGCCACAAGGGAAACCGTTGCCAGCGCGCGGACAGCGCGAACGTCGCCGCCCGAAACACCGAGCCCACAATCGACAGCGGTGTGGTCGTCAACGCCAGCGCCATCCATTCCGTCCGGTCCCACACGTAGGGCTCGCTGAAACTGGCGTGTGAACCGCGCAGGAAGATCCCGTGCAGCCGGGTATCCGGTGCGCCGGGATACCTCTGACAGAGCACAAGTGAAGCCACCAGTACAGCGCCTGCTGTGCCCTCCATCGCCGCGAGGGCGCGGCCCAACTGTCCGGGTGCGATCACATCATCGTGAGTCAGGAACGACACATACGGAGTCCTCGCCGACTCGAATAACTGAGCGAAGTTGGCAAGGTGTCCGACATTCGCGTCATTCCGGTGGTACTCCACCTGAAGCCGGTCCGCGAACGCCGCCGCCACGGGCTCCAGCGGCGTCGGCGAGGCATCGTCGGAAATCGACACGACGTACTCGTCCCGGTTGAGCCCTTGATCGCACAGGCTGGCCAGCGCCTGACGGAGGTACTCCGGTTGGTCATACGCCGGAATGCAAACGGTGATTCTTGCGCGGTCCATCGATTGGCTTAGGGCTCGATGCTGAAGTCGAGTTCCACCAAGCCGCGGTGCGCGGCCTGATACGGCACGTGATCGCCCGCCCGGGCTCTGGCGCCGACGCGCAATTCGACCAGCGCCGATATGTCACCGGCGAAGTCGGCCGTCCCCAATCCCAGGCCAATCCGGTAGTCTCCCTCCACGAGCGGCAGGCTCGTGATCCACCCCTTGAGCGTCCGGGTCTCCCCTGCCGCCATCGACCACGGGAGGCCGGCCCCCCGGAGATCGACGATCGCCACCCGCAGCTCTTGCGACGAGTAGATCAGCAACGCGAGCTGGTTGATTCGCACAGCGGCCACCGCCGCGAAGGTCAGCGAAAAGCGGACGCGGGCGCCGCTCTCCACGGGGTTAGGCGACACGTCAAACTGCCGCAGCTCGAGCGACGTCCCGATTCTGACCGCGTGACCTGGGCGCACCGCCGATCCCTTCAACGACTGCACGAGGTACCGGCTGATGCACTCGTGGACAGTGCCATCGTGCGCCACGGCGCCCCTGTCCAGCCAGATCGCGCGGCTGCAAAGCGTCTGGACGGCGGCCATGTTATGGCTCACGAACAGCACCGTGCGGCCGCACTGGCTCACATCGTGCATCTTGCCGAGGCATTTCTTCTGGAACTCGGCATCGCCGACCGCAAGCACCTCGTCGACGACGAGAATCTCCGGCTCGAGGTGCGCGGCGACCGCGAACGCCAGCCTCATATACATGCCCGAGGAGTAGTGCTTCACCGGCGTATCGAGGAACGTCTCGACTGCGGCGAACGCGACGATCTCGTCGAACTTGCGGCTGATCTCGGCGCGAGTCATCCCAAGGATGGCGCCGTTGAGGAAGACATTTTCCCGGCCCGTCAGCTCTGGATGAAAACCGGTGCCCACTTCCAGCAGGCTCGCCACGCGGCCGTAAAGGGTTACCCGCCCTTCGGTTGGCTCGGTAATGCGGCTCAGGATCTTCAGGAGCGTGCTCTTGCCCGCGCCGTTGCGGCCGATTAAGCCCAGGACCTCGCCTGGGGCAATATCGAAGGACACGTCTCTGAGTGCCCAGAAGTCTTCTCGCGTTCCTGGCGCCGCTCCGGCCCCGCCACGAAACCAGCGCAGCGGCGCGATCGCCTTGGCCGCCAGCACGTCGCGAAGCGCGACATAGGGACGGTTCTCCTCTGCGTGCCGAAGGCGGTATCGTTTGCCGAGCCCCTCAACCGTTACGATCGGATCGCTCATGGGGCTAAATCACGTCGGCAAAACTGCGCTCGACACGCCGGAAATACCACACGCCCACCAGGAGGGACGCGCCCGTCAGCGCCGCCGAGATTCCCACCGCTCCGGGATCAAGCGCGAAGTGCTCGCCCAGAATCGACCAGCGGAACCCATCGATGATGCCGACCAGCGGGTTTAACATAAAGGCCGGCTTCCATCGCGCGGGCATGAGCGCAGTGGTGAAGGCGATCGGAGAAACGAACAACCCGACCTGGATGAGGAACGGAACGATGTAGCGGAAATCCCGATACTGGACGTTGAGCGCTGCCAGCAAGAGCCCGAGACCGAGCGCCAGGCCGGCGGCGAGGGCGGCGAAGAACGGGAGGGCCAGCGTGGACCACCCTGGGGCCACGCCGTACCAGAGCATCAGTAATGCGAGAAGTCCAAGCGTGATCAGGAAATCCGCGAACGCGGTGACCACCGCGGCCGCCGGGATCAGGAGCCTGGGAAAATACACCTTGGAAATGAGGCTGGCATTGCCGACCAGGCTGGCCGACGATTCCGAGAGCGCCGAAGAAAAGAACTGCCACGGCAAGACCGCGGCGAACACCAACAGCGGT
>CAYHHH010000106.1:0-15237 GCA_964356125.1 uncultured Bifidobacteriaceae bacterium | reverse complement strand
CGTAGACGGATCGCGCTTGACGTGGAGTACCGCTTCATAGAAGACACGGGGACACTGAGACGCACGGGGAAAACACGCATTTCTCTGCGGGCAGCGTCAGCGGGCTCCGTGGCAGCCGTCGACGCGCGCCGTAGGCGTGCCGGCGAGAACACAAGAACGGGAAGTACAAGAAGCTCACGAACGCAGGCCTTCTTGTATTTCCGGTTCTTGTGTTCTCGCGCGTTGGCCGCAAGGCGGCCAACGACGTCGACGGCTGCCCGTGTCTCCGTGTTGAGATTTTTTTCTTCGCGCTCTTCGTGTCTTCGTGGTTACTTCTTGACGAAGATTTCCACGATCGTCACGGTCGATGAGCCCGTGTTCGTGAAGCCGTGCTTTGTGCCGCCCTTGAGGAATTGGGCCTGCCACGCCGCCATCTGCTGCGGCGTATCCGATTGCGCCTGGAACTGCATGCCCGCAGCGGTCGGGATGAAGAGGTGATACTGCATGTCGTCGTGCGAATGGACGTTGCGCACGCCGCCTGGCGCCACGTCGACGCGCAGGACGCGAATCTCGTCGCGATTGATGAGCGCCGCATTGCTGATGCCCGTACCTGAAGTTGCCGCGATGGGATTGAGCACGAGCGGGCCCGCGGTACCGGGCGTCTGCGCGACCGCGGCGCCGATCCACAGGATTGCCACGACTACCGCCGACACGATCTTGGCTCTCAGCATGTGACCTCCGACTGGCTACAAGCTACCGGCTACCAGCTACAAGCTTCTCAAGCCCGAGTTGCGCCGCCCGCGCGCACCCCTGCATGACGCGGAAGTACCGCTGCACACCTTCGGCGCCGACATCGTAGGGGTGCGGGCCGTCACCGCGCCCAACGAGCATGCGGTTCTTGTTCACGGCGTTGTCGAACTCGGAGTGATTCGACAGCAGCACCGTTGCGCCGGTTTCAGCAGCCTTCGCGGCGATGTGCTTCTGCGAATCGATGTAGGTCTGGAAATTTCTGATGCCGGGATCGGGCGTGTTGTTCACGAAGTTGAACGCCGTGCCGCCCGAATACACGACGTGCACAGGTTTGCCCCGATCGAGCACGGTGAAGGTGTACGAGAGCGTGCCGGGCGTGTGGCCCGGCGTCAACCAGGTCGTCACCGTCTGGCCGCCGAGCGTGATCGTCATGCCGTCGGTCGCGACGATATCTTTCATCGGCGCCATCGTTTTGTAGCGGTTCGGGTACTTCGCGACAAGGTCCCAGTCGGGGGCGCCCATGACGACCCGTGCCCCATAGCGCTCCTGCAACAGCTCGGCGCCCCCGATGTGGTCGCCGTGCGCGTGCGAAATGATGATGTATTTAATGTTCCTCGGATCGAGGCCGAGCTTTTTCATTCCGCCGACAATCAGCTCGTCCGAGTTGTACGGATAGATCGTGTCGATGAGAATGATGCCGTCGCTCGTCGACAGCGCCCACGCCGAGTGCACGTTGCCGCCGACGAAGTAGAGGTTGTCGAAGACCTTCGCCGGATCGGCGTACCAGGTCGCGCGCGCGGGAGCGCTTGCGGGCTTCGTGACATAGCCCGGCAGAGTGTCGCTGGTGTTCTCGCCCCCGCTTTGCGGAAGCAGGCAGGTCCGCACGAGCGTGCCCGCAAACTCCCCACCCGCCGCCGTCTTCGCTGATTGAATCGCCGCGCGAATCTCCCCGTCGAAGTCGCGCGACGGCGACGCCTGCTGCGCGAGCACAGACGCGGCGGACATGACGACGAGAACGAAGCTGAGACTTTTCACTTTTTACTTGTCGCCCGCCGGCGGCACCCCCAGATGGAACCGCGAGTCAGCCGCGAGCGGATTGTTTCTCGAGAACCCCGGGTTCGCGTTGCCCCAGAACTTTCCTGCGAGATACGTCGCGTTGCGCACGCGGGTCTGCAAGTCGAGATAGCCGGCGCTCGTCGGCGGGAATCCCGAGAACGACTCGAAATCGGCGTTGCCGATGATCACGACGTCGACGCCTGGCTGCGAGGCAATCTCGAGGGCGTTCTTCACGGCCTCCTGCGTCTCGATCATGACGATCACGAGCATGTTGTCGTTGATCGTCGAGCGGAACGTCTTCGGCTTCTGAATGACCGGGCTCCAGATGCTGCCGGCCTGGCCGCCTCCCGTGCTGCGCCGCGCAATCGGCGGAAAGCGCGCGAACATCGCGACCGATCGCGATTCGATCGCATCGTCGACGGTCGGCACGATGATGCCGAGCGCGCCCACGTCGGCGGCCCGCTGCACCTGCGTTTCACTGGCGTCAGGAATGCGGATGATCGGCGTGGCGGCCGCGCGCGGGCACGCCGCAATCATCTTCTCGATCTCATCGAATCGCAGCGTCGAATGCTGCATCTCGAAGCGGGAGAAGTCGAACGTCGCGGCGCCGTCGCAGTACGCCTTCACGTCGAACGACGTGATCGTCTGGCTGAACACCTGCCGGCCGTCGAGCATCTTCTGCTTCGTCGTGTTGTACAGCGGCTGCGTGGGATCGTCCATGAACGCGCGAACGGCCCAACCCCACGGGCGTCCTGCGTCGACGGGGATCGGCGTCGCCTTGCCGGGCGCGCCGTTCGGACCGTGTCCAGGGCCGGCCTGACCGTGCCCGCCTGCCTGCCCGTACATGCCCTGCGGTACTGCGAGCAGCGCGGCCGCCAGCAGACAACCGGCGGCGATCAGACCTGTCGGTGCTTTCATTGGGCTCCTTGAACGGTGCCGAAGTCTAGCGCGGAGCGCACTCGGGATTCCAGCGCTACTGAAAGCGCATGGCCGGCAGGCCGCAGTACTTTCGCAGCAGGGAGAGCTGTCCAAGGTGGTAGCTGTCGTGCTGCACGAGAAATGTCAGCGTCGCCAGCACGGTCCCATTGAAGAGCGGAAACTTCGCGCCCGACGGCCCATCCAGATCTGCCGGCGTCATCGCGGCAAGGCGATCGCGCAGCAGATGCGCCGCTTTGGTCCAGGCCGCCTGAATTTCGGTCAGCGGCGGAAGCGTCTTGAGATCGTCGAGGCTCTTGCGCCCGTCGAGATAGGGCGCGAGTGGATCCGGCTCCTGAACACCGAGGAGCTTCAACAGATAGAAGCGCGAGTTCGTGAGGTGCGCGGCCACGAAGGCGGCGTTGTTGGTCGCGCCCGACGGCCGCGCCGCGGCCTGCTCGTCGCTGAGGCCGTCGAGGCAGTTGCGAAACAGTGTCGTGTTGAGGCGAAGAATCTCGGCGAGCGGCGCGATGCGGCTATCCATGGTGGCTCCAGTCAGGCGAATCGATCGCGGGCGCGCTCCTGCGCTTTTCGCGCTTCTTCTTCACGATTGCGCGGCGGCGCGCTCGTGGCGATTGAGGCGATCAGCCGCTGGGCGGATTCTGTCACTTCGTCGACCGCGCGGTTGAACGCCGCTTCGTTGGCGCGCGACGGCGTGTTCATCCCGCTGAGCTTGCGAACGAACTGCAGGGCCGACGCGCGGATTTCATCTCCTGTCGCGGGCGGCTCGAAATTGGCCAGCGTCTTGATGTTCCTGCACATACTTCTAAAAATACTACGGTTCACGGTTTCGCGGTTACGACAGCACGAGAGCGCCCACGATCGCCCAGCCCAGATAGAGGACGCGAAGCGCGCGAAGACGCGACGACACTCTCAACACGGGGCACGGGCAGCCAACGGCGCCAAGTCGACGGCTGCCCCAGAGCCCACTGACGCCGCCCGCGGAGAAATGCATTATCCGTGTGTCTCCGTGTCTCCGTGCCTCCGTGTTGAGATCACAAAAGATCAGCGTTGCGGCGGCAGCTGTTGTTTCGGAATCTTCAGCGCCACCGATCCCGCGACAGTAACGACGTCGTACCGTCCTTGATAGCCGATCAGGAGATGGGCCGCCCACGGTTCCATCTTGTACTCCGACGTCAGCCAGCTCACCATGTCGCTGGTCGCCATCTGCAGTCCGCGATTCGTCGAGCTCGCGAACTCTGGCTGGCTTCCGACGCTGATGATGTGCTCGCTGGTCTCGACGCGAGGCCCGGTGAGGTTCACCTTCTTCCGCAGCTCGACGCTGAACTCGACCGCCATCGACGTTTCGACGCCCGTGCCGATCGGCTCGCCGTCGCCCTGCAGCGCGTGGCCGTCGCCGATGAACAGCAGCGCACCGGGGTGATACACCGGCAACATGACCGTCGAGCCCTCGCCGATCTCGTTGTAGTCGAGATTGCCGCCATACGATCCAGACGGGCTCGACGTCGGCGCGAAGTCGCCCGCCGGCGCGACGCCGACGCAGCCGAGCATCGGCTTGGCCGGAAATTCCATTCTGTGCACGGCGCTCGAAGGCTCTCTCAGCCGCACCATCTGGCGCGCGAGGTCCAGATCCCACGGCACGACGTTCGCTCGCTCCGCGATAATCTCGTTCGGCCTGTAACGGTTCGGATAGATCCCTTCGATTGATTCAGGTGTGAGCGAGTACAAGCCAAGCCGGTACGCACTCCAGCCCCAGTTGCGATTCATCCGCACGCGCGAGAAACGCACGACGAGCGCGTCTCCCGGCTCGGCGCCTTCGACGTAGAACGGCCCGGTCAGCGGATTCGACGGCCGCGCCCGCACGGTGCCGGTCTCGTCCCGCCCGCTCGCGTCGATAGTTGTCGTCGACACCGTTTCGCCGGGACGGATGCGCGCCAGCGGCGTGTGCGCGCGGGAGAACGTGTTGTAGTAGGTCTCGGCGACAATCGGTTTCGACTGCGCAAACGCAACGTTCGGTCCTGCCCCGCACAACGCGAGAAACACGAGAGCAACAATCCGCATGGGGCCTCCTGGCTTCACGGTCCGGCTAAAGCCGGACCCTACCGATTCATGAGCTTCGCGGGATCGATCACGACGTATTTAATGCGCTCGCGCCTCCACGTGTACGTGATGTGCACGAGCCCATCGGCGGTCTGAACGATCGCGGGATACGAATATTCCCCCGGCTCGCTTTCGAGCACGTGCACCGTCTCCCACGTTTTTCCGTCGCGCGTGAGCGCGACGTGCAGCGGCGTCCTTCCCTTCGGCGTGTGATTGTAAACAAGAAGGTGACGCCCATCCTTCAACGTGACGGCGTCGGTCCCGGCGCTCGGATTCGGCAACTCGGTCAGCGCCACCGGCGTCCACGTCTGGCCGCCATCGGCAGACCAGGTCTCGAAGACGCGCCCCGACCGCGTGCGGCCCACCGCCTGCAATCTGCCGCCGGCGTGGGTCAGGATGCTCGGCTGAATCGCATCGATGGGCGCGCCGCCGGCACTCGCCGCCGGGCGCGAGACGCTCCACGTCGCGCCCGCGTCGCGCGAGCGCTCGAAGTGCACCCGCCACGTGCTCGGCGACTCCGGTGTCTCAGTGCTGCTCGGGGCGACGATCGTTCCATCGGCCAGGCGCACCGGCTTGTTCTTGATTGGGCCGAGGATTCCATCGGGCAGCCGTCGCGCATCGCTCCACGTTCGACCGTCGTCGGCTGACGTGCGCACCATCCCCCACCATTCCCGCGGGTTCGGCCCGACCTTGTAAAAGAGCGCGAGCGTGCCGCTGCGCAATTCGAAGAGGACCGGATTCCACGTCGGGAACCGCGTGCCGTCGGGCTGCACGCCGGTTGCGACTTCGACCGGAGCGGTCCACGTTCCGCCGACGCGACGCGACACCCAGATGCCCACGTCGCTCGCGCCTTCGCGCGTGCCGCCAAACCAGGCCGCCGCCAGCCCGTCGCGCGTCTCGACGATCGTCGAGGCGTGCGCGCTGGCGAATGGGGCCGACTCGAAAATGAACTCGGAGATCTCGGGCTTCACCGCCTGCCCGGACGTTGCCGCCGGTGACAGCGTCAGAGAAAGAATCAGTAATCCTGCTGGTTTCATCTTCATTTGACCTCGACCGGCTGCTTTCCGCGCTCCCTCCCCATCTCGATGCCGTCGAGCAGCGCCCGCTGAAACGACGTCACGAACTCCCTGGCGCCGAAGCCTTCGATCACCTGCGTGTTCGCGAGCTTATCGCCCAGCCGCTGTCCCTGCGGATCGCGCGGCACGGCGACGGCTTCGAGCGCGATGGCCACCACGTTCAGTCCCGGCACGACGAGGATGAAGTTCCGCTGCGCCGACTGCAAGCGGCTGCAGGGGCGGCCATTACCAGGGTTAATCACTCGCAGGCCAAACAGGAACTTGCCGACGCTCTGACCCGGGATGAGCGCGTCGCGCAGCAGCAGATACACCGCGCCGATGCCGATGAAGAGTGTCGAATTCTGCGTCGCAGCGAGCAGGGCGAAAATCAGCAGCAGCATCCCGTCCGCGACCGCTGCCGCCGCCCGCTTCCGCACGTCGGCTTTCGCGTAGGGTGAGACGAACGCCTTCGGTTGGCGCATCAGCATGGGCAGATACACCACGCCGAAGACCGCCGACAACCCGCTGAAGAAAAGAAACGCGGTGCCGGCCGTCATTTTGCAGGACTTTGAACATGGCGGAACTTGTCGAGCATACGCTCGGTCAGCGTACGACGCTTTGGTGAGAACTGATCGACGGCGGCGCGCACGTACGGGCGGAACTGCCTGGCCGCGAACGTCGCGTAGCCTGTCTGTCGCATCTCGGCGAGCGTCCGGCTGTAGTGATCGAGCATCGCCACGCCGACCATCTCACCGGTTCGCACGACGCCAGCCCGTACCGCCGATACGGCGACCAGTGAGGAGGTCTGGAACACCGATCGCTGCTGTCGCGCTGCCTCCGCCTTCAACTGACTCCACATCTCTCCGACCGTCTCTCGATTCGGAAACGCTCCTGGCTGGATCGTTCTCGCCTCGGTGCGTATCGCCTCCCACTCCTGTCGAAGCCCTGCGATATCGAGCGGAGGCGTGTTGATGCTCGACGCCAGACGAGACGAGGTGCGTTCGAGGCCATTCAGCATCTGATCGACGCTGGTGACCTGCGCGTCCTTGTCGAGCAGCCCCTGCTCTTTCAGCGAGTCGGCAATCTCGGGTATCAACTGGCGGCCGGCGCCGCACACATCGGCCAGCGCCGCCAGCACCCACACCGGCGATGCGCGGAACGCGACGATGCCGAGAACCTCGACGGCGTTGCCGGCGGTGCGCCGTGCGAGGAAGTTCTCCTGCAGCGCATCCTCTTTGGCGTATACCCCTTCCACACCGCCGACCTGCTCGATGACGAAGCGCAGCGTGGTGTCGACGAGGTTCTTGTACAGCTGGCTGCCACGCACGGCGTCGGGGAGAACAACTTCGCCCACTTCGCGTGCGGCGCCGGCGCCGAGTCCCAGGGTCGAGCGCACGAGCCGCTCAGGCAGCGAGAGAAGATAGGTTTTCACAGCGTGTCGATCTGCGCATCGATGTAGTCGAGCGCCTGTTGCAGTGAAGCGCGATGGCGCTGGTCGCGTGCGTTCTCAATGTCACGCGCGATCTTGGTCCGCGATAACAGCAAGCCCTGTTTCCGCGATTCGCGCTCCACCTCGTCGGCGGTGCGCACGCGCTTCGCCGCGGCCGCCTTGCGATCCTCTGACGCCGCGATCTGATCTTCGACCGACTTGCTTTCCCAGCCTCGAGCCATGTTCCTACTTCCAGGATTCGATGACTTTCCGATGGAGCGACGCCGAACCGAACTCGAGCAGCTCGAGATGCTCCACTTCGAGGCCGAAATGCGGACATCCAGCCGGATGCGCCGGCGTGGCCTGCATCACCTCGACGAACGTGTCGCGGTTGCTTTGAAAGTACGTCAGGCAGGGTGAGCCGTCGATCGCGCCTTTGTAATCGGCCACGCTGACCGCCACGTGATTGAGCCCGACGATGCTTCCGGCCACCCCAACGCGGCTGCCGCGTTGGGGACCCCGGGCCTGCTGCGCGAGACCGGACTCAATCGACACGCCGATGAGAATGCCCGCGACAAGCACGATGATGGTCCGCATGGGTCACGCTATCTGCCCGGCCACAGCCATCCGAACACTCCCGCCGTCAGCAGCGCGTAGATGAGGCTGTCGAAGACCGATATGCACGTTCTCGTCCAACTGCGCCGGTACCATATCGATTCGGGAATCTGGCCCAGCGCGTATCCCATGAACGCGGTCGTGCCGATGAATCGAAACACCGACAGATACGAGGTACCGGGCGCGACGGCGCGGCTGGTGATGTAGGCCGCAAAGACGCTGACGACGAGCGTGAAGACGAACCACATCGCCAGGGGCTTGCCCATGCCTGGCGGTGTGCCGGGCGACACATTCATGAGCACCAGCGGTCCCTTCGTCATCTTCGCAACGAACGCCGGATCTTTCATGCGGTCGTGCGAGCCTGGATGCGGAACGCCGTAGTCGCCGGGGGCGAGGTTGAACCGCCCGATGGCTGCAAGAATTTCGTCTTCCTGTGCGTCGGGCAGCTTGCGCATGTCGCCTTTGTGATAGCCCAGCACCATGTGAATGATGGAGCTGGCCAAGAACACGATGACCGCAGACACCACCATGGGGATGACCAGCGACGTGAGCGGCACCATCAACACCTCCTCCTCATCTGAATCTGTGCTCGGCGACGGTCGTGCTGAACGTCTGCCCGCTGATATCAAGATACAACTGACGCTCGGTAATCGATACAGAGACTTTGTCGCGCCGTTGCAGCACGGCCGCGACGTCTTCGACGAAGCCTGGGCCGAACTCGTAGACCGGAATCTCCGCGGCGCGGTGCACCTGTTTCCCGTTCAGGCCTTCCAGCACTTTCGCGATGTTGCGGTGCGTGTACACCGCCGCGCGCCCGGCCAGCTTGCTGCCGCGATGCAGGCGCGCCGCATCCGGCATCCCGACTTCAATCCACGCCGCCATGCGCCCGGTCATGTCGCGCACGACCACAGCCGGGTCGTCCCCCGCCGACACACCCTCGGTGAACTCGATGCCTTCGGTGTACTCGAGGCAGTACGCGAGCAATCGCGTGAGCATGAACTCCGGGGTCTCCGAGGGGTGGCGTGCCAGCCGCAGCGCGAGCGTCTGGTACACGCCGCGATCGATATCGGCGAGCTCGGTGTCGAAGTTGTAGAGGGTTGCGGTCAGCGCCACGGGGCAATACTAGCTCGTAGCGAGTCGGTCTACTACAACAGCCGGCCAATCTCGCCGAGCATCGCCTTGCGCACGAGTGGCAACGGCAGGGGACCTAACTTGATGAACGCATCGTGGAACTCCTGCAGCGAGAACTTCTCACCCATCTTCGCCCGGTAGTCCTCCCGCAGCTTCAGGATCATCAGCTTGCCCATGGTGTAGTACCCGTAGGTCGGATCTGATGTGCCGCGCTTGCTCTCCGATCGCGCGACCGGCCGCGACTGGTACCCTTCCTTCACGAAGAACTCCTCGGCCTCGGCGACCGTCATGCCCCTCGTGTGCAAGCGGATCCCGACGATGAAGCGCACGTCGCGAAGGAGCGCGTCCTGCACCTGCGCGAGGCGATACCGCGGATCGTCGGCGTGAAAGCCTTCGTCGATGACCATCTGCTCGCAGTAATGCGCCCAACCCTCGCTGTTCGTGGCGGCGCCGAGCACCTTGCGAATATCAGATGGAAAGTCGCGGGCGTAGAGAAATTGCAGATAGTGCCCGGGCCACACCTCGTGCACCGACACGTTTGAAATCGCCGGGTAGTACCACTGCGACATGAACTCGTTCTTCTCCGCCGCCGACAACTTCGGATCGGGCAGCGTCATGTTGTAATACGCCTCGGTCGCCACTCTCTCGAACGGCCCGGGAATATCCATCGACGCCGACGTGGTGGCGCGCAGGAACGGCGGCGTCTCCTCCACCCGCGCCGGCGCCGCCTTCGGAATGGTGACGATGCGCTTCTCGGTCATGAAGCGCCCCAGCGCATCGAGCTCAGCCTGCGTCGTCGACAGGAGTGTTTCCGCCGGAGGGTGATCGGCTTCGAGCGTTTTGAGCACCTCGGCCGCGGAACGTTTTGGGTCGATGGCTCGCGCGGCTTCGGTGAACGCCGCCTGGTTCTTGCGCAAATCGCGCTCGGCGATCTGCAGCAGTTCGTCGAGCGGCAGCTCGATCATCTCGTCGGCGGCCAGTTTCTTCCGGTAGGTGTCTTCGCCGATGGCGAAGTGTCCGTTCGATCGCTTCAGCAGATCGTCCTGCATCCACTTCTTGTAGTCGGCCATTGCCGCGATGACGGCGTCGTTGGCCTGCCTGAACTCCGCGAGCAGCGCTTTGTCCGTCACAGTCGGAAACGCCGATGCGACGGCCGTTTCGAAAAACCCGCGATTGCCGTCCATCTGTTCGATGGCAATCTCGGTGTAAATCTTCGGCGGGTTCTGCAGGTTCGTCCTGGCGTGCGCAAGCGCGGCGGGCATCGCCTTCGCGCGCGCGATCAGCTGCCGCAGGCGCTCGTCTGGCGGCGCGAAATTGCGCTTGATCATGATGTAGGCCGTGCGCGTGAGGCCGCTGCTGTACATATCGGGGTCGACGGCCCACGGCCGCACGACTTCGAGCGACAGCAATCGTGCGTCGATCGCGCGGAGCAACTGCTCGCGATCGAGCTGCCTTTCCGGCGACAGCGACGCGGCATCGATGGCCGCAACGCGGCCGCGGAACTGCCGCGCCGACACGACCGCATCGTCTACGCCCTTGCGCGAATAGTCGTCGAGCCGATCGTTGTACTTGTGGATGCCGAGATAGGTCGCCGCCGTCGGCCGGCGTTGGTACATGTCATCGAGGTACGCGCGCGAAACCTCGTCGAAGGCCGAGTTGCCGGACGCGACGTTCGCGGGAGGTGGCGGCGGGGTGGATGACGCACATGAGATCGCGCACAGCAGCGTCGCCAGCAGCCCGATGAGTCGGGAAGAGGTCAGGCTCATACTGAGTCGAGTATAGAACTGACGAAGTGGCGAGCCCGATCCCGTGTCTTACTCGTAGTAATCCGGCGCTCTTTTGAGCCGGCTGTTGCCAATGGCGTCGTGCTGAATCCATAGCTGCGCACGCGTCTTCGTGAGAAACGCTTCAATCGCCTCTCTCGACATGGCCGTCTGGGCTTGATCGAAGTCAAAGATCGTCACTCGCTTCAACGTGCGCGCCTCTGGAAAATGATACAGATCGCCGGACAGGACGACGCCTCCGGTACGTGGCAGTCTGAGGTACAGCACTTGATGCCCTGGCGTGTGTCCAGGCGCGGATTTGATGATCACCGATCCGTCGCCGAACACGTCATGTTCGTCGCCTTGAATGATTACCGTCTTGCTCGTCTTCAATGCCGCGTAGTAGGCAGGCTGCAAGACACCCGGTGGTGTTTCCGAGAACATCGCGTCGCGCTCGACCTGACGCACCAGCCAGGTCGCAGCTGCGAATGCGTTGGCGTTTGCCGTGTGGTCATAGTGATAGTGGGAGAAAGCCAGATACTCGATGTCTTTGGCTGCATATCCCACTTCACGCAGTTGGGTGGTCAGCCGTTTTCTCAACGTCAGGTCTCGTTCGGTTCCATCGGGAAGCGCGAGATGGTGCGTAACGGGACCTCCAGTCGGCGTCCAATCTGAGTCCGGAACGGCACCAGGGTCCCACATCAGCTTGCCGCGCGGATGAACAGCGAGAAAACACGGCACTGACAAATCGGTCGTCGCGACTTCCTCCGGCCTCAGGCGGAATCGAGCGGGGTCAGCCTTCAGCGTCCCGCAGTCGAACACATACAGCCTGAGGCCGGGCGCCGCAAGCTGCGCGGGTGAGCCTGTCTGCCCGCCGCTGCAAGCGATGACCATGAGCGAGATTGCCGCGACTGGGATGGCGACCATCGATCGAGGCTTGAGATGTTGCATGCTCTCCCTATCCCGACACGGCTTTGATCGTTCGTTGCGTGTTGTTGAAGTTTGAACGCCTAACGATCGCGGCTCACCGGCGGCCGCGCACGCGCTCTTCGTCATGCGGCCGTCCGGTGCAGCCGCTTATGCCGCCCCGTTGCACTCAGGGTAGCGGCGCAACACGGGTGAGCGGCTGCAACTTGCTCGCGCGTTCCCACAGTTCTTGAAGTTCCTTCTGGTGCAGCGTCGTCCATTCCGCAACGAGACCCATCGCACGCGGAGGCAGATTGCCGGACAACACCGCCAAGCTGCCAATCGCAATTCTGGCTTCGTATTCGGCGTACTCCGCGTGGAAGTGTGGCGGTGCGTGGTCGGCAAAGTACATCTTGATGACGATGCCGTAGAAGCGGCTGATCTCAGGCATCGGACGACACCAACCGAATGTCCGGGAACACTTCGGCCACGGACTTCCCAGTCAGTCGTATGTACATCGCGTCCGGGCAGAGGTCGAGGTCAGGAGACCACTCGATGGCTCCGTGAGAGCCGAGATGAACCGTATTGAAAAACGCCGCGTCGTTCCACGGTTCGAAGACACCTTGCCAGGCTAGGTCCGAGAGGTCAACTTCTCCTTCGGTTCCGTCGTCGTACCGCAGCCAGATACGGTGATTCGGCAGCGCCTTTACGTCGGTCGGCTTCGGCATGTCCCTCTCCTACGAGAACAGGATACCGCGATCGAGAATTCCGTTTCGATTCAATCAGTCGGCATCAGTCGAAGCGTCAGTCGGCCCAACGTCATGCGATGAGCCGCGGCGCGACCGTTTCCAGCGCGCCGTCGACTCCATCGTGTGTTGGGCCGCCGTTGCTACCCGGCCTTTCGAGTCTGCTTTTTCGGAGCTCGTTTTGCGGAGAGAGCAACGACCCGTCGGCCATCGGCACCCTGCTTTCGCTTGAGCGCCCGAATGATGGCGTCGAGATCGTTCCCGTGTTCTGCCGCAATCGCGGCACGGATTGCGCGCACTTCCTCGACGATCGGGTCTTTCGCCATGATGTCAGGGCTCCATCAGTTCTTCCGGCGTGCAGATGGTCGGCGTCGGAAGGCCAGCGCTTCGACACGCCTCCTCAATCTTGCCACGAACCGCAGCGTTCGCGATGTGCGTACAATTCCACGTAACCAAATAGCTCACATGATTCACGGCGGCGACGGCAATGTGGACGGCGTCCAAGTTGGCCTTCGAGGGCACGGCATGGCTGCGGAGCAGCGCCCGCGCGAACTCATTCACGGTGTCGCCCAGGTCAAGCACTGGAATCTGCGCCAAAAACGCGAGACGCCGCGCCGCCACAGCCGCGTCGCCGCGAGATACTTCATCGACAACCGCCTGAGACACCACGATCTCGAACCGATCTCGCGTTGCCCACCATTCATGGGTGAGTTGTTGGTGTGCCGCCACGACGAGGTCGCGACTTGGCGATGCCGCCAAGTAGCTTATGACCGTCGTCTCAACGTACGCCTTGGGTTTCATCGATTATTCGGATAGTGCTCTCGAGTAATGGTCATGCCATGCGTTTCTTGTTTCGTCGGCCCAACGATCGGCGCTCACCCGCGAGCCGCGCAACAAAACGCCACGAACATCCCGGATCTCCATGCGCGGCTTGTCGGGTGCAGCGCCTTGTTGGACGGCTGTGTTCCGCGCTACAGTTGAGCCATGAAAGTAGCTTTCGAGCTGCCGCCCGCGCAAGCTAAAAAGCTCCGTCAAGAAGCCGAGCGGCTGGGTGTGCCCGCCGCCGAATTGGCACGAGCGGCCGTTTCGGATCTGCTGGCAGCGCCCGACGACGACTTTCGAGCCGTGGCGTCGCGAGTGCTGCGGAAGAACCAGGAGCTGTACCGGCGCCTCGCCTGATGCGATACCTCACGCTCGGAGAGGTCGTCGATCTCCACCGTGCGGTGATCGAAGCAACTGGCGGCGCTGCCGGGATCCGTGACCTCGGTGCGCTGGAATCCGCGCTCGCCCAACCGAGAGCCAGTTTCGGAGGCGTCGACCTTCACGCCTCGCTCACTGACAAAGCCGCAGCCCTCTGTTTGTCGCTGGTGAACAACCACGCCTTCATCGACGGGAACAAGCGCATCGGCCATGCGGCGACGGAAACATTCCTGATTCTGAACGGCAGCGAGATTGACGCGCCTGTCGACGAACAAGAGCGGCTGATGCTCGATCTTGCGTCCGGTCGGCTGACGCGCGAGCAACTCGCTGCTTGGCTCCTTGCCCACCTTCGTCAGCCTGGTTGATTCTCCGTCCGTCCAACGTCAGGTTTCAGCCGCGGCGGCTCATGATCGCACCAGCCGCCGACGGCTGCAAACCGTGTTAGGCGCTATCACACTGAAGAAAACGCTGATTCGCTTCACGGACATTTACATATCTTATCGAGAAGACGGGATCTAATTAGAATGGCCGCAAACGCAGTCATTGGGACACCGCCAACGAACAAAACGTCACCTGCGTATGCAATGAGGATAGCCTTGATCGACGCGACGTAGAGTGCGGTGGTTGTCGCATCGGCAGCGAAATTCAGGGCGGCCTTGTACGCGCAATAAAAGCGACAGAGATCGTCGATGATTCCGCTGCCTGCCGCCTGCAAGGCGAGAAGCAGCCGACCGAGCTCCTTGATAAAGCTCTTCGGTAAAACGACGTGACCGGCGATCCAAGCCCGAACGCTGTTCGAATCCGGTGCGAACAAGTCGAATCCCTGGGGAAGTTCACCCTTCTCTACGACGTAGCGCGTAAAACCTGAGTAGGCTTGGTACTCCAGCCAACGCCAAACGGGCTGTTCAGGAGTGGAATTATGGAGAAGGTCCGCGATCAAGACAAACTCTTGCGCCAGCTCTGTGGGATCGATGAGTTCCATTTCAGGCATGATCTGTCTCCTGTCAATTGGATCGCGTTAACGTGCGAGTAGCCCGTCCCAAGCGCCCAACGACCGCGCTGAGCCGCAGCGCGGGTCCTGCTCTTATCGACAACGCGCTGTCGGCTCCAGCGCGAGGTTAGGCATCAGTTCTATCAGGCCAAGGCGCGCCAGACAACTTCACGGATGTGTTCATTCGGTACCCGGACGGTCGTCGGCCTCGTCGTCATTACGGTTGCGACGTTCTGCTCCCAGCAGAACCTCCCGGAAGGTTGCGTTCGACAAGAGGGCAGAAAAGTCTGGGTCTTCTCTGATCTCTGACGCAAGGCTCGGGTCTACAGCCAATGCTCTTATGACAGCCATAATGGCTGCTTCGGCGTGGCCAAGCCTCAAATGGCAGACGGCGAGATTATAGAAGGAATCAGCCTTCTGATTTCCCGCCGCTCTCACCAGTGACTCTTTGAAGTTGGATAGCGCTGCGCGCGCGTCACCCCCGGCTAGGAAGTCAAGACCCTTCTGAAACGGATCGTCCTCACTTTGGACCTGATCCGATTCAGTGGACGGGTTAATTGAGTCGATCGTCGTTCATTCG
>CAYHHH010000105.1:5247-15288 GCA_964356125.1 uncultured Bifidobacteriaceae bacterium | reverse complement strand
TCTCTGTGTCGAGACATCAAAAGGCAGGGAGAACTTACCGGCCGATCAGAATCAGGATTCCCGCGATCAGCGCCAGCATCGACATCAGCTGCGGCGGCAGAGGGAGCATGAGGAACGCGCTCAGGCCATGCAGGATGAGCCAGATGGCGAGCGCCATCATGCCCGCGGACTTATTGAATGTGTACGGCATTTGAGAGATATCGTATCGCGTCTTCGGTGCGCGCCAGCAGCATATCGGCGGTCTCGGTCCGCAGCCGCTTCGCGCGCTTGACGCTGCGCACTTCGAACGAAAACGTCCTCAGCAGCGTCAGCGCCCGCTGAATCTCCCCCTGATGGCAGGCGTCGCCGGCCGTGCGCAGCGTGAGCAGGAAGGCGCGCTCGACCCGCGTGGGCAACCCCAGCGCGGCGCTTGTATCGATGAGCGCCGCGATCTGGCACGAGTCATCAGGCGCCTGCGACAACGGCTGGGCGGCTGCAACGGCCACCGCGGCGACGATCATGAAGGCCACGAAGAAAATCGTTCGGAACATCAGCTCTCATAACGCCCGCGGAGGGACAAGCGAACGCGGCACGCTTTTCGCGCGCCTGCCGTTACTTGAAGCGCAGTCCGAAGAGGATTGTGAACGCCTGCGTCTTGATTTCCGAGGGCGCGCTGAAGCTCTTATTGATGCGCCGGAACCCTTTTTCGTAGCGTCCCTCGACGATGATGCGCGCGACCTCGAAGCCACCGCCAAAGACCAGGCTGACATCGGCGCCTTCGAAACCGTCATCCAGCGTGAACCCTTCGACTTCGTCCGCAATTTTCAGGGAGATCGCCGGACCGACGATGCCGTAGACGCCGAACCCGTTTGCCGTTTTCGAGCCGGCATTCACGCGCAGCAGCACGGGAAGCTGGAAGTAATCGATTCTGATGTCCTGTCCGGCCTGCGTCCCGGCCTTCTTCCGAAGCCAGTTGAATTCCGTCTGGAGTCCGACGGTCTTGTCGCGGCTGCCGCCGACGAACAGGCCCGCGTGAATGCCGGTGCGGGTTTCGAAATCGAGCGCGTCGCTGCTGAATGTGGCGAACGTCGGGCCGAACTTGATGCCCTGCGCCGCGGCCGGCGAGGACGAAAGGATGAGTGCGAGCGCGGCAAGCGCGATGGCGCGTATGAATAGGTGCATCCAGCGATGGTACCACTTCGGTTAGCCTTACTGTATGAACCCTTTCGATTCTGAAGATCCCCGGCTGTTCGATGTCTCCACCCGCGCGGCAGGACCGGCAGGCGCGCTGCCGCTGACCGCTGAGATGCTGCGCGAGCGGCCGTCGGGCGATCTGTTCGGGTGGACGCAGAACGCAGGCATGGGATGGAATCCGGCAGCGCTCGGCGGCAAAGAGTTCCTGATGCTCTCGACGCACGGCGGCATCCGCGCCGCGGATGGGACGCCGATCGCGCTGGGCTATCACACCGGCCACTGGGAAGTCGGGCTGCTGCTCGAAGCGGCCGCGGGTGTGTTCAAGACGGCGGGCGCGATTCCGTTTGCGGCGGCGTGTACCGATCCGTGTGACGGCCGATCGCAGGGCACGACGGCGATGTTCGACAGTCTGCCGTTCCGCAACGATGCGGCGACCGTGTTTCGCAGGCTGATTCGGTCGCTGCCGACGCGGCGCGGCGTGCTCGGCGTGGCGACGTGCGACAAGGGATTGCCCGCGATGATGATGGCGCTCGCGGCCAGCCACGATCTGCCCGCGGTGCTCGTGCCCGGCGGCGTGACGCTGATGCCGGAACAGGGTGAGGACGCGGGCAAGGTGCAGACGCTCGGCGTGCGATTCGTCCACGGCACCATCACGATCGAGGAAGCGGCCGATCTCGGGTGCCGCGCGTGCGGCTCGCCGGGTGGCGGATGTCAATTCCTGGGGACAGCCGCGACCTCGCAGGTCGTGGGCGAGGCGCTGGGCATGTCGATCGGCCATTCCGCGCTCGCGCCGTCGGGGCACCCGATCTGGATCGACATGGCGCGCCGCTCGGCGACGGCGCTGATGGCGCTCGAGAACAACAACACCTCAATCCGGCACATCGTCACCGACGCGGCTATTCGCAATGCCATGGTGGTGTTCGCGGCGTTCGGGGGATCGACGAATCTCCTCCTGCACGTGCCGGCGATCGCGCACGCGGCCGGGTTGCGCCGGCCCGTCGCTGCGGAATGGGCGGAAATCAATCGCCTCGTGCCGCGGCTTGTCGACGCGCTGCCGAACGGACCGCGCAATCATCCGACCGTGCAGGTGTTCATGGCCGGAGGCGTGCCGGAGGTGATGCTGCACCTGCGCCGCCTGAAGCTGCTCGACACGAGCGTGATGACCGCGTCGGGCGGCTCGCTCGACGCGCAGCTCGACGCGTGGGAATCGTCCGAGCGCCGCACCAGGCTGCGCGCGCAGCTGCAAAAAGAAGGCGTGAACCCGGACGAAGTGATCGTGGCGCCGGAGCACGCGCGGAGCCGCGGTCTGACCTCGACGGTGTGTTTTCCTCAAGGAAACCTGGCACCGGAAGGGTCGGTGATCAAGAGCACGGCGATCGATCCGTCGGTCGTCGGCGCCGACGGCGTGTATCGCCTGACCGGCCCTGCGAAGGTGTTTCTGTCGGAGCCTGCCGCGATGGCGGCGATCAAAGCCAATCAGATTGCGAGGGGCGACGTGCTCGTGCTGATCGGCCGGGGGCCGATGGGCGCGGGCATGGAAGAGACCTATCAGATTACGAGCGCACTGCGGCACCTGCCGTTCGGGAAGCACGTCGCGGTCATCACCGACGCGCGGTTCAGCGGCGTCTCGACCGGCGCGTGCGTCGGCCACATCTCGCCCGAAGCGCTTGCGGGCGGACCGGTCGGCAAACTGCGAGACGAAGACATGATCGAGCTCGTGGTGAATCGCGCGACGCTCGACGGGACGGTCAACCTCGTCGGCGAGAACGGCGTTGCTGAGAGCATCGAGTCAGGATCGCGCATCCTCGCCGCGCGTGAATCGAGACCGGACCTCGCACCGGATCCGCAACTGCCCGACGACACGCGCATCTGGGCCGCCTTGCAGGACGTCAGCGGCGGCACGTGGGGCGGATCTGTGTATGACCCGGACGCTATCCTGCGAACATTGGCTGCTGGAAAAAAAGCGTTGCGCGAAGCCTAGGGATTAGCGCTGCCTTCAACACGGAGACACGGAGACACGGAGCAGGCATCGACGTCGCGCCTATGGCGCTCGCGAGGAAGAAAAGGCACGAATACAAGAGCCAGGATCCAGCAGCTCTTGTATTCGTGCCTTTTCTTCCTCGCGGGTGGGCCGCAACGCGGCCCACGACGTCGATGCTGCCCACGGATCCGGAACGGCGTGTATTCTCCGTGCGTCTCCGTGACTCCGTGTCTCCGTGTTGAGACACGCAAAGATTGAGACACGCAAAGATCAGAACTCCAACGACAACCCCGCCGACGGAATCAGCGGGAACATCGAGTCGAACAGCCCGAACGCCTGGAACGTCGTGCCGTTGATGCCCGGCGATGCGGCGCGGACGTTGTCGCGGGCATACGCGTCCGGCGCGAAAACGCGCGCTGAAGCTCATGCGGTCGCTGAAGCGGTAGACACCATACATGTTCACAGTGTGTCGCTGATCGTAGTCGGCGGGGAAGGTTCCAAGTGCCGGTTCCGAGTTCCCGGTTCGATATCTCGTCGACGCCAGGTTGTACGCAATCCAGCCGGAGAGTCCGTTGGGGCTGCGCCTGTGCACGACCAGCTCGACGCCGCGTGAGTGGCCGTCGCGCGCGTTGTCGTAACGCGTCGTGAACGACGGCAGCACGAGACGGCCGTTGGCGACCCGAAACTGCGCGCCGGGCAGCCACGGATAGTCGCGGTCTTCGCGGTTGTAGGCCGACACCTGCCACGTGACGGAGCGCTCGAGCGGACCTTCCACACCCACATCCGAGTGATACGACCGCATCGCGTCGAGATTCGACCCGAACACCTGGTGCGATGACGACGGAAGACACGTAGAGCTCGCATCGACGATGGAGCCCGAGATGCTTCCGGTCTGGGCAAAGAGCGGCGCGGCGAACGCCAGAAGCAGAACGGCGATCGATAAATTGTGCGGCACGTATGGCCCATTGTGCACGGGGTGTGCCAGTAAAAACAGGCCCGTGTTTTGCTATTTCCGCGGGCAGTGAACTGAAACGAGGACGGTCGGCTGGCCGCGGACGCCGCTCCAGCCGATATCCTCAAGAGGGGGATTCCATGGATCCACTGGGCGAACTGCTCTCGAGCGATCATCGGCGCACGCTGGAGTTCTTCGTCATGAACCTGAAAGACGTGTCGGAGCCCACGGTCGATCAACAGGAGCTCCTCTACAACGCCAGTGTGCTCGCGCACTACGCGCAGATTTCAATAGACACCGAGATTCCGACGACGGCTCCTACCGACCTGACCGCAGTGTTCGACCATTTCGTCGCCGACACGAGCGTCCTCGCCGATCCGCTGATAATGGAAACGGCGGGCGCGCAGTGCCTGCTGCTTACGGGATTTTTTGAAGATCAGATGCGGCGCCGCCACAACATCCACTGGTACTCGGAGCTGGGCGCCGGCTTCTATCGCCGAGCTGCGGCGACCGAGCAGTCCGCATCGAAAGCGAAGCTGCTCGACACCATCGGGAGACACTTCGAGCCGTGGCGCCGGCGTCACGCACGGCTGAGCCACGAGCTGCGCGACTCGCCGTACCTGATTTCGTGGCCGCGCCCCGGCCGTAACTGAAGAGGCGGTAGAATCCTCCGCATGTTGAGCGCCTGTCGACTTCCGATTGCCGTCGCGCTGGTCTGCGGCGTGTGCGCATCTGTGCCTGTTCAGGTGTCAGCCCAGTTCCGCAAGGGATTTGGCCAGGGATTGTTCGAAGTCACCCTCACGCGGACGAAACCGCCGGCCGTCTATCTGATGAAGACAGGCGTCGGCGTGCAGGTGACGTCGAAGGTGACGCGGCCGGGTGTGACCGAGCGGCTTGCAGCGGCGATCGAGAGCGACCTCGTCAGCAACGATCCGCGCTTGACGCTGCAGAAAGGGAAGCCGCAGATCGCCGTCACCTGTAATGTGACGCGCCTCGACACGAACCAGAAGGTCGAGATGAAGAGCGTCAGCGTCTACAAGGTGATCAGGACCGACCGCGTCTACAACGCGAAAACCAAGAAGTACGACGAGAAGCCGGTATACGGCACGGTAGACGAGATCAAGAATTCAATCCTCGTGACGGGCGACATCAGCCTGACCTATCAAGCGCGCGATTCGGCGACGGGCGCCGTCATCGATTCGGCGACCTTCAGCCCGGCCTACCGAAAAGACTTTCCGAATGGCGCCGGCGCGCCATCGACAGCCGATGTCGAGCAGCAGCTGATTCAGGACGCGGTCCTGCAGGTCGTGCAGCGGCTGGCGCCCACCAAGGAGCCGGTGAAGGTGCAGATGGGGCGGCCGAACGACGCGATTGACGACCTGAACAAGCTGGGGCAGGCCGGCCTGTGGTCGCGCATGCTCGAGCAGCTCGAAAAGATGCCGCCGTTGAAAGATCGCGGGAAGGAAGCGTACCGGCAGTACAACATCGGCGTCGCGTACGAAGCGATTGGGTATGACTCGGCTGATGTGGGCGTGGCGCTGAAGCATCTCGATCAGGCCTCGGCGCAGTATGGGAAAGCCATCGAGATGAAGCCTGACGAAAAATATTTCCGCGAGCCGCAAACGCGCATCGCGGCCGCGATCGCCTCCTACAGCACCATGGAGCGCCAAATCGCGTCGTACGACAGAGTGAGGGCGAAGCCGGTGGCGCGCGGCAAACCGCAAGCCGCTCCGGCTCGACCTGCTGCGCGCAGCGGAACGTTCGGGAATGCCGAAGTGATCGATCTGTTGAAGAGCGGATTGGACGAGGAGAACATGCTGGCGGCCATCAACGACGCGAAGGCCGTGAGTTTCGATCTGTCGCCAGGTGGATTGAAACAGCTGCTGTCGAACAAGGTGCCCAATCGCGTCATCGCCGCGATGCGCGCAAAATCTACACGCTAAAACGGTTTTAACAGAAGATCAAAAGATCAGAAGACTTTCTTTTGATCTTCTGACCTTCTGTTCAAGATTTCAGATTCAGGCCGGCACTTGCAGGTCGGGCATCGGCTTCGCAATGAACAATCTGCGGCACGGTTTCGCGAGCAGCCGGGCCATGCGCTCTGATTTGGCGTGCCGCGCGCTGTCGGTGGCGATGCCGGTGTTGGCGTACATCTGACGGTAGAGCTTCGAGCACAGCACGAAGCCGATCCGGTTCTTCAGCGACTTCACCGCGCGCGAGCGGCGCCAGATGTGGGGCAGGCTGTAGAACTGGTCCCACACGCCCTGAGTGCGCGCGCGGATTTCGTCGGCCGACAGGGTCGGGTGCGGCGCGTAGACCTTGGGGCGGCGCGACTGCGGAATGAGCCAGTGGCGCGTAATCGGGATGCCATCGACCGCCTCCGAGTCTTTCTTCTTCGCCTCCGCAAGCTCCCACTTCGCAAAGTCGACGGTGCCGGGAAACGGCGTCAGCATGACGAACTGCGCGAACGTGACGTCGGCTTTGAGCGCCAGCGCCGCCGTCGCATTGAACGTTTCGACGCGATCGCTCGGCAATCCGAAAATGAATGATCCGAGCACGTGGATGCCGTGCTCCTTGAACTGGCGCAGCCGCTGCACGAGCGCTTCACCGTACAGGTTGAAGCTTTTGTAGACGTCCTTCAATCCTTCGGCGGTGACCGACTCGATACCCACGAGCGCGCCCTTGATGCGCGCATCGCGCATGGCGTGGAGGAACTCGGGATCTTCGGCCGCTTCCATGGTGATCTGTGTGAAGAAGTTCATGTCGCTCGGCAGCTTCGCGAGCCTGGCCATCAGCTCGAACCGCTCGGCGCGCATCGCCTTCAGTTCGTTCAGACGTCCGTGATCGGCGCGGCGCGAGGCCAGCTCGAGATCTTCGAGCGTGACGGGATAGAAGTTGTCGTCGGCAAGCGCGATGAACCGGAACCCGAGCCGGCGCAGCTGCACGATCTCCTCGACGACGGCGTCGACGCCGCGCTGGCGCGGCTCCTGGCCGTCGGTCTTCCACACCGAGCAGAACGAGCAGTGCTTCGGGCAGCCGCGCACGGTCTGCACCGATGCCCACATGTAGCGATCGGGCGGCAGCAGATCCCAGCGCGCCTTCACGAAATGATCGGCGTCGATTTTTCCGCCGTCGTACACCGTGCCGAGCTCCCCGCTGAGGACCCCTTTGATGGCCTCACCCCATGCGAGGTCGCCGTCACCCTTGACGATGGCGTGACCGCCGCCGAGGTCCATGGCTTCGTCGGGGTACAGCGTGGCGTGAATGCCGCCGTACACCACCAACGCGCCGCGGTCCCGGACGATACGTCCGACCTCGTAGCCGCGCAGGGCATTGCCCGTGTGGATACCGATGCCGACCACGTCGCCCGCCGCAATGGTGGACGGGTCGAGTTGTTCGAGGGTCTCGTCCGTGATGACCGGCTCGCCGTATTGAGACGGGGTAGCCGCGGCCAACACATAGAGCCAACGGGGAGTGATGACGGCCACGCCAAAGGACACGTGGGACGGATTGATCAAATGGATACGCATATTTATCAACTAATGAATTAAGTATAGACGGAAACGTACGATGTTAGCTAAGATTTTTTGATGTGTGTTGGGCGTGATCAGTGCGTCCGGTACTCGATGATGAGGCCCGCCTGCTCCCCCTGGGGGATGTGCGTGACGAGCAGGCCAAGGCCGCGAAGCTGATCGAGCAGCACGTCCTGCTTGATCGGTTTGGTCATGAAGATGAGCGCGCCGAGCGCCGATGCGCGCATGTGGTGCACTTCGTCGGTCGAGACGCTCATCATGATGACCGGCACGCCGCCGAGGGGCGCCGGCTGTCCGCGAAGCCAGTGCAGAAAATCGAGGCCCGACTCGCCGGGCAGGTGGATATCGGAAATGATGAGCGCCGGCATCTTCCGCAGCACGTAGGTCCGCGCCGCGTCGACCGTCGTCGCCACGTCGATGTCGTTGATCAGGTTGACCTGGTCGAGGGTGTCCCTCACGAGCAGCACGTCGTTGGGGTCATCTTCGATAAGCAGGATCGGCCGCATGGCGAAGCCATTCTAGCGTAAGCCCGGCGACGCGCTATGATGGAACCGACACCATGCATGTTTCAAGAGCGGCGCTGATCGCGGCGCTGATGCTGGCGGTTCCGGCGCTCGCATACAGCCAGATGGGATACGTCATCCCCAGCGTGCCCGCGCCGCGCGATCCGCTGCCGCGCTTCACCATCGCACCCCGCGGCGGGGCGCTCGCGCCCATCGGATTGCCGCTGCCGCGCATCGGACTACCCCCCGCACCCAACGCCCCTGACGCACCCAACGCACCCAACGCCCCTAGCGCCCCTAACGCACCTAGCGCACCTCTCGCCCCCTTCGCTCCGATGTGGCTGTTCTACGTGCCGCAGCTTGTGGTGGCGCCTCCGCCGCCTCCCGCGCCCGAGCCGAAGCCCGTTACGTCTCCGGCTCCGGGGCGCCTCGTGCTCGACGTCCAGCCGGCGACGGCCCAGGTCTTTGCCGACGGCTATTACGTCGGCCTTCCCGAAGATTTCAGCGCCGACCGGGGAGGCGCGCTCATCGAGGCTGGGGTGCTTCGTCTAGACCTCAGTGCCGCTGGGTACGAGTCGATGGCTGTCGATCTGAGGGTGACCTCCGGCCAGGTGGTGACGTATAGGGCGACACTGAAGGCCCTTCCACCGCCACTGCCGGCCACCCCGAGCACGTTCTACCTGATACCTGGGTGTTATATGGGTAACATCCCGCCGAAAGACGCGCACCTGCCGGTGACATGCGATCAGGCCCGCGTCGTGACCTGGCGGCCATAGATTACAGATCTGTTATCTGACGGAATTTTGGCGCTGGCGCCTTGTTCTGCTAGAGTCCTCCTACCCCTCCCCCTTTAGGCACCTTCCATTTCAAGGAGAGTAGTTATGAGTCTGAAGCGCGCACGCGTGCTCGGGGTACTCGTAATCTGCCTTGTGCTGGTTGGTACGATCGAGGCTCAGGCGCAGGGAAGCAGTGAAAACCGTGGTCAACGCATAGGGGCCACCACGTTGAGTTTCGAGTACGACTGGGGAGGCTTATCCGCTCTCCGGACGTATGTGACTTCCCTCATAGCGCAAATTGAACAGTCGAAGCTGAAGATCGCCCAGATGGAGGCGGCGCTGAACAACGAAGTCAGCGCGCGTCAGGCGGCGGACACGATCCTTCGGAACAACATCAACGGCATCGCGGGCGGTGGGGTGACCCAGGCCGCGGTCGACGCAGCCATCGCTGCGGAAGCCGCTACCCGGGCGGCGGCTGACGCGGCGCTCGAGGGACAGATCGCCAACGAGGCGGCTGCCCGCCAGGCGCTCGCCGACACCGTGGCGGCCCTCGGCGACTCCGTAGCACCGTTGGCGTCGTTAGCCCCTCTCGCGCCGCTTGCGACGTATGTGAGAGTCGAAACCGCCGCCATCAACGGTCTCGCCGGGCCGCATGTGATCTTCAGCGGCGCGAACGTGCACATCCAGAACGGGAACGGGTCAGGAGACTCGTTCACGGCGAATGGTCGCGGAAATCTCATCGTCGGATTCAACGAGCCGTCTGGTCATGCGTCCGCCGAGCGCGGCGGTTCGCACAACGTCGTCATTGGGGCCAGTCATCGCTATAACTTCGGGACGGGATTGGTTGCCGGCTACTTCAACCGTCTCGGCGGTCTCTCGGCAAGCGTCACCGGCGGCGGTGCCAACGAGGCCAGCGGTATGTATTCGAGCGTGGCCGCAGGAGACAGCAACATCGCGAGCGGCGGAAACTCGGCCGTGAGCGGCGGCGCGGCGAACACGGCGAACGGCGACCTGTCAACTGTGTCGGGTGGCTTCAACAACACCGCGAGCGCACCGTTCAGTGTTGTCCCGTAACTTGAAGGGGCAAGGGGTAAAGGGTAATTTTCCCTCACCCCTCACCCCT
>CAYHHH010000105.1:0-5147 GCA_964356125.1 uncultured Bifidobacteriaceae bacterium | reverse complement strand
CCCTCACCCCTCACCCCTTTTTTCATTTGATGAACGTTCCTGCCCGCAGCTCTGCGTACGCTTGCTGCAGCTCAACATTCGAATTCATCACGATTGGGCCGCGCCAGGCGACCGGCTCTTCGAGCGGCTTGCCCGAGACGAGCAGGAAGCGGATGCCTTCGTCGCCTGCCTGTACGACAATCTCATCACCGCGATCGAAGACGACGAGCGAGCGATTGCTCACGAGGTCGAACGTGCCGTCTTCGGCGCCTCCAATGCGTTCCGTTGCGACGGCCTGCGGATCCGATGCGTCGCGGAACGTGCCGGAGCCCGCGAACACATAGGCGAATGCATTGTTCGCGCGATCGACGGCGATCCGTTTTGTTTTTCCCGGAGGCACCGACACATCGAGATACCGCGGATCGGCTGCCACGCCTTCCACCGGTCCGGCCTTGCCCCAGAAGTCGCCGATAATTACCCGCACGCGCGTGCCGTCGTCGTCTGTCACTTCGGGAATGTCGCTCGCAGAAATGTCCTGATATCGCGGCCTGGTCATCTTCAGTGAGGACGGCAGATTCGACCACAGCTGAAAGCCGTGCATCCGACCCTGCGGATCGCCCTTTGGCATCTCCTGATGGAGGATGCCGCTGCCCGCCGTCATCCACTGCACATCGCCCGCGCCCATCTGACCGCGATTGCCGAGGCTGTCGCCATGCTCGACGGTGCCGGCGAGCACATACGTGATTGTTTCAATGCCGCGATGCGGATGCCACGGAAAGCCGGCGAGATACGCGTCGGGATTGTCGTTGCGGAAGTCGTCCAACAGCAGGAACGGGTCGAACTCGCTCGTGGTGCCGAACCCGAACGCGCGGCGCAGCGACACGCCCGCGCCTTCCATCGTTGGAACTGATTGGCGTACGTCTTTTACCGGTCGAAGGGACATGAGCACCTCACAATCGCCTGTTAGGACGGGTTTCGCGCGATGGAGGATCCGGGCAGGAGTCGGGGAGTCCGGGAGTCTAGGAGTCCGGGAGTCCAAGAGTCTTGGCAGTCCCGGAGCACCCGCCGCACCGAACGCACCTCTCGCACCCCTCGCACCTCTCGCACCCAACGCACCCAACGCACCTAACGCACCTAACGCACCAACTCAGGCGTGTTGGATCCAATCCACGATCGTGTCCTGAATCTCGCCGTAGACCGCGGGCTGCCGCGCCTTCGCGTCGCGGCCTGCGATTTTGAACGAGTGGTCGCCGCCCTCGACGTGATGGAGCGTCGGCAGGGGCGAGAGGCTGGCAAGAACCGGCTTCAGCTCCGATGGTGTGCCGAAGGTGTCGCGCGTGCCCTGCACGAACAGCATGGGGCGGCCGACGTCGGGCAGATGCGCGTCGCGCGGCTTATCCGGCCGCCCCGGCGGGTGCAACGGATAGCCGAGCAGCACGATTCCCGCGAGTGCGAGCGCGGCATCGCCCGCGGCGACGTGGGTCGCGGCGCGTCCGCCCATCGATTTGCCGCCGATGAAGAGACGCTCGCGCGCGCTGGGAACGATGGCGCACGCCGCGTCGATCGCCGCGCGATAGCAGGCCACGAGCTGGGGCATGCGATCGGGTACTTTGCGCCGTTGCTCGGTGTAGAGAAAGTTGAACGTCACCACGTCGAGCCCGCGCTCGCTCAGCGCGCGCGCGAAGCTGACCATGAAGGGATGTTGCTGTGGTGCGCCCGCGCCGTGCGCGAGCATCAGCGTTGCGGGGCGGGGCGCCGCAACCTGTGCTGTATAGAGCAGGGCAGTGGTGCGCTGGCCTGGCGCGACGTTTACCAGAATCTCTTGCGGCTCCGCACCCATCGCACCTCTCGCACCTAACGCACCCAACGCACCCAACCTAACTATCCACTGCGATCGCGGCCGGTCAGTCGATCGAGAAAATTCACGATCGTCGAGAAGCCCTCAGGTTTGAAAAACACAAAACCGCGCAGCTTCGCGATCGCGGCTCGTTCTGATTCGGTGAGGATGCTGCCCGTGACGATCAGCACTGGAATATCGCGGAACTCGGGAACCTTCCGCAGATCGGTCAGCACGTCGAGCCCGGTGCGTCCGTCGGGCAGGCGCATGTCGAGCATCGCCGCAATCACGGGAGTGGAGTGCAGCAGCTCGATCGCGCCGTCGACCGTGTCCGATTCCACGCAGCCATACCCGGAGCCTTTGAGAAACCGCCGCGCAGCGTGTCGCACGAATGGCTCGTCGTCGAGGATAAGCACGGTGGGGATTCCCGGTGGGTTCGGCTCTGAATTCACGTGGCTGCATATGTAAGGTAACACCCCTGCGACGGACGAATTCGTAAGCCGATTGCCCAATTTGCGGGTCGGCTGCGGCCCTTAGCTGGCGTGACCGCGATCGGCCGCTTTTGGAAACGCCATAACCATATTTGATTCAGTTACTTGCGCCAATCTGTCCAAGAGCCGACATCCGGCCCTCTCCTTGCTGAACTGTAGCCGGCATCCCCTTAGGAGGCAGGCATGTTTATTTGGATTTTGATCCTCGCCATGGCTCTCGTGGGCGGCTACTGGGTGAAGACCCGCCGCCAGCGCAAAACCAAGGCGGCGACGTATGCGGGCAGCTAAGAGCAAACGGCCGATCGGCCGGGCGCGCTGGGCTGAAGCCTCGCGCGCCCGGCAGGCGCTGGCCGTTCCGTCATGGGCGCTGTTGTCGACGGCGTTGTCGCAGGAGAATCGCGTTCAGTCGGGACGCCCCGATGTCGATGCGGCAGTTCAACTTGCCGCCGAGATTGCGCTCTCCGAACCGCGAAAGTTCCGGTACAATCGCGACGAATAGATGCGCCGTCGATCCTTCGCCGCACTCATAGCCGCGATGGTGTGCCTCTGCGTTCCGGCGCGGGCGCAGCAGGATATCGTTTACGAGGTTTTCGGCGCCTATCTCGATTCGTTGCGCGTGCAGGCCGGCATCCCCGGCCTGGCCGCCGCTCTCGTCGATACCCACGGTATCGTCTGGGAGCGCGCCTACGGGCACCAGGACATCGCCAAGTTCGTTGCCACCAGAACAGACACGCCATTCCATGCTGATGGCCTGACCCAGATGTTCACGTCGGCGATGGCGCTGCGGTGCGCCGAAGAGCGGCGCCTGTCGCTGGACGATCGCATCGGCGATTTCCGAGTCGAGACGATCGAGCCCGACGCGTCCATTCGCCATCTGCTCACGCACACATCTGGCGCACCCGACAGTCTCGTGTTCGCCTACCGGCCCGAACGTCTCGACCCGCTCTGGCGAATCCTCCGCACCTGCACCGTTGATTCGTACCGCGAGTCGCTCGCGAACCTTTTCAAGCGGATCGCGATGATCGATTCGGTGCCCGGGGCCAACATCCTCACGATTGTGCCGCCGGCCGAAGGCGTGCCGTTCCCTGAAGACGTCCAGCATTACAGCGCCGTGCTGCAGCGCCGCGCGATGCCCTATGCGGTGGACGATCGCGGCCGGTCGTCGCTGTCGACCTATCCTGAGAGCGCCGCCGTGCTGACGCCGTCGAACGGCATCATCACGACGGTCCGCGATCTTGCGAAGTTCGATCTGGCGCTGAAGCAGGGAATCCTGCTCGAGCGCGGCACGCTCGAGTACGCATGGAGCGCGCCGGGCGTGAATGGCACGCCGCTGCCGCACGGCGCCGGATGGTTCGTGCAGACCTACAACGGCGAGAAAGTCGTCTGGCAATTCGGCATGACGCCGCACGCGTCGTCAGCGCTGATGATGACGCTGCCGAACCGCGGGCTGACGCTGATTGTGATGGCGAACAGCGACGGCCTCGTGAAGCTGTACTCGCCAGCAAACGGCGACATCGCGTTGTCGCCATTTGCGCGCCTGTTCTTGAACGTGTTCGTCCGCTGATGCACGGACGGTGGCTCGTACTTGCGCTGTGGCTGCTCCCGGCGCCGGCCGCAGCGGAATGGCAGGTTCGGCCGTTTATCGGATTTTCGTTCGGTGGAGCGACGACATTCGTTGACCCGGATCACGCGATCGAAACGCAGAATGTCGTGACGGGGATCTCCGGGGGCTGGCTCGGAGAGATTTTCGGGATCGAGGCGGATTTCGGGCGGGCCCCCGGGTTCTTTCAAACCGATGACGTCCGGGACCCGTTGATTGAAAACCTCGTGTTGACCAGCGCGGTCACGACCCTGACGGGCAACGTCGTGGTTGCGCTGCCGCGCCGGATGGCCGGCTACGGGCTTCGGCCGTATTTCTCGGGTGGTGCGGGACTGATGCACGTTGATGCGTTCGGGAAGTTCGGCATCATCGAGCATAACCGCACCCTGCCGGCGCTGAGTCTGGGTGGCGGGGTGACGGGATTTCTCACGCCGAGGGTGGGGCTGAGTTGGGACGTCAGGCGATTGAGCACACTGCGGGGCGAAGGCGAGACGCTTGGCAACAGTGTCGGGCGGGAGCACCTTTCATTCTGGCGGGCGACGATGGCGGTCGCGTTGAGGTATTAGGTGAAATCTAGAAACTGGGTCGCTGTCCTCGCGCTGTTGGTCGTCGCGCTCGGGAGCGTCGCGTATGCCGAGGGGACGCTGCGCATCGTGCCGCTTGTGCGCGCCGAGCAGGTGATCGTATCGATCGATCTCGACAACGGCTACACCGAGGAAGTGCGCCAGGTCATCAACGGCGGCGTGCGGACCACCTTCACCTACGACGTCGATCTGAAAATGATCGTGCCGGCCTGGGTCGATCGCACGATCGCGACGGCCGTCGTGACCACGACCGATCGTTACGACACGCTGACGCGGGTGCACAACCTGTCGCGCACCGTCGACGGCCGCGTCGTCGAGGCGCTGGTGACCGACAGCGAAGCTGTTGCGAAGAAGTGGCTGACGTCGTTGAACGGTCTCGTGCTGTGCCGCACGTCCCAGCTCGATCCGCATCGCGAGTACTACGTGCGCATCAGCGCGCGCGTCCGTCCGCCAGGGGCGACGCTGCTCGGCTGGGCCACCGGCGTGACCAACCTCGCCAAATTCACGTTCGTGCCCTGATTTTCTGCTTCAACACGGAGACACGGAGGCACGGAGCCTCACGGAGCATTCTTTTTCTTAAGAAAGAAAACTCCGTGTACCTCCGTGCCTTCTATGAAGCGGTACTCCACGTCAAGCGCGATCCGTCTACGAGCCAC
>CAYHHH010000104.1:12396-15442 GCA_964356125.1 uncultured Bifidobacteriaceae bacterium | reverse complement strand
GCGGCACGAAGTCGGCCTGCACGACCTCGACCTTGTGCTCGCGCGTGTAGGCGTAGCTCTTGGTCGAGCCGTCGTGGTCGTTGAACGTCACGCACGGCGAGATGATGTGGATGAACACAAAGCCATGCCTTCGGGACGTTGGAGCTAGCGTAAACTACGTCTCTGACGTATCGTACTCGAAGTGTTCACCTGCCTGGTGGCGGCAAGCGTAGCGGGGTCCGCGTCATCTACTACTTGCGACTACAGCAAGGGCAGATCTGGATGCTGACGATGTACGCGAAGAACGAAGCGGACAGTATTGCGGGACCTGTTCTCAAGAAGATCAAGGAGGCGCTCGATGGCGACTAAGCGAAACATCGGCCGGGAGATTCTGGACGGTATTGCGGAGTTGAAGAGTGGTCAGCATGGCCGTATGACCAACCCGCCGTCGGTGTCGAGTGTGCGCGAAAAGACGGGCCTCTCACAACTGAAGTTCGCGGCGCTGCTGGGAGTGTCCGTCAGAACCTTGCAGGAATGGGAGCAGGGTCGGCGCGCACCGTCGGGGGCGGCGCGCCCCCTGTTGATGGTCTCCGCGAGAAACCCCCGCGCGCTCGTCGACGTCGCCTGACCGGCGGCGCTACGCCCCCTCTGCCCGCGTGGCAGCCCACCGCTTCTTCGCCGCGGCTGCCATCTTCTTGCGCGTGGCGGCCGAAACCGCTCGCTTCGCGACCCCTGTGGCATCCTTCGTCCGCGGCCGTCCACGCCGGCGAGGTGCTTCGGCGTGACCGACAAGCGCCAGCAGCGGGCGCTCGGCCGTCCGGCGAATGTCTCGCAGCTGGGCAACCAGCGCCTGGCGTTCTTGCTGCTGTGTCGTGATGCGGGCTTCGACCGAGCGAATCAGGTCGCACAATTGCGCGGGAGTATCAGGAGTGTTGGTCATGGTGATGGGATGGACGATAGACCGTATTAGCGGCCTCAACTGTTAACCGAACGCTGGTTCTCAGACCCTGAGCCGACGGCCGACGTGGCCGCTTCTCAGGCGCAGGACCGCACGTCACCCCCGCCCTGCCTCGCCGCCTTCAACCTGCCGGAGGCCTCCGGCAAAACCAGTGCAGAACCATTGAGGCGTGTCCGCTTAGGGCGGCGACACCAGTTCGCGCACCACCTCGGTCGGCGGCGCGGACGGCGCCGGGCGATAGCGGAGGTAGGCATTGAGCGTGTGGTAGCTGATGTCGAGCATGTGGCACGCCTGCCGCTTGTTGCCCGCATGCCGTTCGAGCACCAGCCGGGCATAGCGGCTGCCCCACGCGCGCATGGTGTCGCCGAGCCGGAACGCAGGCACGAGCACGTCGCCATACGTGCCCCGCAGGCTGATCGGCAAGTCGTCCACGCTGATCTGGCGCGACTCGGCCGTCGCGATCGCGCCTTCGAGCATCCGCTCCAGTTCGCGCACGTTGCCTGGCCAGTCGTACGCGATCAGTGCGTCGACCGCGGCCGGCGTCATGCTCAACCGCCCGCGGCCGTCGTGGCGCGCCAGAAAGTACTGCGCCAGTTCCAGGATGTCGGCCTTGCGGCGCCGCAAGGGCGGCACCGCGATCTCGACCCCGCTCAGGCGATAGAACAGGTCGGTCCGGAACAGGCCCTGCTCCGCCAGCGGCCGATTGGTGGCGGCGACGATCCGTGTGTCGATGCGCCGCGCCCCGTTGCCCCCCACCCGCTCGACGGTGAAGTCCTGGATGGCGCGCAGCAGCTTCGCCTGCGCCGCCGTCGACAGGTCCGACACCTCGTCCAGGAACAGGGTGCCGCCACCGTCGTGCTCGAACTTGCCGCGCCGGCCGCGCACGCCGGTCGCGGTCCGCTCCTCGATGCCGAACAACTCGGCCTCGATCAGCGTTTCGACCAGCGCCGCGCAGTTGATGGCGACGAACGGTCCCTGGCGGCGGCGTCCCAACTCGTGAATCTGTCGCGCCACCAGTTCCTTGCCGACACCGCTCTCGCCCCCAAGCGGCCGGTAGTAGAACATGGGGATTTCAGGTGGACCTCCCGACAAACCAGCTCGGACCTGGCTGGAGGCGGCGGGTTGGCTAAAGACTGCGAAGGCCACACCGAAGGGCGTGTCGGGCATGACGCGAGGCGATGACCAGGCCGCGCCGGCGTTGACCGATCGGCATCGCCCGGCCCGGAATGTGCCCCGCGTGGTTTGCCTTGAGATGCGGTTGAGAAACGGCCTAGTCAGCGCCGAGTCTGAGAATCGGGTCCCTCGTTAACAGAACCCGCTAATATCGCGTCTTGTTTCACACGCTGACACGATCTGACGCTCAAGTATTAGTGCGATTTTGACGTCGTTGACGCAGTCTCCATCGCCGAACTATAGTCTCGCAACAAACGCTCTCGAATTGATTAGGAGAATCGTGTGCATTCGGTTCTCGATATTCCCCCGACGTCGTTAGCGCAGGGAGAGCCGGCGCGAAAAAGGCGGTCGCCTTTTTGCCATTTCCCGCTGTTCGGTTGGGTTCTCGTTTACGCGACGCTCTTCACGTTCCCGTTTGCCGGAACGGTTGCCGGGCAGTCCTTTCCCGAGTCGGCCCACCCGTACGCTGACAATTACGACATTACCTCTTCGTACACATTGGCCGGGTCTGCCTCGGCCATCGACGTGACCTTCGACTCGCGAACTTGGGTAGAGGCCGGCTTCGACTACATTCACGTCAGCGACGGGAGCGGGAATGCCATCGCGGGCAGTCCCTTCACCGGTACGAGTCTGGCGGGGCAAACAAAGCGGATCACCGGCCGCACAGTCCGCGTTCGATTAACCTCTGACGGCAGCGTGACAGGGTTCGGTTTCCGCATAACCAATGTTCAGGCCGCGGGTACGACCGCGCCTACACCGACCCCGACGCCGACCGGATCCTTTCCCGAGTCGGCCCACCCGTACGCTGACAATTACGACAATACCTGGTCGTACACATTGGCCGGGTCTGCCTCGGCCATCGACGTGACCTTCGACTCGCAAACTTGGGTAGAGGCCGGCTTCGACTACATTCACGTCAGCGACGGGAGCGGGAAT
>CAYHHH010000104.1:0-12296 GCA_964356125.1 uncultured Bifidobacteriaceae bacterium | reverse complement strand
GCGTGACAGGGTTCGGTTTCCGCATAACCAATGTTCAGGCCGCGGGTACGACCGCCGCTCCCAGCCCGACCACACCCTCAGGGGACGACACGACATCGGAGGTTGGAGCTGTTTGGATTAACAATTACAACGGTCTACAGACTGATCTCAGAAACACCGACGGTGACGCATCGGGATTCTACGAGGAGATGACACAACAAGGCGCGACCGGCCGCTTTGACCTTGGAAACGATTTGGCGCAGGAGCGCCAGTTCCGAGACCAAACCGTTGGTAACGGCCGCGACAGCGACTTTGTTGACGCAGTGGATATGGCCTACTACTCGGGGCACGGTGGCACGCTCGGCAGCGGTCCCAGTGACTATCGAGCGGTGCTTGCGTTTGGCAACTCCCAGGCGTCCTCTATCGCTAGTTCCCGCGAAATGATCCTCGGTGACGGCGATCTCGAATGGCTTGTGCTGTCCGCCTGCGAGACTCTAAAGATCGAGGATGACAGATACATTCACGCTTGGCGCAATTCCTTCCGCGGCTTGCATATGGTCCTGAGTTTCCGCACCCTAAGTCTTGATGCGCGCATTCCGTTCGTTGTTCCCAATGCTGGTCCAGATTTCGCGAACAGAATACAGGCGGGTGACCCGATAGCTACTGCCTGGCTTGACGCGGCCACGAACTGGTTTGTTCGACTATTTGGAGTGAACTATCCGGCCGTGATGTCAGCTGAATCACAGTCCGGGTCAACAAATACAGTGGACAATGATCACTGGATCGGTAAAGGGACAACCGTGTCCGATATCCTGCGGCCGACAGTTTTCAGGATTCGCTACATCCAGTAAAGGTCGACCATGGGAAGAATCTGGTTTCGTGTCCGCATGTTGGCCCTTGCGCTGGTCTACGCCATCCTGGTAACCACGAACGGAACGGGGGCGACACGCCAGAGCCAATACCCGGAAGCGACGTGGACGTACAAAGTTGAGTCGCTAGACAGCCAACAAGTTGAGGCGACTTGGAAGAAAGCGCTTGGCTTGAAGGAGGGGACCGTCAGTCGCGGCGACTCGTATTCTCGATTCGATCACGACGACGTGTCGATCACGCATTACGCGCTGTCGGATGATGTAATTGTCACTCATCGGGTTCGGAAGTATGGTGCGCCTGCTCTCACCTGGCGGCTTTCTGACGATGAAATTACGCGCCTGGCCGCCGGGTTCTTGGAATCGTCTGGCGTGCTCCCGATGTCGGAAGATGATCGGCTCGCCCCGGCCGAGGTTCGGCACGTGATCGATCAGGAAATCGACGTGGACAGAGGGACGAGAACCCAGCAGGTCAACGTGGGGATCGCGCTCTTCGAACGTTTCCTCGATGGAATCCCTGCAGTCGGTGCCGGTGCCCATGCGGCGGTCTTCGTCGCGTCGGATCGGAGCATAGTCGGGGCCGACATTTCGTGGCGAAAGGTGACTCGACATAGACGAGTCCGGATTACCGCTGGCGTCGACTTGAGGCGTGACGTGATTCGGTCGATGGGGACACAGCTGGGGCGGGTCCGGTCAGTCGACGATGGCCAACTCGGATACTATTTCGGGCCCCGGGGGGTGAGGCAAAGCTATGTCGCTCCAGTGTTTGTCTTTCAGTCGGAGAGCGATGACGAGTTGGGACGAGCCGCAAAATGGTTGACGGTCGTGCCGGCCAGTACCGAAGCCCCACTATATGCAGACACCCCTCTCGCGAGCGGTGCCACACATATTCGTTTGAACAAGTGAGGCGTGTCGTGGCCTGGCAACATACGACGAGGGCGCCGCGCTGAGCGCCACAAGATCGTGTTCGGCTATATGTCCGACTTGGCCGCCTGCGGGCTCGAGCCGTTCGCCGAATGCTGACGGTTCTTGCCCCCTGTCCTTCTTTGGCTAAGTCGCATGCAACTTGACGGTCTTACTGCCGAGGTGGTAGCTTCTGCAGCCTCCGTTCGACATCTTGCTCGTTTCCCTGCGTTCGCGAACCCAGGAGTCTTGACCTGACGGGTTTCTTCGGACCAATCGTTACTGGAGAATGGCCCCTTCGGGGTTAGTTAGTACGTTCGGTTCTTCTGTCCTGACTTCATCTTGTTCAGCGCGAGGCGGCGCAGCCGCCGAGCGCCCCGTCCTGGTGGTCGTCTCCGTGATCGCCTTGAACTCGTGCGGTGTTTGATACGCGAGACTCAAGTGCGGCCGAACCTCGTTGTAGTGACGACGCCATTGCTCGATGCTGACCGCCGCCTCGGCGCGGTTGCGAAACCACTGCAACGAGAGATGCTCGTGCCGGAACTTCCCGTTGAACGATTCGTCGACGCCATTCTGCCACGGCTTGCCGGGGTCGATGAACGCCGTCTCGATCTGCGCGGCCAGAAGCCAGGGCAGCACAACCCGCGCGACGAACTCCGGCCCATTGTCTGTCACCGAACGTCTAAATGCGGCCACTGAAGAACGTCTAAAAACCGGCCACGCAGTAGGGGCGTTGAGTATCGTCTGACTCGTGGCCCGCGCGCAAGCGCGGGCGTATCTTCTGGGTGTTCGTCTCCTAAATCCACGACGATGACGGCGGTGGGCGCTTGTGGAAATCGCCTGGCGATTTCCAAGGCGCGGTGGACGCGGTCTGTGCGTCCACGGCGCCGGCAGCGTCCACGGCCCGCGTCAGGCCTCGGGCGTGGCGCTCGCCCGTTGCCGCAGCAGGTAGCTCTTGCCCGTCATGGGCACGATCGTGGCGTGGGCCAAGAAGCGAATCGAACAGCCGCAGCGACAAGTCCTCGACGTGGAACTGGCAGCCGAGCGCGCGCTTGTGAGCCAGAAACGCATCAATCCCCGGCGCCAACGGGCTATGGAAACCGGTCCAGGAGGATTTCATATCACCTCCTCCTTGTCGCCGCACCCCACGTCGCGCAGGGTCTCGACCGCGACCTTGCTGTAGATCTCGGTCGATGACGGACTGCGGTGCCCGACGTAATCCCCGATGGGTTTGAGCGGCCACCCCGCATCGACGAGGCGCTGGACGCAGGTGTGGCGCAACGTATGCGAGCCTGGACGCGGGACGACAATCCCGGCCTGCCGGAGGTAGTGGGCTGCGCGACAGGACACGGCCGAATGTGTGATCGCCTCGCACGGCGCGAGCGTGCGAAAGAAAATCCGGCGGGAGGACGTCGTGGGGCGGCCCGTTTTCAGGTACGCCAGGATCGCCTGGCCCACCAGCGGCGACAACGGATACGCCGTCGAGTGCCCCGCCTTGCGCTCAGGTACGCGCAATCGGTCATGACGCCAGTCCACATCATCCAGCGTGAGCGCCGCGACCTCCCGTGCCCGCAGACCGTAGGTCACCAAGAGCAGCAGTATCGCGTAATCACGACGACCCACCACCGTACGCTGGTCGACGGCGTCGAGCATGCGGCGCACCTCGTCCCAGGTGATCGACCGCGGGATCGTCGCTAATCGGTACACCGGTGGCGCTTCGACCGTGCGGCTCAGGTCGCGGGCGAGGAGGCCCTGCCGATGCAGGTACCGGAGAAACACTCGGACGATGCCACATCGATCGCGCACACGTGTCCGGTGCAGCCCGCGACTCCGATCGGTGAAGAATCCGCTCACCACCACCGGGGACAGGGACCGGATGTCCTCGAGCCCAATCCCGGCCAAATATGCTTCGAGCTGGCGAAGGTGGTGGGCATATTGGACGACGGTCTCCTCACGCAGGCCGCGCTCGCTACGCAAGTACGCGAAAAACCTGGCACCGCGCCCGCAAAGGGCTCCTGGAGCACTCGATGACGCGTGTGGCCAACAAATCCTGGCACCACCAATCGCAGCATCTGCTCGATGGGCCAGCGGATTTCCTGCGTCAAGCGTGGACGCGGCGCCCCAGGAGCGCGCCGGTGATCGGGTCGGGCGATCCAGGCGCTCACGAATGCATCGACATGCGCCGCGAGATCTTCGTAACGTGTCGCGCCTCGGGCCTGCGCGAACGCGGCAAAGTGCATCTGAATCGGCACATACCGCGCCAGATTCTTAGCCGCGTGACCACGCTCAATCAGCCAGGTCGCGCACTGCTCGATAGCTGGACCAAGCCATGATGCGTGAATTCGATCGACAGTCTGCGGGCGGGCGAAGTAGCGCTCCAACATGGACAACCTCCTTGCGCCATCGGCGCTCGGTGATCATCCCGTCAAGAGACGCCAAAATTATGTGGCCGGGGATCCCCGGACCGGCACCTCTTTTCGAGTGGGCGCTCGTCGCCGCCACATATCGCGCGCGGGCACATAAGTACGACAACTTGAAAAGTGCCGTGCTGGAACGCCAGGGAACCGCCATCCGCTTTCACCCGCGCCTGCTGGAGCTTGCGGGACATTATCATTTTGCGGTCCGGCCTTGCACCCCGGCGCGCGGCAATGAGAAAGGGAAGGTCGAGCGCCAGATCCGCTACCTCCGCGACGCGTTCTTTGCCGCCCGCACCTTTCGCGACGTCGACGATCTCAATGCGCAGTTTCAGCGCTGGCGTGACGCGATCGCCCATCAGCGTCCGCATCCCGAGCAGCGCGACCAGACGGTCGCCCAGGTCTTCGCGCAGGAGCAGCCGCGGCTCCTCCCGCTGCCCGCCCATCCCTTCGAGACGGCGCTGATGCGGCCGGTCGTCTCCGGCAAACTGGCGTACGTCCGGTTCGATCGCAACAGCTACTCGATTCCGCACACCCACGTCCGCCGGCCGCTGACGCTGCTGGCCAGTGCCACGACCGTGCGGGTCGTGGAGGGGGCCGACGAGATCGCCCGGCACGGGCGCAGCTACGACAGCGGCGTCACGATCGAGGACCCGACGCATCTGGACCAGCTGCTCACCGCCACGCGGCAGGCGAATGCGTCGAGCACCCGCGATCGCTTGCGCCTCGCCGTCCCAATCACCGCGACTCTCTTCGCCCGCCTGGCCGAGCGCGGCGACGCACTCCGGCCGCATCTCATCCGGTTGCTCGCACTCCTCGACGACTATGGGCCGCAGGAACTCGCGACCGCCATCGCCCTCGCCCTGGCGCGCGACGCCCTGGGCGCGGGCTCCATCTCCCACATTCTTGAAAGCCGCCGCCGCCACCGGGGCCACGCGCCGCCCGTGCCGATGATCCTGCCCGACCGGCCCGGCGTCCGCGACCTCACGATCACCCCGCATCGCTTGGAGTCCTACGATGACCTCAGCCGCGCCGACACCGACGACGACCCTGACCGCTAACCTGAGCCGGCTCGGGCTCACGCATACCGCCGGCAGCCTCAACGACCTGATCGCCCGGGCGACGCGGTCCCGCTGGAGCCCGACCGTCCTGCTCGATACCCTGGTGCAGGCCGAGCTCGATGCCCGCGCCCACCGACGGCTCGAACGGCAGCTGCAGGCCGCGCGCCTCGGCCGCTTCAAACCCCTCGCGGATTTCGAATGGAGCTGGCCGAAGCAATTACACCGGCCGACCGTCGACCGGGTCTTCTCGCTCGACTTCATCGCCAAGGGCGAAAATGTCGTCCTGGTCGCCGCCCAAGGGCTCGGCAAGACCATGCTCACCAAGAACCTCCTGCACCAGGCGGTGCTCGCCGGCCACTCCGCGCTCTTCATCACCGCCTCGGACCTGCTGCTCGATCTGAACGGGCAGGACACCTCGCGCGCGTTGGAACGCCGGTTGCGCGCCTACGCGCGTCCGCAGATCTTGGCCATTGATGAGATCGGGTATTTGTCCTACGACGCCCACGCGGCCGACCTGCTGTTTCAAGTGATCAGTCGCCGCTACGAACAACGCTCGATCATCGTCACCACCAACTTGCTCTTCAAGCAGTGGGACACGGTCTTTCCCAACGCGTCCTGCGCGGTCGCGCTGATCGACCGCCTCACGCACCACGCCGAGATCATTCCGATTGAGGGGGAGAGCTATCGCAAGCGCGAGGCCGAACTGACCCAGAAGAAGCGGCGGGCCGCCCCGTGAGTGGGCCCGCCCGTCCGTCCGCCCGTCGACCACCCGTCCAGATTTCTACGTTTCCTCAAGGTCGGCGACACTCGATCAGCCGTTGCACCAAGAAGCCATCGGGGCCTGGCTTGAGACGCGATCAACAAATGCCCATGCGACGGCCCTGCGCGGATTGGCTATCGATCAGGCCACGAACTGGTTGACGGCTGCGGGCTAGAGCAAATTCTTCCGTCCACACGAGCAGGGCTATCATCGTCCGATCGGTGTATCGTGTAACATGGATGCCCTTCGTGACACGATGAAAGGTCTCGTTCGTAGCACGGCGGTCACGTGTGCGCGCCGCGACCTCAGGGCTGGCATTCACATGGCGACCAGCGGTCGCCACAGCATCTTCTTCGAGGCCGACGACTCGCATCCTGGTTGTTCGCGTTCTCCACGACAGGATGGACTACCGCCGCCACCTGGAAATGTCGGGGCCTCCTGCTGAAGGCTCCTTATCGTCTCCGGCGCCAACGCGAGACGGGCGTGCTCGATCCCCTAGCGAAGGGCGGCGGGTGGGCGTCCCCGGTCGCGATCACGGTCTTACAGGCGCTGGTCAAGGAGCGACCCGACCGGACCACCGACGAATTGACGCGCGTGTACAACGGTCGAGTGGCGACGAAGGCGCGGGTCCGTCGATCGAGCATCCTGCGCGCCCTGCAGCGGACCGGATACGTGTTCAAAAAAACGCACGCGGCCGGTGGAGCACGATCGGGCCAGCGTCCAAGCCGAGCGCGCCGCGTTCCGCGCCTGGGTCGAGACCGTAGACTCGCGCCGACTCGTGTTTCTCGATGAATCGGGTGCCAATCTGGCGATGGGCCGCTCGCACGCGTGGCTGCCGCGCGGCACTGAGTTGATCGAGCCCCGGCCCATGAATTGGGGCAACAACCTGACGATGGTCGGGGCGATGCGGATCGACGGCTGGGTCACGATGGCGACCGGCTGGGACGCCATGAACACCGCGCGCTTCGTCGCGTGGGTCCGTCGCCGACTGGTGCCCCGGTTGCGAGGCCGGGACATCGTCGTGCTTGATAATCTGGGCGCGCACAAGGCCCGCGCGGTCCGGGATCTCGTCGAGGCCGCCGGGGCCACCCTGCGCTTCCTGCCCCCCTATTCCTACGACCTCAATCCGATCGAATCGGGCTGGGCTCTGATCGAGAAGCGCATTCGAGCCGTCGCCCCACGCACCGCTCGGGCGTTCCGCACCACGGCCCAGCGAGTCCGACGCGTGGTGCGCCCGCATCACTGTCACAGCTGGTTTGCCCATGGCGGCTATCAACTCAAGTGATCTTTGGGGTTAGGCGCACCGTACGCACCTTTCGTACTGTACGCACCTTGTTTGTGTCTATCGTTCGACCAACCGTTGGCCAGTGAATCGTTGGAGTGCTGAACGGGCGGCTTGGGAGATCGACTCGTCCAGCTCCAGCGCGCAGGCGTCGTTGCCGGTCCTGATTACCACCCAGTCCTTCACGCCGATGTCGAGAAACAACGGAGCGGTCGTGACGAAGAACGGCGGCGGGCCGTCGGGCGAGTAGCGCGGCATCGTGCCGTGCGAGATCTCCAGTGACTGCACGTCGGCCTTCTTCATCCGCTTCAGTTCGACGCCGTTCTCACGTGAGACGACCAGGATCAGGTCGTCACGCAGCATCAACCGCGCGGCTTCACGCTTGATTTTCTCCTGCTGGTTGAAGACCATGCGCACCTTCGAGAAGGTTTGCACCTGCGCGTCGATGGTGACCATCGACGCCAACACGAAAACCGTGGTCAGTAATCTCACGCGACCGCTCCTTCACTCTGCCGCTGGTGCTACCGGTAGCTCATGTGGACCTTGAACGTCGCCGCTTCACGCCTGACCGACGTCACAGTCGCATAGCCGGCGCTCTTCGCGGCGATTTCGAGCGGCACCCATCCCGAGGTCTCGGTGATGGGTAGCCCGGTCGCATCGAAGAAGTGGACCTCGTACTGGATCGACTGATCCGAGTTCGAGGTATTCTGGAACCCCATGTAGAGCCGCAGGAAGCCGTTCGGCCGCTCTTCCCGTGCCGACAGCAGCCGGACGTTCCCGCGGTTTCGTCCCTCGACAATGAGCTGGTTCTCGGTGCCCATCGTCTCTTGGTTGCGAACGCGCTCGATCTGCTGCGAGGTCCCGCCGGGACCGGAGATCACGGCGGGGTGGGCTCCACATGCCGCCATACCGGCGGCCAATAGCGCTAACGTGCACACGTTTCGCATCTGGTCCTCGTTTACTTCTTGATCGCCATCGCGATGTTGACGATCGACGCGCCCGACGAGGTCACCGTCACGTCCTTGACCATCTCAACGCCCTTCTTCTGGCCCTTGCCGTCCCACAATTCGACCGTGACCTTGTGTGCTCCGGGCGCCAGGTGCGTTTCATAGAGATAAAACGCCGGCGGGATTTTGTCCCACGTGGCGACCGACCTGTCGCGCTTGCCGCCCATGAACAGGCCGAGGACCAGGCCGCCGCCAGGAATGACCGAACCGGCCACGTTCTTCATTGCCTCTTTGCCAAGCTCCGTCGTCATCGCGGCGGCAAACCCCTTCATGGCTTCCGAGGTGCCAATCTTCTCGTGCTTGCCCGAGTAGTCAAGGAACGCGGCGTCGCCGGCGGCGGCGCCATCGATCTTGATCTTGACGTTCGGGAACGACCTGGTCTTGTCCTTGGCGTTGACCGGCGACCAGCCCCGTTCGATGAGCACCATGAGGTTCGTGCCGTTCTTCAGGACCGCGTCCTTTTGGGCCAGCAGCGGATTGCCGGCAAGGCCAGGTGCAGCCAATGCCCACTGCGCTTCGGCCTCGGTGGAGTCGTCATTTCTGGCGCTCAACGTAGCCAACCGCAGCGCCGGAAACGGATTAGGGGACGCATCCTTCACGAACTCCTTAATGCCGCTGGCCGCCAGCGCGGCCGCCTTCACGTGGACGAGTGCGTTTTCGCGCTCTTCGGGAACGAGCGATGAGGCATAGCCATGGAAATAGCGTTCGATGCCGTAGTTCTCACTGATCTTATTGCACAGCTTGAACCCGATCAGCGCCTCGTCCACATTGCCCATCTGCAGGGTGCTCATCGCCGCGTAGAAGCGCAGGAACATCCGCTCGTTTTCGGTGCCAATCCATTCCTGCTTCGATTCGTTGGTCATCACGCCCGTGCCAAAGCCCAGGTTCATCGACTGCCAGCCCGACTTCGGGCCCCAAATCTTTTCGCTCGCCTTGTCGAGGTATTCGACCACCTTGTCGTACTGGCCAAGCTTCCAGTAAGCGGTGGCGATATTGAGCATGCCAATCGCGTACTCACGATCGTCCTTTTTCAACTTCTCGTCGGCCTCGAGGTATTTCTTCAAGGCACCGGCGTAATCGAGCTTGAAGAACTTCTGGTTGCCGCCCTGGACATATTTCTTGGCCGACGCGTCCAACGTGGGACCAGCCGAAAACAGCACCGCAATTGCCAGGATCCCGGCACCGAGTGTTCGAATCTGGGGGGTCATGTCTAGTTGTCTCCCTTGAGCCTTTTCTCGACCATCTGAAGTCCGCGCATTTTCTTGATTTCCGCGATTTCCCCCCACACGCGCTCGGTCGATTTGGCGTCGGTGAGGAAACTTGTGAAGTTGTAATAGACGTATTCTTTGCCGTCCTCACGGTTGGTCCTGGCCGAGAGCGTCGCGCTCAGCCAGTAATCCACGCCGGCCAGATCGCGCATTTGCGACACGGTCTCGGGCGACATCAGCGCGGTCATCGCGAGGCTGTGTTCCCGGGCAATCACTTCCAGGTCGGCACGGCGCAGCACCTTGCACCGTCCGGACTTGATCAAGGCCACTTCCACTGCCTCCATCAACGGCAGCATCTGCAGCTTGCGCTCCTCGGTGTCGTTGCGCAGTCGCAGCCAAGCCACTCTCGCTTCGGCAAAACCCGGCCGCTCGAGCGCCAGCAGCGATTCGGCGATCTTGGCGACGATCTGTCGCATGTCCTCGTCGCTGAACTCGTATTCCTGGTCGCTCGACGCGCCCTTGTCGTCTTTTTTCTGCGCCCCTGTGGTGGCGATGGCGCCCGACGCCGCGAGCAACGACACGACGACCAGCGTTTCCGTGAGTCGCATCATTTACGTTTTTTCAGTTCCTGTTCTTCCGCCCACACCTTGGCCGTGCTCTTGATGTCAGTGAGCGTCAGCGTCAGCTTGTAGTAGCGCGTGCGCTTATCCTCCGACGGGATCTCGATGATCGAGCCTTCGAGCAGGTACTGGAATCCCATCAGCTGGCGCGCCGGACCGCTGCTGCCGCCGGCGACCTGCAGCAACGCTTCTTCTTCCGCCATCGTCTTCTTGAACTGTTCGGTGCGATTGACGAACATCGCCGCCTTCGATTTCAAAATACCCACCTCGATGGTCTCAAGGATCAGCTTGACGTCGATATCCTGGGTGGTGCGGTTCTCGAGCCGGCCCATGGCGACGACTGGACGCTCGGAAACGGGCGTGACGCCTTTGGCATCCGTCGGCGCAAACGTGCTCGTGATCATCGACTCGATCATCTTGCTGGTCAGCAGCCGGAGATCGGTGTCGGTGTACTTGTTGCTGTTGTCCGTGATTTTCTTCGGATCGACATACGTACCCTTGCGCTGGGCGACGGCAGGGGCGCTCGCCGCGAAGATGACCAGAAGCGCCCAGGTCGCGAGGCGGAGGAGTTTTGTTATGTCCATATCAATCCGTTACCTGATTTGCAGATCGCGCGACTGGATGTTGGTCGCGATCTGAATGCCCAGCTGCACCGCGGCTCGGTCGGCCGCGGCGACCGAGGCCTTGTTACCGGCGGCCTCAAGACTCAAGTCCATTTCAGTGGCCATCTCCGTGGCCGCGGCGGCCACGACTTGCTGGCCGACGCTATAGACCTGGAGCGAGATGGTCGCGCGCGCCTGCTTGTACCCCTGTTGCGCGTAGGCGGATGCGGCCGGCGGCAGCGGGAGCTCCTGGGTACTGCAGTCGCCCACTAGCATGTAGACGGCGCCGACCGACTTGGCCGCTTCGACCGTGGCCTTGTCGTTGCCTTGGCCCTGGAGCAGATCCCGCCACGCGATAATGTATTCCTCGTCGATCTTGTTGACGAGCGTCGTGCCGAACGGCTGGGCGACGGTTACGTCGATCGACGCCCGCTTCCGGAACTCGACGCTCTTCTTGATCTCCTCGAGGTGATCCAGATAGACCCGGGGGGCCGCCTGCACGCGGAAGCCCTGCGCCAGTAACACGCTCTTGAGCTTGGCGTCCGACACCGGGCGCAGCACTTCGCGATTGAGGTTGGCTTCGAGCATCACCACCATGACGCCGGGGTTGCCCATCGCATCGAGCAGCAACCTTACGGCGCGGGAATCTCTCCGCGCGTCGCCGCCGTTGACCCACTGCGACGAGACGTGGAACTTGCCCGAACCGGCCGGCTGCACGTCGAGCCGAGTAACCGTACCCTTGTGATCCTCGAGCACGGTGCGTTTGGCGTCGTCGAATCTCGACCATGGGTCGGATCCGATCAGCGTTTGCTGGGTGCCGAGCTCCACCGTGCGCGCATACGCCATCACCTTAGCGACGGCGGGCGTGAGCCCCGCGTCGGGGAGATCGAACTCCAGGGGAACGGACAGTGCCTGCGCGAAGGAGGGTCGCGGAATGAACAGAGCGCAAAGTGCGAGAGCGACGATCAGCCTTTGGGGCCTCATTAGGGATCCTCCAGAAATTGGGGTGAGGTTACAGCCCGGCTGGACCAAATGCAACCCCGATCTCGGGTGTCAAGGCGAAATGGAAATGTCCCCAAGGTCTTGGGTGTTTCTAGGGGTTTTTCAAGCAAATACAGGCCGTCTTGCGGGACGCAATGCACCCGCCGATGCCCGTGAGGTTTCAGAAGTGTTTCAGCGCCGCTGCGATTCGGCTCTTCGGCATTGTGCTCGATTGCGTCGCGCCACCTTGTACTTCTCGAACGGAAACCCCTTGAGCGCCGCGAGCTCGGCGCCCTCGATGTCCCTGCTCATGAAGTCGATTACCGGCGGCGCCTGGTTGCGCGCGGGGATGTCGCCGAGCGTCGTCGTCGTGAACTCGACCGCCGACGCCGCATCGGCCTTCTCCTTCCAGGCGCCGAGGGTGTCGCCGATGCCTCCCAGGTCGCCGGCGGCCTTGAATTGCACTTTCTCGTCGGCGCGATCGAACACCACCTCTTTCTGAGTCTGAGAACGGGCGTTCCGTTAACGCTTGAGGCCACTAATACGGCTTATCGTCAGCTTGGCGGTAACCCTCGTAGACGCCGAGACGGGAGACGGGGGAGGGCTACGCGGC
>CAYHHH010000103.1:0-15543 GCA_964356125.1 uncultured Bifidobacteriaceae bacterium | reverse complement strand
TCCTCGACTTTGGCAGGCTTCTCCTTCAGGCGCGGCCCCAGCCAGCGATCAAGCACCTCCGTCGAGACGTTGCGCCGGGAGCCGTGGTGCGGGACTTGGAAGCGATCAATGCCGGGCAGGACGAGCGCCGCGTTCGGAGCGTAATCGGCAGCCTCGGCCAAGCCCGCCCGGCCCGCATCGCCGGTAAGCAGCACGCGCTTACCGCACAGCAGAGCGTACTGAACGACGCTCATCTCATTCTCTGCGCTCGTGTCATCAGGCGAGAACGCTTCAGCGCCCCACGCCGCCTTGACCAGCGCCACGATCTTCGCCGCCGCCTTTTCGAGCAGCGCCGCGATCACCTGTCCGGCGCTCTTCTGCGCCTCCGCCGCAGCCTCGGGCGTCTTCTCGGATGCAACCACGAGATCGAGGTAGCGCTTCTTCGTCGGCGCCATCACCCTGAATGCGCCGATAGACGCGCCCTGGAACGGCTCGTAGATCGGGATATTCTTCGCGTTCGCGATCTCCTCAAGCGCGGCGATGTTCGGATAGATTTCCTTCAACCGTTTCTTAAGGTTGTCGACGGAACTGAAGTTCTCAAACCTTCCGATAATCTCGCCGGCGTACAACCACGGCCGCAGCATCCAAAGCGCACCGACCTCGAACTCCTCCAAAACCTTCCTCAACCCCCCGACGTGATCCCCGTCCGGATGGGTGGCGACCACATGGTCGATGCGTTTCGGCGCGCCGTAATACTTCCTGATGTGCGCGACCAGACTGTCGCCGGTATCTTGAAAACCGCCATCGACGGCGTGAATGCTGGTCTGGCCGCCGACCTCGTAGCGCACCGCGATTGCATCGCCGCTCTTGTCCGACTCGACGTCGAGGAAATCGATCTCGAAGAAGTCACTCACGATCTACCTCCCCAGCGTTCAGCTTGCCCCCTTGAGGGCAAGGACAGTGGTCACGAATCTCACGCCATGCGTGCGCGCCGCCCTGCGCGCCAGGAGAAACTGGATTGCCAGCAGCCCGGCGAATCCGAGCGCGGTGCGGGCCGATGGAATCTGAATGAACCCGGCTGTGCCGAGGACCAGCAGCGCGAACAGGGCCAGGCACGCATAGTCGCGGGTGAACAGAAACGCGCGGTGCACTTGGCTAACAGCCGGGTCCGAACCGACGGACTTGTACATCCTGTACCAGAGCGCGTTCTGTTCCCGCGCCGCCGTGGGAAGTGGTCCGAATGAAGATTCAAGCGCCTTCATGTCCACGCGCGGATCGGCTGGTCCGTGCTTGGTGAACGCCTGCGACCCCGGCAGCGGATCGCGCCAGCGCAGGAACACAATGCGCGCCTTCGCATCCGGTGGGATCTGCGCGTTGAGCACGCTGGTGAGCGCGATTCCGATGCCAGCGGGGATCACCTCGCCCACGCGCCGGACGGCTTCGGTCCAATCGCCAGCCAGGATGGCGTCATGCTGAACCACGCCAAAAAAGACGACAAGGTTCGCCGCCATCAGCGCGTAGAGGCCGAGACTATTCTGACCCTTAAGAGAAGCCATGCATGTCTGCCGGGTTGCAGGATTGACACCGGGATAGTAGCAGTCGCGTCCGGCAAGCACCACGACGCGTTCTTATTAGCGGACGGGGGGATGGGGGGACGGGCGCCTATCCGGACGCACGACTGCGAAGGAAGGCTCGCCGTGGCCGCGAAAACGGCCGAGGCGAGTGAAATTCTTGACCAATGACTTGACCAGTTGACCAACTTACGGCGCCACAAATCGCCGTAAGTTGTTGGTGCGGAAGGGGGGACTCGAACCCCCACGGTATTGCTACCGCCAGCCCCTCAAGCTGGTGCGTCTGCCGTTTCGCCACTTCCGCAAAGAGGGCTGATTGAGATTGCCAGCCAGATCGGCTGGTTCGTCTGCCGTAAAGGGCCAGATTCTGAGCGTTATTTGTGCCGCTTCAGACTTGACAACATGTGACAACAGACTCGCGCAATGAAACGTGGATCGAGTATAGGGCAGAAGCCGCACGCCGCCAACAGACAACCGAAACTCTCGAAAAGCGCCAAGAGCCTGCGCCAGACCGGTACAGTATTCTCGGGTTCCCGTCCATTGACGTCATCGCGGCGGCGGCCACAATACCGCGTCCCACTTGGCATCGGCATCGGTCGACTGAGCCGCAAGGGTTTTCGCGCGCGTCATCAGCGCCTGCCCTTCGTTCACAACCGCCTTGCTCACGGCCGTACTCATCAGAGCCAGGCCCTTGTACAGGTACGCCCGCCCGCGGCAGATTGCTCAGGTCGCGCAATCGCATGCCAAAGTCCAGGCATTGCTCGCCGGTGCGACACACCACCAGCGCTGCGGGACTCTCGACTTTCAATGAGTCGTCGTAGACGATCTCCCAGCCACGTGTCTTTGTTCTTCTCGACGACGTACTCGTAAGTCGCGGCCGTGGCTCCGTTCACTTCCGATGCCGGCAGGGCGCGGACCGAGGTGACGCGATATCCCGCCGCATCGATGGACGGCGGCGATCGGAACTCCTCTCGCAACATGCGGCTGTGGTCGAAGATCGCCGGTTCCCAGGCTTTCTTGCGGGTCTCATTCAACCAGCCTTCACCGCCGGTCATGATGATCTCGTCCTGCAGCGCCGGGCCCGTGGTCTCCTTGTAGTGGTACCGATCCGGCGAAACGTAGACGAGACTCCAGGAGTTCGTTTCGTTGGTCCGGCTCGTTCCGGCAACGCGGTACGCGCGTTGTCTGGCTTGGGCCTCCTGCGCCTTCTGAATAGCCGCCCCCGAAGCCGCGTCCACGACTTGCGCGCGGACCGGAATGGCCCACGCGAGAATGACCAGGGCACTACAAACTACACGTCGCTTGTCCATGTTTCCTTGCCCCTTCATTTCCAGTCCACGCATGACGCCGGACATCCAGTGGTCCACTCGGGCGTTGGCGGATAGACGTTGACATGTCTCTCATTTGTTATGCAAAATGTTATGCATGCAGAAGAATTCGATCTCGATCCGCGAGCTTCAGCAGAACCTGAAACGGGTCATGGCGCGCGTCGAGCGGGGTCAGGTCATCGAAGTCACGCGCCGGCGCCGCGCGGTGGCGCGCCTGGCCCCAGTGCGCGCGACGACCCCCGTTTCTCCGTGGCCTGATTTGGACGCGCGTGCCCATGCCGTGTTTGGGGACCGCATCCTCACGCCCGGCGCGTCCGAGGTGCTGGCCGAGAGCCGTGGCGAACGGTGACCACGTACATCGACTCCAGCGCCCTCGTCGCAGTCTACGTATCCGAACGTTTCTCGAAACCGGCTCGCCGCGCCCTCCGTGCCGTCCCGCAGGTTCCCTATACACAGCTCCACGATCTTGAAGTGCCGAACGCGTTCGAGCTCCTGGTGGGGCGGAGTGTCATGACCCGGCAGGAGTGTCGTGCGATCCACGCCCAGCTCCACGACGATATCGAGAATCAGCGACTGGTGCGCCTCTCCCTTGATCTGGACCGCGTGTTCGCTGACGCGTGCGAGCTGTCCCGGTTGCACACGTCGAAGTTCCTGTCGCGCAGTCTGGACCTTCTGCACGTCGCCGCAGCGTGCGTCGCGACGTGCACGACATTCATTTCCGCTGATGATCGGCAATTGGCGGTGGCGAAGGCGACAGGACTGGCGGTCATAGATATCAAGCGCCGCGTGCCACGCATGAAGCGCTGATATAGCGAGGGCCCGGCAAGCCGGGCACTACGTACTACTTTGCCGGGGCCGTTGAGGGCGCCGCGGGCGCAGATGTCGTGGGCGCCGGAGCCGCCGGTGCGGGCTTCGCTGCCGCCGGAGGAGGCGCCGGCGTGCCGCTGACGACCGAGCCCGTACCGCGCTGGCCGATCACCGACAAGGTCAGCGCGAACAGCATGAACAGCACCGCCGCGATCGACGTGGCCTTGGTCAACAGCGTCGCGCCTGAGCGGGCGCCGAACGCCGCCTGGCTGCTGCTGCCGCCGAACGCGCTGGCGATATCGCCGCCCCGCCCCTGCTGCAGAAGGATGACCAGCGAGAGCACGAGACAGACAAGGACGTAAACCGCGACTAATGCGTAATACATAAACTCGTTATCCGTTTGCCGTAAGCCGTTTACCGTGAGCCTACGGTGAACGGTACACGGTGAACTGTGAACCCCGTATTATACCCCGGCCGGACGGCTCTTGACGATGATGTCGTAAAACGAGCGGACGTCGAGACTTGCGCCGCCGACGAGCGCGCCGTCGACGTCGGCCTGCGCCATCAGATCGCCGATGTTGTCGGGCTTCACGCTGCCGCCATACAGCAGCAGACAGCCGTCCGCGGCCGTCGCGCCGAACCATTGCCGTAACCGAGAGCGGATGTGCGCGTGCGCTTCACCCGCCTGTGCGGGAGTGGCGGTGCGGCCGGTGCCGATGGCCCACACAGGCTCATACGCCATCACCAGCGCGGCGACCCGATCGCCGCTCAATCCGTCGAGGCCCCCCTTGATCTGCCGATCCAGCACCTCGAGCGTCTCGTTGCGCTCGCGCTGATCGAGCGTCTCTCCGATGCAGACAATGGGAGTCAGCGAGGCGCCGATGGCGGCGATCGTCTTGCGATTGACGTTGACGTCAGTTTCGCCGAAGAGCGTGCGGCGCTCGGAGTGGCCGATGATGACGTACTGCGCGCCCGCCTCCTTGATCATCCCCGCGCTGATTTCGCCGGTGAACGCGCCCTCTTTTTCGGGGGACATGTTCTGGGCCGACACCGCGACGTTGCTGTTGCGCGCGGCCTCACTGGCGGCGTGCACCGCGGTAAACGGCGGCGCGATGACGACCGTGACGTCGTTGATCTCCTTGACGAGCGAGCGCAGCTCTTTCACGTAGACCGTCGTTTCCTGCACGGTCTTGAACATCTTCCAGTTGCCGGCGATAAATGGTGTTCGCATATGTGTTGCGCGACTGAAGTCGCGCCCTACCGATTTGACAGCGCTACCGATTTGACAGCGCCTCAACTCCAGGTAATGTTCTGCCGCCGAGAAATTCCAGCGAGGCGCCGCCGCCGGTGGACATGTGCGTGATGCGATCGGCGATGCCGGCCTGGTTGACCGCGGCAATCGAATCGCCGCCGCCGACAATCGTGGTGCCCTTCACCTCGGCGACAGCCTGCGCGACGGCATTCGTACCCTTCGCGAAATCGGGAATCTCGAATACCCCCATCGGCCCGTTCCACACAACCGTCTTCGCGTCCTTGATCATGCCCGCGTACAGCGCGATCGTCTTCGGCCCGATGTCGAGCCCCATCCGATTGCCGATCTTCGGATCGCCGACGTCGAGCGTCTCGCTCGGCACGCCCGCCTCCAGCTTCTCGGCCACGACATGATCGACCGGAAGGCCGAGCTGCAGCCCGCGACCCTTGGCGTTTGTCTCGATGTCGCGCACCAGGTCGAGCTTGTCGTCCTCGACGAGCGAGCGCCCCACCGGGACGCCGCGGGCCTTGAGAAACGTGTAGGCCATTGCGCCGCCGATGATGAGCCGATCGACGCGCCCGAGAAAATTCTGAATCACCTCGAGCTTGTCCGATACCTTCGCGCCGCCGAGAATCGCGACGAGCGGCCGGTCGGGTGCCGTCAGCACCCGGCCCAGATACTCGAGCTCTTTCTCCATCAGCAGCCCGGCAGCGGCCTTCGGAACCTGGCGCGCGATCGCGTGGACCGACGCGTGGGCCCGGTGGGCCGCGCCGAACGCGTCGTTCACGTACAGATCGGCGAGCGACGCGAGCTGTTTCGCGAACGCCTCATCGTCTTTTTCTTCTTCGGGATGAAAGCGCAGGTTCTCGAGCAGCAGCACGCCGCCTGCCGGCATCCCTGCGACCGCGGACTGCGCGGCATCGCCCACGCAATCCTCGGCGAACACAACCGGACGTCCCAGCAGTGCAGAGACAACGGAGACGACAGGCTTCAGGCTGTACTTGGGATTGACCTGCCCCTTGGGGCGCCCGAGGTGCGATGCCAGGATCACCGTCGCGCCGTTGTCGAGCGCGTAGCGGATCGTCGGCAGCGACGAGCGAATGCGCGTGTCATCGGTCACGCTGCCGTTCTCCAGCGGGACGTTGAAGTCCACGCGGATGAACACACGGCGCCCCGACAGCTCAAGATCGCGAATGGACAGTTTCATTTCAGCGTCGACTCTGGACTCTGGACTCTGGACTCTGGACTCTGGACTTCAGAGTCCCTTCTTCGCCATGTAGTTCAGCAGATCGACGCAGCGGTTCGAGTAGCCCCACTCGTTGTCGTACCACGCGAGGATTTTCACGAAGTCGCCGTCCATCACCTTCGTGTAATCCACGTCGAGGATCGACGAAGCCGGGTTGCCCCGGAAGTCGATCGAGACGAGCGGCTCCGTCATGTACTGCAGGATGCCCTTCAGCGGACCGTTGGCCGCCTCGCGGAACGCGCCGTTCACCTCCTCGGCGCTGGTCTTCTTCTCGACGAGCACGGCCAGATCGACAACCGAGACGTTCGGCACCGGCACGCGCATCGCGATGCCGTCGAGCTTGCCCTTCAGCTCCGGCAGCACCTCGCCGACGGCGCTCGCCGCGCCCGTCGTCGTCGGAATGATCGAGAGCGCCGCCGCGCGCGCGCGCCGCAGATCCTTGTGCGGGAGATCCAGCAACTGCTGATCGTTCGTGTACGCGTGGACGGTTGTCATCCAGCCCTTCTTGATCGCGAATTTCTCGTGCAGGATCTTCACCACCGGCGCGAGGCAGTTCGTCGTGCACGACGCGTTCGAGATGATCTGGTGTTTGGCGGGCTCGTACTTCTCATGGTTCACGCCCATCACGACCGTGATGTCGGGGCCCTTCGCGGGCGCCGTAATCACCACGCGCTTGGCGCCGGCGGCGATGTGCTTGGCCGCCGAATCGCGATCGGTGAACAGGCCCGTCGACTCGAACACGACGTCGACGCCGAGGTCCTTCCACGGCAGCTGCGCGGGGTCGCGGAACGACACCACCTTGAAGGCATCGCCGTCGACGGCGATGCCGTCCCCCTGCACTTCGACCTTCGATTTCAGGTTGCCGAGCACGGAGTCGTACTTCAGCAGATGTGCAAGCGTCGCGGCGTTGGTGAGGTCGTTGACCGCGACGAAATCGATGTCCTTGTTGCCGAGCGCCGCCCGCATGATGTTGCGGCCGATGCGCCCGAACCCGTTGATGCCGACCTTCACTGCCATGGTGTTCCTCCGATACGGACCCAAAAATGACGCAGAGCCAAAAGGGGAATTCTAATGTACGATCAGCCCAGCACGAAACTCCCACATCCATGTACGTCCTTTACAGCCTGTTGATACTGATTCTTGGCGTGATCGTATCGCCGTACCTCGCGTACCAGGCGATCCGCTACAAGAAGTACATCGGCAGCCTCGGGCAGCGCATGGGCTACCTGCCCGTGTCGTTCAACCTCGACGGCGAAGAGTCGATCTGGATTCACGCCGTGTCGGTCGGCGAGACGATGACCGTCCGCGCCCTGATTGCCGATCTGCGGCGGCGCTATCCGTCGCTGCGGATCTTCCTGTCGACCACGACGATGGCGGGGCAGCAGGTGGCGCGCCGCAACGTGCAGGACGTCGATGCGGTCTTTTATCTGCCCCTCGATCTCGCGTTCATCGTTCGGCGGACGCTGCGCCTGGTGAAGCCGCGCCTGTTCGTGATGATGGAAACCGAGATCTGGCCCAACCTGCTGCGCCAGTGCAAGCGGATGGACGTGGCCACGGTGATGGTGAACGGGCGCATCTCGGCGCGGTCGTACCCGCGCTACAAGATCGCGCGGCCGTTTTTCAGAAGGGTCCTCGGCGATGTCGATCGCTTCTGCATGCAGACCGAAGAGTCGGCGCGGCGCGTCATCGACATCGGCGCCGATCCGGCGACGGTCGTGGTGACCGGCAGCCTCAAATTCGATTCGCTCGACGTGCCCGGAACGGCGGCGCTCGACGGCCGCGGGCAGAACCGCGTGCTGCGATACTTCCGCATGAACTCGGGCCGCCCGGTGATCGTGGCCGGCAGCACGATGCGCGAGGAAGAGCAGCTCGTGCTGCAGGCGTTCAGGCGCCTCAAAGCGAGCACGCCCAATCCGCTGCTGATTCTCGCGCCGCGCCACGCGGAGCGCTTCGCCGAAGTGGCCCAGCTGGCGCGCGACCAGGCGTTCGTCACCGCGAAGCGATCCGACCTGGCGATCGACGCCGAGCCGCGCGCCGATGTCGTGGTGCTCGATACGATCGGCGAGCTCGCGCAGGTCTATCAGATCGCGACGGCGGTGTTCGTGGGCGGCAGTCTGGTCGACACCGGCGGGCACAACATCCTCGAGCCGGCGGTGTACGGCAAGCCGATCGTGTTTGGCCCGCACATGCAGAACTTCAAGGAAATCGCCGACGCGTTCATCGCGCAGGACGCGGCCGTCCAGGTGACGGGCGCGCGCGGCCTCGAAGAGGCGCTGCTGGCGCTGCTGACCGATCCCGTGCGCCGCGCCCGCCTTGGCGCCGCGGCGCGCGCGCTGGTCGAGTCGAACCGCGGCGCCAAGGACAAGAGCCTCGCGGTCATCGCGCAGTTGCTGCCGCTGCGGGGCGGATCGATGGGCGTCGTGCGCCCCTTCCGCGTGGTCAACTGAGCCGGGTCTACAACCGCCTTCGCCAGGCTACGGCTCTGTGGACCCGCCGATAAAACTTGCTGAGCCTTCTCTACAGCCAACTCGCGCGCGCACGCCGGCACTACTACCAGCGCCGGCCCCATCTGAGGCGCCGTCTCACTGCGCCCGTGATCAGCATCGGCAATCTCACGGTCGGCGGCAGCGGTAAAACGCCGCTTGCGGCTGAGGTGGCGCGCCTGCTGCTCGAGATGGGCGAGCGTCCGTCGATTCTCAGCCGCGGCTATGCGAGAAAGATTCCTGCCGATGGCGTGGTGATGGTCAGCGATGGAACCCGAGTGCTCGAAGAGGTCGAGCGATCGGGCGACGAGCCGCAGATGCTCGCGCGCGCAGTGCCACGCGCCGCCGTGCTGGTGTCGTCGAGCCGTTACGCCGCCGGGCGCATTGCTGAGAGCCGGCTCGGCTGCACCGTGCATGTGCTGGACGACGGGTTTCAGCATTTCGATCTGATGCGCGACGTCGATCTGCTCGTGGCCCCCGATGCGTCCGATACGCGCACGCTGCCGTTCGGACGGCTCCGCGAGCCGCTCGACGCGGCGTCGGCGGCGGACGCGCTGCTGATCGAATTGCCGGGTCTTGGGATGCAAGACCCGGCCTACGTACTTGAACTGCAAGACCCGCCCTACATGAAGGTGGCAAAGCCCACCTTCACATTTTCCCGGCGCCTCGGCGGCCCGGCCCCGGAACGGCCTGCGTTCGCGTTTGCCGGCATCGCCAAGCCTCAGCGTTTCTTCGACGATCTCGAAAAAGCTGGCTGGACGCTGACCGGCCGGCGATCGTTCGGGGATCATCATCATTATTCGAAACAGGAAATCGAAGAGGTGACGCGCGCGGCGAAATCATCCGGCGCTGAGGTGATTCTGACGACCGAGAAGGACATTGTGCGCCTGGGGTCTGAGGAAAAAGGGGTCGGGACTCCCGACCCCTTTTTCCCGAGCCCCCAAATTCTCGCGGTGCCGCTCGAGGTGACGATCGATGCGGCGTTCGCGCCGTGGCTCGCCGAGCGCCTGCGTGCCGTTCGCGCGCCGAGTGCGGCATGAGACATCAGATCGAGTACCTCGCCGTCTCATCGATCGCGCTGATGGTCCGCGCCCTGCCGCTCTCGCTCGTGCGCCGCCTCGGCGAAGGGCTCGGCCTGATGTTTTATCTCGTCGATCGCGTGCACCGGCGCATCGCGCTCGCGAATCTCGAGGTGGCGTTCCCCAAGAAGTCGGCCGACGAATGCCGCGCGATCGCGAAGTCGATGTTCCAGCATTTCGGCCGCCTGCTGCTCGATCTGCTGAAATACGCGTCGCTCTCTCAGGAGCGGCAGATGGCGCTGGTCGACTGGGAAGGCGAGGAGCGTGTGCGCCTCGCGCTGGCGCAGGGAAAAGGCATCCTGTTCTGCACCGGGCATTTCGGCTTCTGGGAACAGCAGGCGCTGGCGCACGCGTTGAAGTTCGAGCCGATGGCGGTGATGGCGCGCCCGCTCGACAACCCGAAGCTGCACGATCTGCTCGAAGCGATGCGCACGTCGAATGGCAACGAGGTGGTCTACCGGCGCGGCGCGGTGCGCAAAGCGCTGCGCCTGCTCGCCGACGGCAAGGCGGTCGGCATCCTCATCGATCAGCACATGACGAGCGCCGATGCGATCTACGTGGATTTCTTCGGGCGGCCCGCCGCCACCACCTCGACGCTGGCCGCGCTCGCGATACGCACGGGCGCGCCGGTGATTCCGCTGTTTGCGTTTCCGCTGCCTGGCGGCCGGTACAGGATGACTTACGAGCACCCTGTGGCGCCCCCCTCGCCCGATTCGGAAGACGCGATTCGGGAATTCACGCAGCGCTGCACCGACGTGCTCGAGATGCACGTGCGGCGGCATCCGGAACTGTGGCTGTGGATGCATCGCCGGTGGCGTGATGCGCCTGGCGCGGCGCTCGATGCGGCGCCTGGTATGTTTCCTTCAGCTAAAGCCGATCTGGTGTCTGAAGACCCGCCGGGATTAGGGATTGGGGACTAGGGATTGGGAATACTAGTTGTCGCGCCGAACTGGCTGGGCGACGCCGTCATGGCGCTGCCGGCGATTCGCGACGTGCGGCGCCATTTTGCGGGGCAGCCGCTGTCGATCGCCGCGCGGCCGTCGATCGCCGCGGTCTTTCGCGCAGTGCCGGGCATCGATCGCATCATCTTCCTCGAGCAGGGAAACGAATCGTCGCAGCTGAGCGGCGACATCGGCATCCTGCTTCCCAATTCGTTTCGATCGGCGTGGATCCTGAAGAAGGCGGGCGTGAAGGAGCGGTGGGGGTACCGCACGGATTTCCGACGCCCGCTGCTGACGCGGTCGGTCCCCAAGCCGAGAGGGCGCGTCAGCTTTCCCGAGTACTATGCGAATCTGGTCCGGACGCTCGGCATCGAGACCGGGCCGCTGACGGCGCAGATGACGGTGCCGGCCGCGACGAGCGCAGCGGCAGCGTCGCTGCTGCAGGAGCGCGGATGGCAGCCGGGGCAGCCGCTCGTCGGTATCGCGCCCGGAGCGGCGTTCGGGCACGCCAAGCGATGGCCGCCGGCACGGTACGCCGAGCTCACGTCGCTGCTGATAGAGAACGGCGTGGCGTGCGTCATCCTCGGCCGCAGCGACGATCGTGATGCGGCGCGCGACATCAAGGGGATCGATCTGATCGGACAGACGGATTTAATGATGTTGATGGGCGTGGTGTCGCACTGCAATGTTGTCGTGTCCAACGACTCGGGCGCGATGCATCTCGCCGGCGGGCTCGGGGTGCCGGTGGTCGGCATCTGGGGACCGACCGACGAGCGCCTCAGCGCTCCGGTGACCCCCCACGAAGATTCGCACACGGTCGAAAAGATTTCGGCATCGGCGTTCTGCCGCCCCTGTTTTCTCGCCGACTGTCCGATCGATCACCGCTGCATGAAACGTATTCCTACCGCGCGGGTGTACGAGACAGTCCGCCGGTTCCTCCAGGAGACCCACGCGTGAGCCAGAGAGCTGTGTTCCTCGATCGCGACGGGACGATGATCGAGGACGTTGGATATCTCGATCGCCTCGAGCGGTTGAAGCTGTTTCCCTACACCATCGATGCCGTCCGGTTGTTGAATCGCGCCGGCTATAAGGTGGTCGTCGTGACGAGCCAGAACGGCGTGGCGCAGGGGGTGCTCACCGAAGAGTTCCTTGGCCAGGCGCACGCGTATGTGTCTCAGGTGTGTGAGGCCGCCGGCGCCAGGATCGAGGGCTACCACTACTGTCCGCACTCGACGCACGCGGCGGTCGAGCGGTACCGCACCGACTGCGACTGCCGCAAACCGAAGCCCGGTATGATACTGGCGGCCGCGCGGGACCATTCGCTCGACCTCTCGCGGTCGTTCGTCGTCGGCGACCGATGGCGCGATATCGAGATGGGGATTGCCGCGGGCACCAGGGCGCTGCTGGTCGAAACGGGATACGGCCGCACCGAAGCGGCGCGGCGTCCGGCCAACATCCCTGAGGTGCCGGTCGTTGGAACGCTGATCGAAGCCGCAAGCTGGATTTTACGTAACACGTAGAAAGAGGGTCTGACCCCATCGTGCATTCGCGCCTCCTCACTCTGCTCGATGCGTTTCCCGCGCGTCGCGTGGCGGTCATCGGCGATCTGATCGCCGACGAGTTCATTTACGGCCGTGTCGCGCGCGTGTCGCGCGAGGCGCCGGTGCTCATTCTTCAATACGACTCGACGCAGATTCTGCCCGGCGGCGCCGGCAACGCGGCGAACAACGTCGCCGCCCTTGGCGGGCGCACGCAGATCGTCGGGCTCACAGGGAAGGACGAGGCGGGCAAGCGCCTGCATGCGGGCCTCGGCCACGTGAACACGCGGGGCCTGCTGAGCCCGAAGGGATACTGCACGCCGGTCAAGACGCGCATACTCGCCGGCGGCGTGCACACGGCCAAGCAGCAGATCGTGCGCATCGATCGCGTGGTCTCGACCGAATGCGACGCGCAGAGCCGCGCGACGTTCACGCGCGCGGCAGTGAAGGCGGCCGGCGACTGCGACGCGATCCTGATGTCTGACTACGGCACGGGCCTCGTGACGCCGGAGCTGGCGACGGCGCTCAGCAGCGCGGCGGCGGGCCGCGGGAAGCGCCCTGCGATTCCCATCCTCATCGACTCACGCTACGACCTGCTGAAATATCGCGGCCTCACCGCGTGCACGCCGAACGAGTCCGAGGTCGAGCACATTCTCGAGACGAAGATCGGCGACAACCTGAAAGCGCTCGAGCGGGCGGGGCGCGAGCTGTTGAAGCGCACGCGCATGAGCGCCGTGCTCATCACGCGCGGCAGCCGGGGCATGGCGGTGTTCGAGTCGGATCGCCCGACGGTGCACGTGCCGATTTACGGATCGGACGAAGTCGCCGATGTCACCGGCGCCGGCGATACGGTCATCGCGACGATGACGCTGGCAATCGCGGCAGGCGGCTCGTTCCACGAAGCCGCGCGCCTGGCCAACTACGCGGCCGGTCTCGTCGTGATGAAGCGGGGGACGGCTACGGTATCGCCTGACGAACTACGAGAAGCGATACGGACTGACCCTCAAGGGATTGGGGAGTAGGGATTGGGGATTAGGCTGAACGAAGACGAGCTTGTCGCGGCCGTCCAAGCCGACCGTGACTCGGGTCACACGATCGCGTTTGCGAACGGCTGTTTCGATGTCCTGCACGTCGGGCACGTGCGCTACCTCGCCGAGGCGAGGGCGCAGGCCGATCGCCTCGTCGTGGCGATTAACGACGACAGGTCGGTGAGCGGCCTGAAGGGGCCGGGCCGGCCGATTCTCAGCGGTGCAGATCGCGCGGAATTGGTGGCAGCGCTCGAGAGCGTCGACTACGTCGTGCTGTTTTCCGATCCTGACGTTCACCGGCTGCTGCGCGTGCTGAAGCCCGACGTCCACTGCAAGGGGACCGACTACACGCCGGACACCGTTCCCGAGCGCGAGACGGTGCGCGCCTACGGCGGCCGCATCGCCATCGTCGGCGATCCCAAGGATCATTCCACGCGCGACCTGCTCGCGCGCATCAAGTCTTCTTGAAGATTCTCATCGTCCGGCTCGGATCGCTCGGCGACATCATCCACGCCGTTCCGGCGGCCGCCGCGATTCACCGCGCGCTTCCGCAGGCGTCGATCGACTGGCTCGTCGACGCGCGCCACAAGGACGTGCTCGAGCTCGTGCCGGTGATCGATCGCAGAATCGCCGTCAACACGAGCAGCGCAGGCTCCCTGTCATCGGTGATCCGCGGCCTGCGCGCGACCGGCTACGACGCGGCGCTCGATCTGCAGGGTCTTCTGAAGTCGGCGGTGCTCGCGCGGCTCTCCGGGGCGCCGCGCGTCATTGGATTTCCGGCGGACCTCCTGCGCGAACGGGCGGCGCGATTGTTCTATACGGAAGCGGCAGGCGACATGGCGCCGCACGTCATCGACAAAAACCTGTCGATGCTCAAGGCCATCGGCGTGCGCATGCCTGATGTCGAGTTCCCACTGGAGGATCGCAGCCCGCACGTCGTGGTCGAAGCGCGATGGCGGCTCGGCATCGGCGAGGGCAAGCGATTCGCGCTCCTCAACCCCGGTGCCGCGTGGCCGAACAAGCGATGGCCGCCCGTGTATTTCGGCGAAGTGTCGCGCGAGCTGGCAAAGCGCCACGACCTTCGATCGCTCGTGCTGTGGGGGCCGGGCGAAGAGCAGATCGCCGGGGCGGTCGCGGCGGCATCTGACAACACCGCCGCCGTCTCGCCGCCGACGACGATTGCCGATATCGTGTCGCTGACGAAGGCCGCGGCGTTGATGGTCTCGGGCGATACCGGACCGATGCACATCGCCGGCGCGTCGGGCACGCCGCTGGTCGGCATCTTCGGCCCGACCGATCCGCAGCGCAACGGGCCGTGGTCAGAGGACGATCTCGTCGTGTCGCGGTATCGTTCGTGCGTCTGCCACTATCAGCGCCAGTGCCGCATCGCCGGCTGGTGCCTGCTGGACATCTCGCCGCGCGAGGTGATGGAGCTCGTCGATAGAAGGCTGGCGCGTGGTTGAGATGCTCGCCGCGCGTCTGGCCCGGATGCGAGTGCCCCTGGGTTTTTTCTGTGCCGGCGCCTTCCTCTATCTTGCGCGGCCGACGCCTCGGTCGCTGGCGATCGGCGGAGCGATCGCGCTGCTCGGCGAGATGATGCGCTTCTGGGCGGCGGGGCATCTGGAGAAGGGGCGCGAGGTGACGCAGTCGGGGCCCTATCGCCTGACGCGGCATCCGCTTTACGTGGGGTCCGCCATCATCGCGCTCGGTGCGGCCGTGGCGTCTGCGCGTGTCAGCGCGATGGTGCTGATCGCGGTGTATATGGCGGCCACGATCGTGTCGGCCATCCGCCACGAAGAAGCCAGCATGCGCGCGTCGTTCGGCGATCAGTACGATGCCTACGCCCAGTCACGCGCCGTGCCGGTGGAGCGGCCGTTCAGCCTCGCGCGCGCGATCAAGAACAAGGAGCACACATCGGTCGCCGGTCTTCTGGCCGTGGCGGCGATTCTTGCCGCAAAGGCGTGTTTCCGCCCGTAGGGCCGGGCCGTCGGTGCATGTATAATGAAGCGTTTGGCGGGACGGAGGAAAGCCGACAGTCGCGTAGCCGCGAAGGCGGGCGGTTAGCTCAGGGGTAGAGCACCGGCTTTACACGCCGGCTGTCGGGGGTTCGAAACCCTCACCGCCCACCAAAAGAAAGTAGAAAGTAGAAAGTAGAAAGTAGAAAGTAGAAAGTAGAAAGTAAGAAGTTCGAAGTAGAAAGTGGCGGCCTTTACTTTCCACTTTTTACTTTCCACTTTTTACTTTCCACTTTCTGTATCGCCCATGCGGGGCTGTAGTTCAGTTGGTTAGAA
>CAYHHH010000102.1:0-15661 GCA_964356125.1 uncultured Bifidobacteriaceae bacterium | reverse complement strand
TGTCCATGGCGCGCCGGCCCGCACGGCCCCGCACTTGCGCGCGTTCCGCGATTGGCTCGCGACAGAGGCCAACCGGTCCGAAGACCGTACCATCATCAATGGTACTGGTGCGGGGATCTTGGTAGCGCCCAGCATCAAGCAACGACCGCTGGGGACGACACTGTCGGCCCTGCCGGCTCGTCCCTCCCTGCGGAACGAGCTGGCCTCTGCCCACGGAGGCCACACACGCCTGAACATTCCGGCAACCACCTTGGCTGCCTCAAATGACGATCGGCATGCGTGGGCCACGTTCGGCGCTGTTTCGGTGGAGGCAATCGACGATGCGCTCAGGCCCCGCCAACGCGTCTCCGCCGCACCGCCGGTCGCACTGGCCCAAGCCTTGCCAACCACATCCGAGACGCACCAGCAGCCTCTCCTCTACCCGGGGCTGGCCGCCGCCGACGCCGCGTATCTCGTGACGATTGCCCGAACCGAGTCGATTCGGCTACTGCCACTCACGTCGCCTTCGCAGGATCTCCTGACCGACCTGAGACGAGCAAGCGCGGTGCTCAAACCGGGCGAAGCAATCGTCGTGATTGACGACGTCGGTCTCTCAGTGGGCGCGCAAATGCGCCGCGCCATTGACGCGCTCTTGTGCGAACAGCCGGACCACTGGCTTGAGTACCGACGATTCGTCACCCCTTCCTCACAGCTCGCCGTGATTCGTGGAGGAGCCTGGACGCGAACCCCTCCGGCGGCGGACGTCGACCTAGCGAAATGGGATCCTGCCCATCAAGCCGTCGCCAACGACATCGCTCCGCTGCTCGTTACCCACCTTGCCCCGACCAGCGTGATCGATGTCGGCTGTGGCGCGGGCTTCTGGCTGAACACCTTGGAATCCCTTGGTGTATCCCGATTGGCCGGCATCACTCCACGGCGTAACGGCCAGGGCGCGACTCGACATCTCAAGCGCGGATCTTTGGACTCGCCTCCCGACAACGGCGAGCGTTTCGACGTCTGCCTCTGTCTTGAAGTGGCACAGTACGTGTCACCTGAGGCTCAGGACGCCCTGATCGCCGGTTGCACGCAATTGGCGGACGTCGTCGTCTTCTCATCCAGGGTGCCTGGCACTCCCGGCGCCGGGGCGCACGACCGCCCAATGTGGTACTGGGCGGAGAAGTTCTGGCGGCACGGCTATGTTGGCGACGATGGGCTGCGGATCGCAATCGAGCATCGGTGGGGCAACCCGCGCAGCGTCTTCGAGGCTCCCATCGTGTTTCGCCGACAGTTCACCCCAGGCCAAACCGCCGACCCCGCCCTGCGTTCCGTGGTGATGGGCGCCGCTGTCCGAGCCTACGACACCTGGATACAAAGCGTCTGGTGGGCCACCCTGGCCGGCGACCGCCTGGCTTCGCCACATACGCCCATGCCACGATGTCCGCTGGCGACGTGGGTCGTCCCTCCTGCGCGGCTGGCAGCAGCTGGCTCGATGCGAGTCTTCAGCTTCCGTTCCGACTCGGCGCGCTGGTATCTCAGTCACGCCGCCGCGACCCTCCAAGTCCTCGAGAATGGACGTCCGCTCCAAGCGGTTGACAATCTCGAATCGCTGGCTTCAGCACCCGCCGGCGGCTGGAGCCTTGTTCGTGACGAGGTCACGATCAAGGCCGGTGATGGCTCAGACCCTCGAACCAATGGACGCCAGTACGCGCTCGTCCTCCCGGCTCATCTCGCCTGGGCCGAAAGCCAGCCCTTCGTCGACGGCGGCGGCTACAGCGTCAACGGCTGGCCGGCGGCACACCACTGACCAGCCGAACACGCGTAACCCGAGGAACCCATGGGATTCATTCGAGCCAATACGATTCCGATTCTGAAGGAACACAAACGCCGGGCGTTCTCCGGGACCGTCTTGTGCCTTGGCGCGCCCGACGTGTATTTCACCGACGACTCCCTTCTCGGCATGGCGAGGACCGCGCAAGTAGCGCTGGACTTGTCCACGCCTGCGTCTCCCGCGCCAAAGCCGGACTTCAGAAACAAGGGCTACATCTCCGGAGACACACTGTTCGCACGCATGGGGTTCGGGACACTCGAGGTGCTGGACGTCAGCTCATTTGAGGGTGCACGGATTCTCCACGATCTGAACAATCCGGAACTACCGACTGAGTTGCATGAACGGTTCGACGTGATCATCGATCACGGCACGATCGAGCACGTCTTTCATGTGCCCAACGCGCTTATGAATCTGTTCCGGATGTTGAAGACCGGCGGGCGCCTGATCCATAGTTCGCCGACATCCAACCTCGTGGATCATGGCTTCTACATGTTTTCGCCGACCTTCTTCCACGACTTCTACTCGGCCAACCAGTGGGAGATTAACCACATCTACGTGGTGTCGATGTCGCCACTCCAGGAAACCGAGCCCTTCTTCTATACCGAATACGAGCCCGGGACTTTCGACGCGGTGTCGTACGGCGGTCTTGGAGCGGGCATGTACTTCACCTTAAGCTTCCTCACGAAGACACCGGATAGTACGGCGCACGTGGTTCCACAGCAAGGCGCCTACCGGCGCAAGTCCGGCTGGGCTCCAGAGGTCGTCAGGCCGTAGGCAGGCGAACAGAGGGTCCGGTCGGTCAACCGGAGGCTCGACGCTATATCTCCAGTCACAAGCGCGACGCGGAGCGCATCTTGCAGTGGGTCGTCTCGGTCACGCGTTTCGTCAACCCACAACAGAGAGGTCTCTCGCTCATGATTCGACAATGTCTCACTTTCGCATTGATCGTCACCGGTTTGATGGCCACGGCTTCAGAGGCCAGCGCTCAGTGGCGCTCGGTGCCCTACGACTCGGCGAACTTCACCGCCAGTGACTCCATGACATGGACGGTTGAGGAAGCCGACCAGCAGACGTTCAAGTACATGATCAACGACCGGACCATGACGGTCTCGGTCACTCTGAACAACACGTCACTGTCGGGAACGGCGTCTCAGTACCTCCTCATTAAGATCCCGGCCGGCTACCTTGCTGGCAGCTCGATGGCGAACCTGATTCGTCTGCGAAAGGACTCCGGCTCTCCTTTCACGGAGATTGCGTCCGCTTACACCTTGCCCGGTGACAACCGGATCCACATCATGAGGCCCGACTTCTCGAACCAGCAGCTCTCGTCGAACGCGACCTACGTCTACTTCACGATCACGTTCGACCTGCAGTAACGGAATGCGTCGACGTGGCCGATCGTGAGGCGGTGATGGCCGCCCGGCTCTCTGGAGCCGGGCGGTCTCGCAACCCGGCCTGGCTTCGGCTCGCCTTTCAGGCCCCTTGCCTACCGGCCTCTGCGATTCGCGGCGGCACTCTGGTTGCAGTGCTACGGGGCGACGCGCCCGGACCACCCGAATTGGGCGGGTTTCCAGGTGCGAGATGTCGGCCGACCGACACTTGAATGTCGGCCGTTTGTGAACGAGGCCCGATGCCGCTGCTGCCGTCAATTTACGACCTGAACGCCGACGCACTCGGCGCGCATGACTTCTCCCGTCCGTTGTTCGTGCAGGCGAGTCGGCCCGACCACTTCGCTGAGGTGCTGGACGTGGTGCACCACCGGCTGGCCCTGTCGCGGCGACTGAGCACGGTGCTGACCACGGCAGCCTTTCCCGCACGGCCCGGGGATGCTGCCCGCCACGTGGTCCGCAACGATGCCCGGCTGTCGCAAGACACCCGCACCCTCGCACCTCAACTCGAATGGGACGACTACAGTGTCATCGCCCTCACGACTACCGCCGGGTTCGGCGACCACTATGGCGCGATGCGCCACCAGGGCAACCTGGCGTGCTTCTGCCACTCGCTGGAGCCAATGCCGACCATCCTGATCAATGGCGAGGGCCAACTGACGACGGCGCTGCAGCTGTTCGAGGTGGTGGAGCGGGCGGTTGGCGAGATGACGCTGACGGGGAATATCCAGATCTCCGAACACGAGACCGCTGCGTTGTACCGGGCAGCCGTGGCGCGGCTCGATGGACAGGTCGTTGAAGTCGGGCGTTTCAGCGGTGGCACTGCCATGGTGCTGGCGGCGGCCGGCCGGGCCAGCGGCCGGCCCGGGCTCACCTCTGTCGACATCGAGCGCCTGCCGGCGGCTGACTACTTCTTCGCGCTGAACGGACTGACCGACGACATCACGCTGTGGCACGGCGACAGCGCCGCGCTCGGTGCAGAATGGCCGCAGCGGGCCGCCGACCCGGGGATCGCCTTCCTTTTCATCGACGCCGACCATTCCTACGACGCGGTCGTCAGGGACCTAGCCGCGTGGACACCGCATCTGATCGATGGTGGCACCTTGATACTCCACGACCTGGGCTCGCCTGACTGCGGCGTATCGAAGGCTGTGTACTATTTCATCGCCAACAGGCCGGAGTATCGCAACCTCCGACAGGTTGGTTCGATGTTGTTCTGCGAGCGGACGCGTGTCGCGGCCTGATGCGATGCGCGTGCTGGTGCTGCGAACCAGTCGCTTCGCTCCGCTCGCGATCCTCGGCGCTCGCAATCGCTGGCCGGGCGCCGAGCTCCGGGTGGTTTATCAGCCTGGCGCCGAGACCGAGTTGAGGGCCGCCGGAGTGGCACCGGAACCGTCACTCAGGATGCGCCGCGGGGGCCGGGTCACGTTGCCCGGCCTGCTGCTATCGCGCTGGGGCTGGCAAGTGCTCCGTTGGCGGCCGAACCAGATTGTCGTGCAATGGAGGCAGGCCGATGGCGACGGTCACGGCGGCATCGACCCGGTGCTGGCGCTGCTGAGGCCGCAGGCCTGCCATGCGGTGCTTGCTTCGTCCACATGGATGCTGATCCAGCCCTGGCACCGGATGGGCCGGCGGACGGTGACGTGCTGGTACGTCGTGCGAGGCACGCTGCTGGTCTCCGGCGTGGTCCTGGCCACGGCGCTAACTTGGCCAGCGGCGGTGTTCTTCCGCGTTCGTGCCCGAGGGCGCGCATGAGCGGCCGCGGGCATTCGTTGCGGATCGGCTTCATCGGCAACCAGAACAACTACCCGTTCATTTTGGCCAGGGCGCTACGCCGGGCCGGGCATGACGTGCAGGTGGTGATCGATCAGCCGCACATGCTCGATCGGCCCGAGTGCCGGTATAGCGACATTCCCTACCCCTACCCCGACTGGATTCACGAGACAGATCCCATCGAGTTGCACGACGTGGTCTACGGCACCGCGCCGTGGCGACGAGCGCTCGACCTGGTCCGCGACTGCGACGCGCTGGTGTTGAACCAGTGGGGTTACGATGCGGCCAGCCGGCTGGGCCTTCCGGCCTTCTGCCTGACCACCGGTGCCGACGTCGAGCATTGGTCCTGTCCGCAGGCCGCCGAAGCTCACGTGTGCCACGCCGAGCAGCAAGCACGTGGGCACAACTGGTTCAAGGCCGCGTTCGCGCCTCGGCCGCTTAATGGGGCGGCGATCCGCGATTTGCTCGATCGCGCGCCGGGGCCGTTATACCGGACTTGGCGGAAGCATGTCTTTCGACGCTTCGCGCACCTCCAGCGAGCCGGCCTCCGCCGCGCCGTCGCGATCAACGCGTTTCCCGACGGTGTCTCGGAACGCCTGCGCGACGCGATGCAGGCGTGCCTGCGGCCGGACACCAAGCGCTTGTGCCTGATGATGGCCGACTCCAACTGGATCGCGCCGGCCCCCGCTCCAGACAACCGGGTTCTACGGTTGTTCAACGGCTCCCGCATCCTATGGAAGCAACCGTTCCCGCCGGGCGTTGGCGCCTGGGAGAACAAGGGCACCGATGTGCTGCTGCGCGGCATTGCACTGCGGCATCGGCGCAGCGGCGCGCCAATTGATGTCCGCCTCGCTGAGAAGGGACCGAGCGTCGCGGCGACCAAGCGGCTGATCGACGAATTGGGCATCGCGCCGCTGGTGACCTGGCAGGCGGAACTCACGCAGGCGGCGGTCTTTCGCGAGTACGCACTCGCCGACGTCGTCGGCGAACAATGCGGTTCACACGTCCTCGGTATGGCGGCTTACGAGGCAATGGCGATGGGGCGACCGGTGCTTGCCAACGGCCGGCCGGAACTGTTTACGGCAGTGTTCGGGGCGGTGCCACCGGTGGCGCAAGCGCGGACACCAGAAGAAGTGGCGGCTCAACTGGCGCGGCTGGCTGAGCCGGAACAGCGCGCGCAACTTGGCCGCGAGGGCCGCCGTTTCGTGGAACGCCACCTGTCGCCAGATGCCGCGGCGGCGACGGTTGCCGCCGTGCTGGCCGAGGCGATCGCGGAACGAGGCGGTACGACATCCGCACTGAGCCGGTGTGCGTAATGTCGAAGAGCCGGTCGAAGCTCCCTCGTTCGCCTCGTGTTCTTCACGTCATCTCCTCGTTCGACGGCGGCGGCGCCGAGCGTGTCCTGCTGACGCTGCTGAACGGCCTGACGGACCTGCCGCAGCACCTGGCGCTGGGAGGCGATGGTGCTCTGCTGCCACTGGTGTCACCGGCGGTGCCGGTGCATCCCGTGCGGACGGAGGAGCAGTTGGCGGATCTGATGCGACGTGTTCGCCCGGATGTCGTCCACACCTGGCTCGACAACAGCCTGTTGATGACTGTTGTGCCGGCCGCACAACTGGGCGTGCCCGTCGTGCACAGGATCTACAACATGCCGAGTGTCAACCAGGTCTACGAGCCATGCGCACCCGGCAACCATCAGAAGTTGGCCCGGGCGCTCCGCGCGATCGCACGGGTCGTCTCCCTTTCGGAGACCGCCGCAGAGGACGCCGAAACGTTCTATGGAATTGCCCGTCCGCCGGTCATCCACAATGGTTTCCCTCTGGCTGGTGAACGCAGCCGTGAAGGCACGCGCTTCAAGAAGCCGGTGGGCCGACTGGTGATCCTCAATGTGGCCCGTCTGGGTGTTCAGAAGGGGCACACCTATCTCGCTGACGCGTTTGCCCGCATTGCTGACCGCCATCCTCTGGCCGAGCTGTGGATTGCCGGAATCGGCCCGCAAGAGGAGACCCTGCGCGCACAAGCCGCCGCGGCCGGGGTAACCGACCGCGTCAGGTTCATGGGGTTCCAGGAGGATGTCAGCGCCCTCCACGCCGAGGCCGACCTGTTCGTGTTTCCGTCGCTCTCGGAGGGCTTCGGAAACGCGCTGGGAGAAGCCATGCTGGCCGGTCTACCGATTGTTGCGACCGACCTGCCAGTGATTCGGAGAGACGTGCTGGGGGGGCAGGCCGCTGCCGAGCTGTTTCCACCCGGCGACTCGGTGGCCCTGGCGCGAATACTCGACCGGCTTCTGGCCGATCCGTCGGCCCGGGCGGCGCTGGGCGCGCGTGCCTGCCAGGCAAGCGTCCGGTTCGAGGTCGGCCGAATGCTCGACCAATATCGGCAGGTTTACTACGAGTTAGCCCGCACGGCCATGCCCGTCGGCATTCCCCTTGCTCTTCCGCTGGTGGAGCCCGTACTGGCGTGCGAGTGATGGCCTGGATCCCGGGCCGCTGGTCGGTGATCTGTCAGGCACATGTCGACCAATCGACACTGCCACTGGAGGCATGACCGTGAAGTCAAATCTTCTGCGCCTGGACCACGGCCACGAATGTCGCGGCGTGGTCCCGTGACCAGCGGTCCGCGCGTGCTCGTCTTCCGGTCGTGCCGTCAGCCGCAGTTTCGGCGCGCGCTGGCGGTGGCGCGGTCCCGCTACCCGGAAGCCGAGATCTGGGCACTGGCCCCGCACGACCTGGCGGCCGCCGCGCGCGCCGACGGTGCCGACCAGGTCGTGCCGCATCGCGCGGCCCGGCTTGGACTCTGGCCGCTCGGCCTGGCCCTGGTGTGGACGCTCTTCAGGTTGCGGTTCGACGTTGTCGTCGTGCCGCAGATGGATGCGAACGCCGGCGCGGCCGCCAATCTCTACCGTCTGGCGTGGTGGCTTGGCGCGCCAACCGCCTTGGTCGTGGAGCCGGTGTCGGTTCCTCGCATGTACTCGCGCGGACGGCTGGCGCTGCTCGCGGTCCGCGCGACCCTGCCGGGCATGTCGGACGGCTGGCGAGTGCTCGCCCTGCTGGCCCGCGCGAGCTGGCGCCGGCGGCGCCGCCCCGATTGCCCGACCGTGCCGGTCCGCCCGCGTGTGCTTCACATCATCGACAACTTCAGCATGGGCGGTGCGCAGATCCAACTGGCCGAGTTGCTGAACCACACGTCGCCGGCGAGCTGTGACGTGGAAGTGCTGGTGCTGTCGGGCGACTGCGCGTTCTCTAATCATCGGCTGACCCGCACGGTCCCCATCAGCGCGCTCGACACGGGCCTGCGGACATCGGATCGCATTCGGCTGGTGGTGGAGCGGTGTCGCGAACGCCAATACGATCTCGTGCATACCTGGCTGTTCCAGTCGAACCTGGTTGGCGCGGCGGCCGGCGCCCTGGCCGGAGTTCCGCAGATTGTCACGTCGGTGCGCAGCCTGAACCCCAGTCACTACCCGGAACAGGTGGAATGGTGGCACCGCCCTGCCGACGCCCTCGCCTCGCGCATTGCCGACGTGGTCACCGTGAACGCCGGCGCACTCGTGGCCGATCATGCGCGGTGGGCGTGGCTGCCTCGCGAGCGTGTGCGGGTCGTGCACAACGGCATCGATCCGGCGCCCCTCGAAGCCTCGGTTGTCGGCGCCCGTCAGTGGTTGCGGGACGAGATGCGGTTGCCGCCAGACGCCGCCGTGGTCGGCTCGGTTGGCCGGCTGGCCACCGAGAAGGACCACGCCACCTTCGTGCGCATGGTCGCGGAACTGCGGCGGTCTGGCGCCGACGTCTACGGAGTCGTGGCAGGCGACGGACCGTTGCGCGAGGAGCTTCGCCAACTGGCGATCGGCCTCGGGCTGGGGCCGGATCGCTTGCAGTGGCTGGGGGCGCGTACCGATGCCCGGCGGGTGATCGCCGCGCTCGATGTGTTCGTGTTGTCCTCGCGAATCGAGGGCTTCCCGAACGCGCTGCTCGAGGCCGCCATGCTGGGCGTGCCCAGCGTGGCGAGCGATGTCGGCGGTGTCGCCGATGTGCTCGGTGGCAACGCGAACCTGTTCGCGGCCGGCGACTACGCGGCCGCGTCGCGGCTGGTGGTCGGGCAGTTGCAGCGGGGCACGGACAGCGGCGCCACAGCGGCGATTCGCGCACGGTGCCGGCGCGACTTCACTGCTGACCGGCTGGTTTCGAGGTGGCATGAAGCGTACGGCTGGAGGCAAGCCGCATGAGCCGCCGGGCGCCATCGCCGGTGATCCGCGTGCTGCATGTGATTCACCAACTGGGTGACGGCGGTGCCGATCGGGCGTTGACCAGGCTGGCCAACGCCTCCGATCCGGATCGCTACCGGCACACCATTCTCGCCCTTGGCGATGGCCCCGGCCATGAGCCCTTGCGGCCGGTCGTGACCCTGGTCCTCGCACCGCCCGAGCGGGTGTTGACGCAGATCGGCTCCGTGCTCGGCGATGAACACTTCGACGTCGTTCATGGCTGGGTGTCGAGAGCGTCGATCGTCGCGGCCACCATTGCCGCCGCCGGCGGCATGCCGCTCGTGTTGCGCAACCCAACCAACATGGCACTTGAACTGCAGTACGAGCCGCAGTTGTCGGAAACCTACTGGCCGGAATTGCAGCGGGCGTTCCAGGCGGCCGACGCGGTGGTCGTCCCTTCGCCGGCCCTGGTGCCGTCGACCAGGCGCGTGTGCGGTGTCGCCATGCCGGTGGTGATTCCGAATGCCGTCGACGTCGACGGCATGACGTCGCGGCTGACCGCGCGCCACGCCGATCGCCCGTTCGTACTCGCGCATGTCGGCCGGCTCAGTCCTCAGAAAGACCCGCTCACCGTGGTCGAGGCCATGGGATTGCTCGCGTCGAGGCAGGACTGGCGATTGCGCATGTTCGGGCACGGCAACTTGCGTCGCGCCTGCGAGGCGCGCGCCAGCGAGCTTGGCATTGCGGATCGGCTGACATTTTGCGGCTTCGATCGGGAGTGGACGCGAGCGGCCGGCGAACTGGATGCATATGTCTCGGCGACCCGGTACGAAGGGATGTCCAACTCGCTGCTCGAGGCCGCCGCGCTCGGCCTGCCCATCGTCACCACCTCGATTCCCGAGAACCAGGCGGTGGTTGCGCATGGCCGCCACGCGTTGATGGTGCCGCCGGGCAATCCGCCAGCGCTCGCCGCAGCCGTCATGGACCTGATGGACCGCGACGACCGCGGCGCCAGTTTGGGCCGTCGCGCCCGCCGACGCATGCAGGCGTTTTCGCCGGCGGCGATGGTAACGGCCCACGAACAGCTGTACGCGAGGCTGGCGCGTGCCGGCGCGTTGGACCAGGTCGCCTAGGAGATGAACATGACTTACGAGACCGTGGCACCGCTGCTGGTTGACATGGATCCGTTTCGCTTCAACTGGCAGCCGGTTCCCGCATGCGCAGACCGTCAGACTGCCTCCATTCAGCGACGGCTGGCCGGTCTGCGCGACCGGGCCAGGGCGGAACAGGCCGGCCGGGGAATGCGCGAGATTGCCCACCAGATCGCGTCCGTTGATTCGTCCCGCGCGTTCGGAGTGTTTCCCGACGTGCCCATCCTGGCCGGCCGGCACGCCGTGGTCCTCGCTCATGGTCCAGGACTGTCCGCGCTGCTGCCGACCTTGTCACGGTTTCGAGATCGCTTGTACGTCGTGGCGCCGTTTCGTACGGCTCTGCGGCTTGCCGCGGCCGGCATCTGGCCAGACATCATGGTGTTGGCCGACGCCGCTGTCCCGACCGCGGAGATCTCCATCGCGGAATGGCAAGCGTTGAAGGGCAGCATGCGCCGGCAGTTCGAGGAACACGTGACCCTCGTCACCGAACCGCTTGCGCCGGCGGCCATCCACCAGGGGTTCTCGCGGGTACGGGTATTCGACAATGCCCTGGGATGGCTACCGGCTCCGGCGCAACTGCCGTACTGGGGTTCGGCGCTGCTGCCGTCGCTGTGCATACCGCTCGCGCTGGGGGCTTCGACGGTGGCCATCGGGGGCATGAACATGACCGCGGCCCGAGGCCGAAGGTGCCGGACCTGGGCCGGCGAAGCAGTCAGACTTGACCCCGGGCAGGAGGTGCCGCATGGCCTGCTCGAGGTTCTGGCGGCTGCTATCCCGGGTCGATTCCTCGACCTGACGCCCGACGCCGTCGTCAAGCGCGGGTTCATCGTTGGCGGCATTGACGACTTACTGGCACGCCCGGCAGGTGGCTTACAGCCGGCCGCGGTTACTGCGCCGGTCTATGCCTCAGACCTGCTGCACCACACGCTTCAGGCCGCCCATTCATTCGGCGACACCATCGCGCGGATGTCGGCGATTGCTGGCCGAGTGACGGAACTGTCGCGCAGCGACGGCGATCTCACCGAATTGCACCGCCTGGTCGAGACGATGGAGTGCGATTGGGCCCGGGAGCCCGCGTGCCTCGAGGCGCTCGCCCTGCTGCAACCGCCGTTCCTGCAGTCACTCTGGCGGTTGCGACGTGCCGGCTATACCGCCCAGAACGCCGCCGTCGCGACACGAATGAAGGCGAAGCTCATTGGTCCCGAGATCGCCAGCCTCGACGGAGCCTATCGGCAGTGGCTGGATGCGATCCGCGCCGGCGCCTCCGGCCTCGGCCCCGTTCTTGCCTCTCAGTCGGCCGGGGCCGAATAGCAGGCGGGTCGCGAGACTCACTCCTGCGCGAGGAGCAACCGGGCGGCGAACTTTGCGCCAGTTTTCCTAGGTTCGGCACCGCGACCGGCCGGAGCCGGCCGCAAAGAATCGGTGCCTCGACGCGTGGTGTCGGCAGGCCGACAACGCGAGGGATCTGAGAGAGCGACGATGTGTGGGATCTGCGGAATGGTGGGCCGGCCCGAGCGTAACGCGCTCGGGCGCATGGCCCAGGCGATGACGCATCGCGGTCCAGATGACGATGGGTTCTACATCGACGCGCTGGCCGGACTCGGCTTCCGGCGGCTGTCGATCATCGATATCGCGGGTGGCCATCAGCCGCTGACCAACGAGACCCGCTCGTTGCACCTCGTCTTCAACGGCGAAATCTACAACCATCGCGAGCTGCGCGCCGGCCTCGAGGCACGCGGCCACCGGTTCAGTACGTGCTCCGACGGCGAGGTGCTTCTTCATCTATATGAAGAACAGGGGGCGTCGTTCGTCTCCGGCCTCAACGGCATCTTCGCGTTTGCGTTGTGGAACCCTGGCGCCGACGAGATGTTACTCGGGCGCGATCACCATGGCGTCAAGCCGCTGTACTACGCAACGCACAACGGGAACCTAGTGTTTGCGTCCGAGCTCAAAGCGCTGCTGGCCAGCGGGCGGGTCTCTCGCGAGATCGACCCGGAGGCGGTGGCCCAATACCTCGTCTACCAGGCCGTGCCGCCGCCCCTGTCAATCCTGCGGGATGTACACCAACTCCCGCCGGGCCGCCTCCTCGTGCACCGCCGTGGACAAACGCACGTCCATACCTACTGGACCCCCCCGCGCGAAGTCGCCCGGCCGGTGACTTCGGTCGAGGAGGCATGCGAGATTACACTCGGCGGGCTTCGACGCGCCGTCGGCCGTCAGATGATGTCCGAGCGTCCACTCGGCGTGTTTCTTTCGGGCGGCGTGGACTCGAGCGCCCTCGTGGCGTTGGCGGCGGAGCACGTATCTCGTCCCCTCAAGACGTTTTCCGTGGGATTCGTCGGCCCCGACGAAGAAGTGCTGACCGAGTGGCCGTGGGCCCGAATCGTCGCTGAGCGATATGGCACCGACCACCAGGAGTTCGTGCTCACCGAGTCGATGTTTCGCGAGGCGATGCCGCACACGTTCTCGGCAATGGACCAGCCGACGTCGGATGCCATCAATTCCTATTGGGTGTCTTATGCCGCCGCGCAGCAGGTGACGGTGGCGCTGTCTGGCACTGGCGCCGACGAGCTGTTGCTCGGCTATGCGCGTGACGCGCACCTTCTGCGCCACTACGACCAAGGGCATGTGCTCGGCGCGCTGCCAACCCGTTATGTGCGCCGTGTGGCCCAGGCGCTGGGTCGTGTCCCAGCCGGCCACCTATGGCCGGCGGTCCGGTCGAGGGCCGATGCGGTGCGGGCCTATGCGCTGCTCGACGAGGAATACCTGTCGCCGAGCGGCATCGCCATCTTCAAGCCGCACCAGCGAGACGCCGTGTTGTCACCGGCACTGCGGGCGGCACTCGGGACCGCTCACCCGGCGACGGACTACCTGCGTCACGATGCCCCAGCCGACCTCGGCGCACCGGGCGATTGGCTCCTGCGTCTCGAACAACGCGGCTACTTGTCCTACGTGCTCCTGCGCGACATCGACGCGATGTCGATGGCGCACTCCCTCGAAGTGCGCGTGCCCTTTCTCGACCCCGTCTATGGCGCCGAGCTCGCACGGGTCCCCTGGCAAATGAAGTACAAAGACGGCGTCGGGAAATGGGTACTCAAGCAGGCCCTCAGACCCCTGCTTCCAGACAACATCCTGTACCGGCAGAAGATGGGATTCGGCCTACCTTATGCGTTGTGGATGCGACGGTCGCTCGAGCCGATGATCCGGGACCTCCTCAGTCCGTCACGCGTGCAACGCCGGGGCGTGTTCGACCCGGTGGCCACAACGCGCCTTTTGGATCGCTTCTATGGCGGCGATGAAGGCATCTGGCGGCTGGTGTGGACGCTCTTTGTGTTCGAGGGTTGGGCCAGCGAGGTGCTCGACGCCAGCAGCGCGGTATTGGAGGGGCGGGCCGCCTAGCCGCGGGCCGTCCGCAGGTCGTCATGCTCGAAGGCGGACGCCATCCGGTCGAGCGCCCCCGCCGAGAGACCATGCCGCGCGCCTTCCGCGCGCCACGTCGAGACGGCGCGCCCAACGGCCCCGGCCAAGGCCCGTGCCTCACCAGCATCGAGTTCAAAGTAGCCGGCCACCGCCATCGCCAGGGCCAGGGATGCCGTGGTGTCGTCTTCGTTGATGGCCGTGCTGAGGATGCGCGGCTTGATATCGACGGGCACCGGATTGAGGTCGAAAGCGGGCGACAGTCGCCAGCCGCCTGGTCCTTCGTACAGAAACCCGTGGTTACGCAGGTGGTCGTCGGTATTCGAAATCAGGATGTTGAAGACCATCCGGCACCAGAGCGCCTGAATGTCTTCCCGCGGCGCGGCCCCATGCTGTCGCAGGGCATCGACGATTTCGAGATAGCTCCGCGTCTCGGTATCTCGAGCGCCCAGCATGCTCATGGCCGACAGATACGGAATGCGCCGCCGGCCGTCCCGATCGAAACGCCGCAGCAGGAGCACGGACTTGCCCGCCACGGTTTCGAGTCGGGCGGCGGGAACCGTGAGGCCGGCCTTCCGCGCCAACGCCAGGGCCACCGCCTCCCACACCACCGTGTCGTATTCATCGTCGCGATGGGGGAACTTCGCGATGGCGAGGCTACCGTCCTGCTCACGCACCGACGCCTTGGGCCGGGCACCGCCCAGCGACGAGCCCGGCGCAACGAGCAGACGCAGGTCCTCGTCGGTGTCTTGGTCGTCCACCACGCGCTCGGCGGCCGATAACAGCTTCGGGAGTTCGACCAGAGGCGGGATGCGCGTGCCCCCCTGTTCGTGCAAGAACGGTCCGCCTTCGTGTTCGGCAAATCGTAACGCGCCCTGTCGCGCCTCGTCGTCCACAAGCAGGAGGTAGTCGATCTCCTGGAGAGTGCGGGGGACGCTCCCCACTTTCGCCGAGCGCCGGCGCTCCATACGCCGCATCAGCGCTCGGCCCCAACGGTCCGGCGCCGAATCCCCGATGGCGCCAAACATCGGCGCGTCCGCGGGGGTGTGAAACGGACCGGGGCCCAGCTTGAGGGCCGGCTCCAGCGAGAAACGCCGGGCATGCCGCAGCCACCCGGCGTCGTATTCAAAGGTCGCGGTCTCCCGGTTCTTGCGGACACGAGCCCAAAGACGTCCGACGAGATGCGGGACGCCTGCCAGGTCGGCGTGGACGAGGACTTCTCTATCCATCACGCGCCCTCGATGCGTTTCGGTGTGCGCGGTCCCCGAATACGCTTCGGCAAATGCTCTTCTTCGAGCTCACGGCCGAGTGAGTCGTACTTGGGGTCGGCAATGTCGGCTAGGCGCTCGACCATTCCCATCACGAAAAGGACGGTGGCGCAGATGCCAAGCGCCACGCCGGGATCGCCCTTTTCAATCTTCAGAAGCGTCGTGCGGCTGATCGAAGCGCGCTCCGCCGCGATGGCCACGGGAATGCGTCGGCGCCGACGGGCATCGCGGATGTCGTGACCCAGCTTACGTAAAGCGCGTCTGACGGGGATCGGGAGGACGACTGACGCTCGACTCGTTCTCATCTTATAACGTCCATGTTAATGGTCTCTATATAGTTTATTGTATATTATTACGGACATTAATCGAAATCGGACTTGCCGATACGGCACAGCATCGCCCTGATGGCTGCCGCCTTCCTGATTTCCAGTAAGCCAGTCCACTCCGCCGCCATGGGTGTCGGTCCGCCGACGGTGCGAACTGATTTCGTAGGCGCTCTCCAGGGCAACGACGGCGCCACGGCCGTCATTTGGCGGGGCATACGCCTTGCAGTGCCCTCGGGCAGCCATCCATGTGCGGTATCTGCGGAATGTTCGGGCGCCCGGATCGGGCGGTGGTCGGCCGGATGGCCGCGGCCATGGTGCATCGCGGCC
>CAYHHH010000101.1:12122-15692 GCA_964356125.1 uncultured Bifidobacteriaceae bacterium | reverse complement strand
CATATAAGGAAGGATTCCGTACTGGGGTATGATCCGTCAATCTCGTAACAACCGATTTATGAAGAAATTGCGCCTTGCGGCTGCTATTTTCGTGTGTCTGGTGGTATCGGGCGATCCCGTAGGGCGCAACTTAAGTTGCGCACTACCTTGCGCCCTGCCTCTGGACGCCCAGTCCAAGCCCGCGGCCCTCATTTCCATCCTGCAGGCGGAGCTGTCGCGGAACATCGACGTGCTCAAACAGCAGCCGGTGCCCGCGTACTACGCCGCCTACACGCTGCACGACTCGCGAAGCACGCAGATTCTGGCCTCGTTCGGCGCCATCGATCGCAGCGACCAGGGGCACCAGCGCTTTGCCACTGTCGAGGTGCGGGTCGGCGACTATCAGCTCGACAACACACATCCCATCCGCGGCGATGCGAGAGCGCTGTCGAACCGTCTCCTGCAGGTCAGCCTGCCTCTCTCTGACGACGAGAAGCCGATTCGCCTGGCGCTGTGGCGCGCGACCGACCGCAGCTACAAGCAGGCGAGCGAGGCGCTGACGCGGGTTCGGACGAACGTCGCCGCCAAAGTGCAGGACGAGAACCCTGCGCCCGACTTTTCGCGCGAAGACAAAGAGGAGCACACCGGGAGCACCGCCTCCTATGCACTCGACACGCCGGAGTGGGAATCGCGCCTGAGGCGCGTGTCGGCGGTGTTCAGCAGCGATCCCCTCGTGCTCCGCAGCCAGGTGTCGTTGACCGTCGAGGCCGACACTCGGTACTACATCAACAGCGAAGGCTCGCGGATCGTGACAGGCGGCGTCGGCGCCCGCATCTTCATTCAAGGGGTCACCAAGGCGGAAGACGGCATGGAGCTGCCGCTCTACACGAGCTACTTCGCGACGTCGCCCGACGGCCTGCCCGACGAGCGTCAACTGGTCGCCGAAGCGCGGGCGATGGTCGATCTGCTCGCGCGGCTGCGCCAGGCGCCGCTCGTCGAGCCGTTTTCCGGACCGGCCATCCTGTCGGGCCGCGCGGCCGGTGTGTTCTTCCACGAGATCTTCGGTCACCGCGTCGAAGGCAATCGCCAGCGCAATGCCGATGACGGTCAGACCTTCTCCAGCCGTGTCGGGCTGCCGGTGCTGCCCGAGTTTCTGAGCGTCACGTTCGATCCCACCGTGAAGAAGACCGGCGACGTCGAGCTGATGGGGCATTACCTGTATGACGACCAGGGTGTGGAGGCGCAGCGCGTCACCGTGGTCGACAAAGGGGTGCTCAAGACGTTTCTGCTCGATCGCGCGCCCTTGAAGAGCTTCCCGAAATCGAACGGGCACGGCAGAGCAGAGCCCGGTTTTCTGCCCGTGTCACGCCAGTCCAACCTGCAGGTGGCATCGAGCAGGGCCGTGTCGCGCGACCAGCTGATGAATCAGCTGCGCGAGGAAGCGCGCCGGCAGGGGAAACCGTTCGGCCTGCTGTTCGACAACATCGAGGGGGGCTTCACGACGACCGGCCGCGGATCGCCGAACGCGTTCAACGTGCTGCCCAATGTGGTGTATCGCATCTACACCGACGGCCGCGCGCCCGAGCTCGTACGCGGCGTCGATCTCATCGGCACGCCGTTGTCTGCGTTCGGCAAGATCGTGGCGACCGACGATCGCATCGACGTGTTCAACGGCGTGTGCGGCGCCGAAAGCGGCGGCGTCCCGGTCTCCGCCTCGTCACCCTCGCTGCTGGTCAGCGAAGTCGAAGTGCAGAAGAAGATGCAGTCGCAGGAGACGCGGCCGATTCTGCCGGCGCCGCCCGCTTCGAGGAAGTCGTGAGGCTCGACAGCCCTAAAGGGCTGTGCCACCGAAATTTGAAGCTGCGCTGGTGGCACAGGGCTTTAGCCCTGTCCTTCGCGGTGCTCTTCGTCGCTTCTCTTCCAGCCACCGCTCAGGAATCCCCCACGCTCTCCGCCATGCAGGATGAGATGAAGCGCTCGATGGCCGAGCTGCGGATGAAAGGGGAGGCCGCTCCTTATTACATCGCGTACGAAGTGCTCGACCGCACGGTGTCCGACGTGTCCGGGCGCCTCGGGGCCATCGTGGAGACCCCGCCGCGCCGCGCGCGCACGCTGCGCGTCGAAGTGCGCGTGGGCGACTACACGTTCGACAGCTCGCGTTTCGTCATTCAGGGATTCGGCGGCGGCGCCAACCTGTCCGGTGAAACCGTGATCGCGCCGCTGGATGACGACTACGACGCCATGCGGCGTGAAATCTGGCTGACGACGGACGCTGCGTACAAGCGGGCGATCACGATGTTCGCGCGCAAGAAGGCGGCGTTCCAGAACCGCACGGCGAGCGATCCCATTCCGGATTTTTCGCAGGAGCCGCCGGTCGAGACGATTGTGCCAGGAGCGAACACGGTCCGGCTCAAGCCGGACCCTACCGCGGATTCCGGTAGGGTCCGCCTTGAGGCGGACCGTCGAGAGATCCTCGCGCGCGTGCAGCAGGCGTCGGCGGTGTTCGCCTCGCATCCCGATGTCGACCTCTCTGAAGTGGCGATTTCCGAGACCCACGGCACGCGTTATTACCTGAACAGCGAAGGCTTCAAGACCGTCGCGCCGATTCAACTGGCCTCGCTCACGATGTACGGCGAAGCGCAGGCCGGCGATGGCATGCCCGTGCGCCAGACGTCTGCCGAGATCGGCCGCACGCTCGCCGACTTGCCGCCCGTTGCCGAGCTCATCGCCCGCGCGAGGCAGATTGCCGGGGATGTGGAAGCCACGCGCGCTGCGCCGATCGGCGAAGAGTTCGCGGGTCCCGTGTTCATCGATGGCATCGGCGGTCCGCAGTTCGTGGCGGAAACGCTCGTGCAGATGATGCAGGCGCGGAGGCCGCCCGATACGGAGAACCCGCGCATGGGGCAGGCGCCGGCGTCCCCGTTCCTGAACCGCACCGGCCTGCGCGTGATGGCCGACGCGTTCAACGCGAGCGACACGCCGTCGCTGACGCATTTCGAAGGGAAGCCGCTCGCCGGCAGCTACACGGTCGACGAAGAAGGGATGCGCGCGAAGGACGTCACGCTCGTCGAAAAAGGACGCCTCGCGGCGCTGCTGACCAGCCGGGCGCCGCAGAAAAATTTCACGCGCTCGAACGGCCACGGGCGCGCGAACACCGTGCTTGCCGGCGTGTTTCAGGTCGAAAGCGCGGATGCGATTCCCGCGACCGGGCTGAAAGAGAAGTACATCGCGCTGCTCAAAGCGCAGGACAAGACCTTCGGGTACATCGTGCGCGGCGTGCGATCGGACGGCCAGGGAGGCGCCGGGCCCGGTATCGACTCGATCGTGAAGGTGACGCTCGACGGCAGGGAAACGCCCGTCCGCGGCATGCGCTTTGGCACGGTCTCGTCGATGGCGTTCCGGGATCTCGCCGAAGCGTCGAAAGAGCGCGCCGTGTTTTCGTATCGCGCGGGTGCCACGGCCGCCGTCTCCGTGATCGCGCCGAGCCTCATCTTCGAGGAGCTCGAGATCCAGCGCGTCCGCGACATTCTGCAGAAACCGCCGGTCGTCCCGTCGCCGCTGAAAACGCCGGGTCTATAGAACAAGACCCGG
>CAYHHH010000101.1:4547-12022 GCA_964356125.1 uncultured Bifidobacteriaceae bacterium | reverse complement strand
CAAGACCCGGCCTACGTACTACGTACGTAGGGCGGGTCCTGTTCTTTGGACCCGCCGATCCTTGAATATCCAGCCGATCCGGTATAGATTTCCACGCTCACTCCGAAACAACCCGAAGCGGGAGGCGTCATGAGAATGCTGACTCGTCTATTGCTGTCCGCGGCGGCTGTCGCGCTTGCCGGCGTCACGCCGTCGATGGCGCAGACCAAGGCCACTGCGGAAAACGTTCCCACCATTCCCCACACGTCGGTGCCGAACTTCTTCAAACTGCCGGCCGATCTGTACTTCGGCGAAGGCATCGGCATCGCCACCAATTCGAAGGGGCATGTCTTCGTCTATCACCGCAGCGGTGACACGCGGCTGTTCGAGTTCGATCCGGCCGGAAACTTCGTGAAGGAATGGGGCATCGGCGTCTACGGCATCGAGTTCGCGCACCAGGTGCGCGTCGATGCGCAGGACAACGTCTGGGTCGTGGACGAGGGGACCAACATGGTCATCAAGTTCAACCCCTCGGGACGCGTCGTGATGGTGATCGGCCGCAGGCCCGAGCCGGTCGCCGGTGTCACGCCGACCGCAACGCCCGACGGCCCGGTCCTGAACAAGAAATACAATTTCGGCCGGCCCACCGACGTTGCGTGGGATCCGCAGGGCAACATCTTCGTCTCTGACGGCTACGTGAACTCGCGCGCGGTCAAGTACGACAAGAACGGCCGCTTCGTCGCGCAGTATTCCGGCCAGAAGGGCGATCAGGTGAATCAGCTCAGCACTCCGCATTCGATCGCCGTGGACGCACAAGGCAACGTGTACGTCGGCGACCGTGGCAACCGGCGCATCGTCGTGCTGAACAACGACATGACGTTCAAGACGCAGTACACGAACGTGGGTAACCCGTGGGCCGTGTGCATCTCGCCCGGGCCGCATCAGTACCTGTATTCATCGAACTCGAATCCCGACAGCAACACGCCGGCATCCTCGTGGGACATCACGGGCGAGATCTACAAGATGGAGCTCGACGGCAAGATCATCGGCAAGTTCGGAAAGGCCGGCAAAGGGCTCGGTGAATTCAGCACCGTGCACGAGATCGATTGCCGCAATCCGGATCAGCTGTTCGTGTCCGAGATCTCCGCGTGGCGCGCGCAGAAGATCATCCTGAGTCCATCCAAGATGCAGCCGGCGACGTCGTCTGCAGCGGCGAAATAGGGGGCGACATGAAGAGAGCTCTGATTTTCTCAATTGCAGCCGCGTTCGCTATCAGCGGCGGTCTTCTGTCAGGGCAGACCGTGCCGACGATTCAGTTCGATTCGAATCCGAACCCGTTGACGATGCCCGACAACATCCACCTTGGGGAGGTCGCCGGCGTGGCGACCAACTCGAGGGGCGATATCTACGTCTACACGCGCACGGGAAACCCGACGATCACCATCGGCACCGCGCGCGCGGTGTCGCACGGCGGCGGACGTCTCTTCCAGTTCGATCGCACCGGCAAGTACGTGCGTGAGATTGGCCAGGGTATCTATGGGTTCCTCCAACCGCAGCAGGTGCGCGTCGATCCGCAGGACAACGTGTGGGTCGTCGATCAGATGTCGACCCAGGTCATCAAGTTCGACCAGAACGGGCGCGTGCAGATGATCTTCAGCCGCAAGCCCGAGGCGATGACGGTGCCGGCGGCGCGGCTCACACCGCTGCCGACAGGGATTCCCATGATTCTGCCGGAGCCTCCGGCCGGCGGCGGCCGCGCTGGCGGCGCCGGCGGCGGTGCGGCGCGCGGCGGCGGACCCGCTCCGCTTCCCGGCGCGGGTCCCGAAGGGGAGAGTTTCTCGCGGCCGACCGACGTAGCGTGGGATGCGCAGGGTAACGTGTACGTGGCCGATGGCTACGGTAATTCGCGCGTGGCGAAGTACTCGCCGCAAGGTAAGTGGCTGAAAAACTGGGGTTCGCGCGGCACGGGCCAGGGGCAGTTCAACATCGTCCATGGCATCGCGATCGACGCGCAGGGCAACGTGTATGTCGGCGATGAAGGCAACAAGCGCGTGCAGGTGTTCGACACTGAAGGCACTTTCAAGACGCAGTTCACAAACGTCGGCGCGCCGACCGCGCTCTGCCTGACGCGCGGCCCGCAACCGGTCCTGTATGTCGCACACACGGGCGATCCCGACGGGATGGAAGACGCCGCGATCTACAAGGTCGACTTGAAGGGCAACGTCATCGGCAAGTTCGGCAGCGCCGGGAAGCTGCCGAAGGAGTTCGGCCTGGTCAATTCGATCGACTGCCGCAACGAGAACGAGCTGCTCGTCGGCGAGCTCAGCAACTGGCGAGTCCAGAAGATTACGCTTCGCGCGGCCAAATAAAGGGCAAGGGGCAAAGGGCAACGGGCAATTGCCCCTCGCCCCTCACCCCTTTCCCCTCGCTCAAGGTACGCCTCTTGCTGCACCCAGGGTATGAAATTGCGTCTCATCGCCCTGACTGTCGCAATCTGCTGCACAACCGCGCTGCACGCCCAAAAAGAAGAGAAAAAGGACCCCTATAAGAAGGTCGACAATGATGTCCGCCTGGCGGCACTGCGCTACTCGCAGGTGTGGATGCCCGGCGACGTCCCCTCGAAAAACATCAAGGCCGGCCCGCAGGACGGCAACGGCTTCCAGCCCGAAGCCGTCGTGAATTGCGAGTACGTGGAAGAGAAGCAGACCGGCACGCCGAAATTCGACTGCGCCATTATCCCGGACGACAAGATCAGGGTGAAGTATGGCCAGGAGAACGGCGAAATTTATTCGGAAGTGGTGTCCTCGCGCCTGCTCTGGGCGCTCGGCTTCGGCGCCGACCGCGTGTATCCCGTGAAGGTCGTCTGCAAGGGCTGCCCGGCGGATCCGATGAAGACCGCGAAGAAAGTCGAGGGCAGCCGGGAGTTTGCGGCGGCCATCGTCGAGCGAAAGCTCGCCGGTGATGTCATCGAGCTGCGCACAGACTCAGGCTGGGCGTGGGTGGAGCTCAACTTCGTCGATCAGACGAGCGGCGGCGCGCCGCTGGCCCATCGCGATGCGCTCAGACTGCTCGCGGCGATGATTCAACACACCGACAACAAGCCCCAGCAGCAGCGCCTCGTGTGCCTCGACAAGGTGCAGGGGATGACACCGCAGAAAGACGGCACCTGCACGCATCCGTTCATGATGATCAACGACCTCGGCAAGACGTTCGGGCGGGCGACGTTCACGAACGCCGACAAGAAGAGCGCGGTGAACTTCGAATCGTGGTCGAAGACGCCGATGTGGAAAGACGCGGAGAAATGCGTCGCGCAGCTCTCGCGCTCGTATACGGGCTCGCTCGAGCACCCGAAAATCAGCGAAGCCGGCCGGAAGTTCCTCGCGGACCTGCTCGGGCAGCTCACCGATCGGCAGCTGCGCGACCTGTTCGAGGTGGCGCGCTTCACGACGCGCGATCCCACAGTCACGGTCGACGACTGGGTGAGCGCGTTCAAGCAGAAGCGCGACGCGATCGCCAGCGCCAGCTGCGCGAATCCTGTTCTTTAACTTCTAACCTTCTGTTTGGTTTTTCCAGGCGCTGGTGACGTGTAAGACGACCTCTTCGACTCCCACATCATTCTTCACCTGCGTGAACACGAACGGCCCCTCGCCGCGCATCTTCCGCGCATCGCGCTCCATCACGCCGAGATCGGCGCCGACGAGCGGTGCGAGATCCGTCTTGTTGATGATGAGCAGATCCGACTGCGTGATGCCGGGGCCTCCCTTGCGCGGAATCTTGTCGCCGCCCGACACGTCGATCACGTAGATCGTGTAGTCGGCGAGATCGCGGCTGAACTGCGCGGCGAGATTGTCGCCGCCGCTTTCGACGAACAGCAGCTCCGGGTGCAGCGACTGCATCAGGGCATCGAGCGCCACCAGATTCGGGCTGATGTCGTCACGGATGGCGGTGTGCGGGCAGCCGCCTGTCTCGACGGCGCGGATGCGCTCGGTGGGCAGCGCGTCGTGGCGCATCAGAAATTCCGCATCCTCCTTCGTGAAGATGTCGTTGGTCACCACCCCGAGCTGATAGCGATCGCGCAGCGCGCGGCACAGCGCCAGCAGCAGTGCGGTCTTGCCGCTGCCGACCGGGCCGCCGATACCGACGGTGAACGATCGGGCGCCGTAGTCGCGCCGCTTCGGCGACGGCCGCTCGCGGAACGATCCAGCCCTCATCGGATCGCCGTCGTGGGTATGCGGATGCTCGGCGTGATGAAGACGCGGTCTGCTCATGATTGGAATAACCTCGAATACAAACGGTCGTGGGTCGACTGGAAGAGATCGATGAGCGGCGCGGTCTGAGCGATGTCGTGCGGAGCCACGGCGCGGCAGTCGTGGATGACGGCGTCGATATGCGCGGAGAGCTCGGCCTGTATCCTATGCTGCACCGCCGCCTCGCGCCCCGCAGAATGCGCGAAGCCACCCGAGGGGAACGCCGAGTCGATCAATTGCCACACCAGAAAGTTCATGTCTTTGCTCGTCTCAACACGGAGTCACGGAGCCACGGAGATTCACGGAGAATTCTTTTCAAAACAAATCCGTGTTCCTCCGTGCCTCCGTGCCTTCGTGTTGGATCAGAAAAGAAAGTAACGCTGCGCGAGCGGAAGTACTGACGCCGGCTCGCAGCGCAGTTCTTCACCGTCCGCCGTCACGATGTACGTCTCCGGATCGACGTGCATCTTCGGCGTCGCGCTGTTCAGCTTCAAGTCCGCCTTCGTCAAGGCGCGGCACCCCCGCACCGCGTACAGGCTCTTCCGCAGCCCATATCGCTGAACGGTTCCCTCGTCGAGCGACGCCTTCGATACGAATGCCAGCGATGTCGCCGCGCCAGCTGAGATAAGCCGACCCGGCATGCGGAATAGTGAGGAGCGTCACGCGTCAGCGCGCGATTCTAGCTGATTCTGAACGATGTTCAGGAATGTCGGAAAGTTCCCGCTTGACGCGGTTCGCTACAACAAACCGCCGCAACCTGCTGCGCAGTACCGGCAAGCCCCTTGCACTATGACAGCTGTCGAGGAGGACACAATTATGTTTGGTAAGAGACTCATCACTTCAACCTGTGCCGCGGCGATGCTGCTGACGCTGTCAGCGACGCCGGCTCTTGCACAGGGCCAGCCCATGGATGCACGCACGGAATTCACGTTCAATCAACCGGTCGAGCTTCCGGGTGTCACGCTTCCCCCGGGCACCTACATCTTCCGCTTCGTGGATGGAACCACGGGTCGCAAAGTAATGCAGGTCCAGGCGAAGGATGTCAGCAGCAAGACGTACGGGATGTTCCTGACCATCAACGCCGAGCGTCCGCGTCCGTCTGATGACGCCGAGCTGCGGTTCCTGGAAACCCCGGCGGGTCAGCCCGCCGCCGTCAAGACCTGGTGGTATCCCGGCAACACGATCGGCCGCGAGTTCATCTATCCGAAGTCGCAGGCCCGCCGTCTCGCGCAGGCGACGCGCCAGACCGTGTTGACGACGCAAGCCGAGAACGTGACGAACGACCAGATGTCGACGGCCGACTTGGCGTATGTCGCGGAGAGCGGTCAGGAAACGCCGCTGACTAACGACCAGCTCGTCGAAGCCGCCGCGAACACGCCTCCTGCGGGCGCCACAGCGCAGCAGTCGGCATCATCCGCGCAGTCGCCGGCTCAGGAAGGCACGATGGCCCGCGCGAGACTGCCTCGCACGAGCACCCCGCTGGCCGGCATCGGCCTGTTGGGCGTGCTGTCTCTTCTCGGCGGCGCGTGGATGCGCTTCCGGGCGTAGACTGGAACGAACGAGAAGGGGTAAGGGACAAGGGGTAAGGGGCAATCACCCCTCACCCCTCACCCCTCGCCCCTTTCTGGTTCCGTCCATGAGACGCCTTCTCCCTTTCGCCTGCGCATTCGCGGTTCTTGCCGCACCGTCCGCGCAAGAGCCGGACGCGAAGCCGAATTTTTCCTTGCAATCAGAGCTCGTCGTGCTGCACGTGGCGGTCAAAGATCGCAAAGGCGGCTATGTCGGCGGTCTCGGCCAGGACTCGTTTCGTGTGCTCGAAGATCGACGGCCGCAGGCCATCAGTTTTTTCAACAGCCAGGACGCGCCGGTCACCGTCGGCCTGCTCATCGACGCCAGCGGCAGCATGGCGCCGAATCGCACCATGGTCATTGCGGCGAGCATGGCGTTCTCGAAAGCGATGAACCCGCGGGATGAATTCTTCGTCCTCGGCTTCAACGAGCATATTCATACGCCGCTGCCTCCGGATAAACCGTTCACCAACTCGGAACCGGCGTTGCGCATCGCGCTCGTGCAGGCCATCAAGGCGCGCGGACAGACGGCGATTTACAACGCGCTGCACACGGGGCTCGACTACGTGCAGAAGGGCGGTTTCGAGCGCCAGGTGCTCATCGTGCTCAGCGACGGCGGCGACAACGCGAGCGATACGACCAAAGCGCAGGTGCTGGCCAGCGCGCAGGCGTCGAATGCCGTCATCTACACGCTCGCGCTCGTCGATCCCATGGATCACGAGGCCGACCCCGGGTTTCTGCGGCAACTGTCCGAGGCGACGGGCGGCGTGGCATTCAAGCCGAAGAACGCCAACGAAATCGAAGAGATCCTGCAGCGGGTCGCGCGCGACATCCGCAACATGTACACGATCGGATACGTGCCCACCGAGGTTGCAGCGGCGAACCGCGCGCGCAGGGAATCGCTTCGGCGCGTGGCGGTTGATGTGAGACTGCCCACGGGCCAGAGACTCTCCGTGCGCACCCGCCGCGCGTATATGCCGGCCGATGAAACGGAGAACCATGACCGCTGACCGAAACCTTTGGCGAAGGCGGATCAACCGCGCGCTCATCGCGTTCGGTCTTGCGTGCGTGATTTTCTACAGCGTCGTCACCGTCCATACCTGGCGCTATCAGCGCGCCGCGAAGTCGCAGGTCGAACAGATGATTTCGATCGAGCGTCCGCAGGCGGCCCGCGGATACGTGCCCGATGTCCTGAAGCCGCTTGAGATCGGCGAGATCATCGGCCGTGTGGATATCCCGCGGCTCAGACTGTCCGCGGCGGTTGCCGAAGGCGATGACGATAGAACGCTCGGGAAGGCGGTCGGCCACCTTCCCGACACGCCACTGCCATGGCAGCGGCGCGGAAACGTTGCTTTGGCTGCGCACCGTGACGGCCTGTTCCGGCGTCTCGAGGGCATTCGCCTCAACGACGACATCAGCGTCGTGACAGCCCGCGGCGAGTACCACTACCGCGTGACGAACACGCACATCGTCGATCCCGATGACGTCTGGGTGATCGCGCCGACCGACACGCCGACCATGACGCTGATTACTTGCTATCCGTTTTCCTTCGTCGGCAACGCTCCGCGCCGGTTCATCGTCAAGGCCGAGCTCGTCGGCCACGTGGCCGGGTCGGTGCTCACCGGCTCGGTTGTGCGGTAAGAAGCGAAAAACGAAGAACGAAAAACCGAATAGAGATGCG
>CAYHHH010000101.1:0-4447 GCA_964356125.1 uncultured Bifidobacteriaceae bacterium | reverse complement strand
TCGGTTGTGCGGTAAGAAGCGAAAAACGAAGAACGAAAAACCGAATAGAGATGCGCGTCCGCGAATGGGAACCCAAATCCCAATGACGGGCAGAATCCCACGGATTTCAACTCCTTAGCCTCGATTCTCCCGGCATTTGAGTTGATACTTGCACTGCACATGCATGACCTTCGATACGCCTTCCGCTCTTTGCTGAAATCCCCCGGGTTCACATTTGTCGCGGTGCTGACATTGGCACTCGGTATTGGCGCAAACGTCGCCATCTTCAATGTGGTCGACAGGGTGCTCCTCAGGCCGCTTCCATATCCTGATTCCAGCAATCTCGTGAGCTTTGTCGCGTCCGACGTGAAACGCGGCAGCGTCTTAGAGATTCTTGGCGTGCCCGATGTCATAGACCTGCGGATGCAGACCGAGTTATTCGAGCAGGTCGCGGCGTATCAGAAAGCGACGGCCGTGCTTGTGGGTGAGCCGTCGGCACAACCTGTCAATGCGCGGCGCGTGTCGCCGGAATTCTTCACGGTTTTCAAGGTCAATCCTTACCTCGGCCGCTACTTCGGACCGAATGACGCACCCGGTACGGTTGTGCTCTCGAATAGTTTCTGGCGGCGCCAGTTCGGCGCCGATCGAAACATCCTCGGTCGCACGATGGTCCTTGGCAACATGTCGTATGAGGTCGTCGGCGTCATGCCATCCGGGTTCGACTATCCGGCCGACAGCGATATGTGGATTCCACTTGTGGTGCCGCTACGCATGCAGGCCCGCGGAGTGCGGACAGTCGAGATCATCGGGAGGCTCAACGCAAGGGTCACGATTGCTGACGCGAACGTGCAGATGGCGACGCTGTCCGATCGCTTGGCTGCTGACCATCCGCTCTCGCACGGCGCTATCGAGACGCGAGTACGTCCATTACGCGATGCGATCGTCGGCGCGAAGAAACTCCCACTCATGGTTCTGTTTGGCGCCGTCGGCGCCATTCTGCTGATCGCGCTCGCTAACGTGACGGCGCTGAATTCCGTGCGTATCGCCCAGCGGCGTCGCGAATTTGCGATCCGCACCTCGCTCGGCGCACGCCGGGCCTCGATTGTGCGGTTGATTGCCGCCGAAGGTGCCGTGCTCGCCAGCGTCAGTGCGGCCGTCGGCGTGCTCATCGGCTACTGGACATTGAGCGCCGTCGTCGCATTCATGCCTGAAGGATTGATACCGGCCGATGCCGTCGCGTTCGACGCACGCATTGCAATCTTTTTTCTAGCCGTCACCACCATCTGCGCGTTGTGCTTCGGTCTTTTGCCACTGCGCGAGCTTCGTCGAATCCGTCCGTCGCTCAACCTAAGAAGCGACGCGGGCGCAAGTGACAGCAACAGCACACTTCGAGGAGTGCTAGTCACCGTGCAAGTTGCGGTCACGGTGGTCCTGGTCAGCGTCGCGGCGCTTATGCTCCATAGCTTCGCGCGCCTGAATGCAGTGGATATCGGGATGGATCCTGAGAGCGTCGTGACCTTCACGATTCCCTACTCTGGTGCGACGGCTGCCGAATACAACCGAGTCACCGGGGCGGTGGCCGAGCGCCTTCGCGCCCATCCGGACGTGGAGGCGGTCGCTCGATCGAGCGTTGTGCCGCTTCGTGGATTTCAAGTCACAGGCGCGTTTCGACTGGAAGGGGCTTCAGCGAATCTGTCGGAGCGGGCCGCAGACGATGCCAGCCTCAACATCGTGTCGTCCGATTACTTCCGGACGTATCGCCTCGCGCTTCTGAAAGGACGCGTGTTCGGTCGAGACGATCGGGCCGGGGCGCCCGACGTCATCATCATCAATGAGAGCCTTGCTCGACGGTTCTTCAATGGAGGCGGCATCGGACAACGCATTTCGATTCCAGGTCGCGGCAACCGGCACGCAGAAATCGTCGGTATCGTCCGTGATGTGTATCAAGTGTCGCCGACGCATCCGCCGCGCCTGGAGGTTTACTGGCCCGCTGAACAGGCGAAAGAAAACCCATGGCAGTTTTCGGTGCGGACCACAGGAGACCCGGGTCGGCTGCTCGGGGATCTCCCAGCGCTCGTCCATTCGGTCGATCGACGATTCTTTGCCGATCGACTGTCCACGGCAGAGCAGCTGGTATGGGAGTCCGTTGCCGAGGAACGCTTCAGGACGATGGTCGTGTCCATTTATTCACTTTTGGCAGTGCTCCTCGCCGTCATCGGCGTATATGGGGTGATTGCCTATGCTGTTTCACAGCGTCAGTCCGAGATCGGATTACGGATGGCCCTCGGCGCGCAGGCCGGAAACATCTATCACATGGTCCTGCGTCAAGGCTTCACGCCATGCATCGTTGGCCTGATCTGTGGGCTCGTCATCTTGCTTGCGCTCGTGCGCTCGATCGAAAGCCTCTTGTTCGAGGTCTCAGTCATGGATCCTTGGACACTCGCGGCGTCAGTAGCGTTAGTTGCAGTGGCTGGCTTCGCGGCATGCCTCATCCCTGCACGTCGCGCTGCCCGCATCGATCCCCTCGTGGCATTGCGATACGAATAGGGCGATGCTGAAGGAAAATAGAAAGTCGAAAGTGAAAAGCTCCGTCAAGAGTAGGCTATAACCTTGAACGTACTTTCTACTTTCCACTTTTTACTTTCCACTTCCTGGCGCGCCCCGTGTCACTTCAAGCATTCCTAGAGTGGTTTACGCAGGGCTCCATCGTGCTCCTGGCCATCCTCATGGTGGTCCAGTGGGCACGATGGCGCGATCGCGTCTCGCTCGACATCTTTCTCGTGTTCGGCTCGCTCGCGGTCCTGCTGATCCTCGAGCGCGCCCTTCGCATCACGGACATCCAGGCGGCCTGGATCCGCCCGCTGGGCATCAGCGTGCTTCTCGCGCACCCCTACCTGCTGTTGCGTGTCGTCTCGCACTTCCGGCGCATGTCGCGGACGGTCCAGCGCACCGCCATCGCCGGGCTCGTCGTGTCGCTCATCGTGACGTGGACGGCGGCCTGGCCCTTCCGCTCGGCCGCGCTCGTCGTCTTTGCGTTCGGGTATTTCATCTGGCTGCTCGGCTACGTCGCCTGGGCGTTCCGGCAAGGCTCGCGCGCCGCGGGCGGCGTCACCCACTGGCGCATGCAGCACGCGGCGCTCGGAGCGTTGCTGCTGGCGATCGTGTTTATTCTCGCGGTGCTCGCCGCCGTCCTCCCGGTTTCGCGCGCCGCCACGGCTGCGCTGATTCCACTGGCCGCCCTCGGCGCGGCCGTGAACTACTACGTCGCATTCGCGCCGCCCGCGTGGATACGGCGCATGTGGCAGTCGTCCGAGCTCTACGGGTTTCTGTCGGATCGCGCGCTCGCCGGCGGATCGCCTTCGCGAGCCGACGTCCTGAATCGTCTGTGTGCGTTCGCCGTGTCCTCGGTCGGCGCCACCGGCGGAGTCGCAGCGTTCTGGGATGAGGCTCGTGAGGCGCTGATCGTCGCAGTGAGCCGATGGGGTTATCTCGAACCGGGCCGCGCGGTTCCTGAAGGCACGTTGTTCGATGCGTGGCGATCCAGTCGCGCGACGCTCGTGAAACATCACGAATGGGTTCTGCCCGGCGGAGCTGCGGGGCGGGTGTATGTCGTCCCGATTCCGTGCGAAGTGGGCCGGCGCGGTGTCCTGTTCGCGATTCTGCCGAAAGCCGCGCTGTTCGTGTCCGACGATCTCGCACTGCTGCGCGCGGCGTGCGGCGAGACTGCGGTGCAGCTCGACAACGCGACGATGCGCGAGCGGCAGCAGGATCTCATCGCCGAGCTCGGCGAGCGGAGCCATCAGCTGGCCGCGGTGAATAACGAGCTCGAAGCGTTCTCGCACTCCGTGTCGCACGACCTGCGGGCGCCTCTTCGCCACGTCAGCGGCTTCGCGGAGCTGCTGCAGAAGTCGAAAGGGCCCGAGTTCGACGAGAACCGGATACGTTATCTCCGGCTGATCTCCGAGAGCGCGGTGAAGATGGGGGAGCTGATCGATGCGCTGCTCGCCTTCTCGCGCATGGGTCGCGCCGAGATGCTGCACACGCGCGTCGATCTGAATGCCATCGTCCGGCAGGCACAGCGCGATGTCGTGCAGGCCGAGCCGGAGCGCGCAGTCGACTGGGTCATCAACGAGTTGCCGACGGTGCCGGGTGACCCGAGCATGCTGCAGCTCGTGTTTACCAACCTGCTCTCGAACGCGTTCAAGTATTCACGGACTCGCGACAACGCCCGTATCGAAGTCGGCACCGCCGAAGGATCGAGCCACGAGGTCGTCGTGTATGTCAAGGACAACGGCGTGGGCTTCGACATGGCGTACGCGAACCGCTTGTTCGGCGTCTTTCAACGGCTGCATCGCGCGGAGGAGTTCGAGGGAACGGGCATCGGCCTCGCGAACGTCCAGCGCATCATCCTGCGCCATGGCGGCCGCGTGTGGGCCGAAAGCGAGCTGGGGAAGGGCGCGGCGTTTTA
>CAYHHH010000100.1:7364-15779 GCA_964356125.1 uncultured Bifidobacteriaceae bacterium | reverse complement strand
GCTCTCTGCTCTACAGAGAGGCCTCCTGTATGATGCGGCGGGGCCAAAGATCCCCGGCCACCGGCCGATACAAAGGCTACTGGGAGGATTTATGCGCGTGCGGATGTTTGCTGTCCGGGTGTTCGCCGCCATCGTGCTGATGGCAGCGGCGTCTTTCCATGCGCGCGCGCAGGAGGATGCCGACGGATCGAAAGATCATCCGATGCTGTCGCGTTTTCCAGGCTATTACATCGAGGATTACGAGGAGCAGGATTTCAGCGCGTACGCGTTTGAGCTCCCAGACGGCAAGGTGCAGAAAGTTGAAGGGCGCTACTGGCAGATCTCTTACTGGCTGAAAGAGGGCGCGAAGAAAGGCGGCCCCGTCCAGATAGGCCGGAACTACTCGAGCCTGTTCGTGAAGCAGGGCGGCAAAACGCTGTATGAGGATCTCGACGCAGGCGGCGGCACGCTCATCGCACGCCTGCCGGCGGGCGGGAAGCACATCTGGCTGGAGGTCGACATCAGCAACGAAGGCGAGGTCTACACGCTCACCGTCGTCGAAGAAGCCGGCATGGAGCAGAAGGTCGAGTTCTCGGCGATGGAGCTGTCACGCATCCTCAACGAGAAGGGATCTGTCGCGCTGCGCGGCATTCTGTTCGACACGGGCCAGGCGAGCATCAGAGAGGAATCCACAGGCACGCTGCAGTCGATCGGCGATCTGCTGAAGCAGGAGCCGTCATTGCGGCTCGAGATTCAGGGGCACACCGACAATGTCGGCACGGCTGCGGCGAATCGCACGCTTTCGGCGGCGCGCGCGGCCGCGGTGAAGGAGTATCTCGTGTCGAATTTCGGGGTGGCGGGCGATCGGCTGGCCACGAACGGTCTGGGCGATACCAGGCCGGTGGCCGACAATGCGACCGAGCAGGGCCGTGCGCAGAACCGGCGTGTGGAGCTAGTCCGACGATAAGGAAGAACGCAGAAGGGAAAGCGAATAGACCAGCGCGCCGATCATCGTGACGGCGCCGAGCATCCATGCCGCTCGCGCAATCGTGTGATCGAGGTGCAACCATCCGAGTGCCATCAGGATGGCTTCCCAATCGTGTCCTTCGACTTCGGCCGCGGGGCCGCCGAGCAGCATCAACTGCAGCGATCGCGCATCGTTGATGTACGGCACGACATCGAACAGGCTTTCGCCCGCCCACCAGACACACACCGACGCGCCGAAGCGATCGTCCTGCTGAAACAGGAAGGCCCAGGCGCATATGAGCGGCACCATCACCTGGAACAGGCTGCCGCCGAGTGACATCATGAAGCTCCCGAAGGGCGCGAAGATGACGTGGCCGGCTTCGTGAAACACCAGATCGATAAGATGGAAGAATGAGCCGCCCAGCTGTGGAAGCGGCGTGCGCAGCATCGAGGCCGTCCATATCACGAGGCCGAGCCAGAGCGCGGCGCGGCCGAGCGGGATTCCCTGATTTTCTGGTCGAGGTGCGTGCATGCCAGTGATCCGGGTCGATCGCGTCGACGATCCCCGCCTTGCAGAGTATCGGAGCGTGTCCGACGGAGAATTACTTCGCCGGCGTCATCGCTTCGTCGCCGAGGGGCGGCTGGTGGTGGGGCGGCTGCTCGAGAGCGGTCATCGCGTCGAGTCGCTGCTCGTGAACGAGGCGTCGTTCCGGGCGCTCGACGCGCTCCTGTCGCGCGTGCCCCCGCACATTCCCGTCTACGTGTGTGAGACAGACGAGTTCGCCGCCATCACCGGCTTCAACCTGCACCGAGGCTGTCTGGCGCTGGCCGAGCGCCCGGCCGCTCGCGCCTTTGAGGAGGTGGTGCGGGCCACCGATCTCCTGCTCGTGCTCGAGGCGGTCACCGACGCGGATAACGTTGGAAGCGCGTTTCGCAACGCCGCGGCGTTCGGCGCGAGCGTGGTGCTGAGCGAGGCCTGCTGCGATCCGCTGTATCGCAAGGCGATTCGCACGTCGATGGGCAGCGTGCTGCGCACGCCGTACGCGCGTCTCGCGGACTGGCCGCGAGACCTGGCGACGCTGAAGAGCGTCGGGTTTACGCTCATCGCGCTGACGCCGCGCGAAGACGCGATCGACCTTCCGGCCTGCGCGAGACGGCACCGGCGGCTGGCGCTGTTGGTTGGAAGCGAAGGGCCGGGCCTGTCGCCCGAAGCCGAAGCGCTGACCGATGTCTGCGTCCGCATTCCGATCAGCGCGGAGGTGGACTCGCTGAACCTCGCGACGGCGACCGGCATCGCGCTGTATTACTTCACCACGTGATATTTTGAAGCCCCGATGTTACGACGTTCGAGACACACGCTGCTGGCCGTGCTGCTGGCCGCCGCCGTTCTTCCGTATTTTCTGAACCTTGGCGTCTCGTCAATCTGGGACGCGAACGAGGCGTTTTACGCGCAGACGCCGCGGGAAATGATCGAAGCTGGCGACTACGTGACGCCCAGCTTCAATTTCCAGCTGCGGATGAACAAGCCGGTGCTCTCGTACTGGAACGTCGCCGCGTCCTATTACCTCTTCGGTATCTCCGAATGGAGCGAGCGGGTGCCGATCGCGATCGGCGCCGTGGTCGTGATCGCCACGGCGTTCGGCCTCGGACGGCTGCTCGGCGGGACGTTCGCCGGGCTGATCGCGGCGCTCGTGCTGGCGACGTCGCCGCGCCTCGTGTTGCTGGCGCGGCGCATCATCATCGACGTGCACATCACGATGTGGACGGGCCTCGTGCTGCTGTGCTTTGCCCTCGCAGAGACCAGGCCGAAGCGGCGCCGGGTGTATCTCTGTCTGATGTACGTCGCGGCGGGATTCGGGGTGCTCACCAAAGGTCCTGTCGCCGTGTTTCTGCCGGCGGTCGTGTTCTTCATCTATCTTGCGTCGAAGAAGCGTCTCGGCGACCTGCGGCACATGATGCTGCCGACCGGCGCGATCATCAGCCTGGCGATCGTCGTGCCGTGGTACTACTTTCTCTATCGCGAGCACGGCTGGGAATACATCTCGTCGTTCATCTTCGGCGAGAACCTCGGGCGCTATGCGGAGGCGATCGGGGAACAGTCGCGCGGCATGCTGTTCTACATCCCCGTGATGCTCGCCGACCTGTTTCCGTGGTCCCTGATGATTCCGGCCGCGCTCTGGTGGGCGGTGAGGGATGAACGGGAGCATCGCATCGCGCGCCTGCTTGTCGTGTGGATTGCCGCGATCGTCGTGTTCTTTTCTCTGTCGGGCACGAAGGAGGATTTGTACATCCTCCCGATCGTGCCGGCGGAGGCCGCGCTGATTGGCGCGATGCTCGCGAGAGCCATCGGAATCAGGCCCGCCCCGAGCCGCGTCGAAGGGCTTGTTGCGTGGGTGACCGGCGCAACCGCGGTGCTCCTCGCGGCGACGGGAGCGGTCGCGCTCTGGGTCTTCGGTATCGCGCATCGGTACTCGCTCGAGGGCGCGGTGTTTGTCGGAGGCGTGGCGCTGGCCGGCGGGCTTGGCGGTCTCGTGTGGGTGTTCCGCCGCCGCCTGTTCGCGTCCGTCGCGACGCTGGCGGCGAGCCTTGTCGTCCTGGTGTGGTGCGTCGTTTTGTGCACGCTGCCCGATTTCGAGCGTTACAAGCCGGTCCGGCCGTTTTCGGACATCATTCGATCGCGCGCGAGCGTCGGCGCGATCGTCGGGTCGTACAAGTTTTCGCTGCCAAGCATGGTCTTCTACCTCCACCGGCCGGTCATGGAGGTGGTGCTGCCCGATCATCTTCGCGCGGTCTTCTTTTCGAGCAGCGACGTGTATTTCATCATGGCGGAAGACGAGTACAACAGCATCAAGGATCGCCTGCCGGTCGAGACATTCGTCCTCGCGCGCCAGCGGATGTTCGATCTGAAGCCGAAGAATGTCCTCGACGGATCGGAGCTGCCGCAGTTCGTGCTGGTCTCGAACCGTGATTGAGTGCCCCATCCCCTGCAATCTCTGCGGCGCGTCCGACGTCGAGGTGATCGGCGATCGCGATCGCGACGGGCACCCGCTCCGCACCACGATCTGCCGCGCATGCGGCCTGGTGTGGTCCAACCCGAGGCCGGGAGAGGATGAGGTGCGCCGCTACTACTCGAGCGAGTACCGGCTCGACTACAAGGGGCGCTCGACGCCGTCATTGCGCCACATCGCGCGATCGGGGCGCGGGGCGCTGAGCCGCTATCGGGCGCTCGCACCTTATATAAAGCACGGCGATCGCATTCTCGACGCCGGTGCCGGCGGCGGCGAGGTGGTCTACGTGCTGCGGGCGCTCGGGTGTGACGCCTCGGGTCTCGAGCCGGACGAACACTACGCCCGGCACGCGCGTGAAGCGCTTGGGGTTCCCGTGGCAACCGGCTTCGTGCAGGACGCGGCGTTCCCTGCCGGAAGCTTCGACGTCGTGACGATGTATCACGCGCTGGAGCATGTGGAAGATCCGTGTGCGATTCTGTCCCGCCTTCGCGGCTGGATGGCCGAGCAGGGGGTGCTGGTGATCGAAGTGCCGAATGTCGAAGCCGTGTGCATCGCGCCGGGCCACCGATTTCATTTCGCTCACTTCTATCATTTCAACCGCGACGCGCTCGAAGCGCTCGGACGCAAAGCGGGGTTCGAGCCTATGAAGACGACGACCTCGGGGGACGGCGGCAATCTGATGAGCGTGTTCAGGGCCGTGGCGCACCCGCAGCCGCCCCGGTTCGACGCGGGGAATTACGCTCGCGTGGCCGCGGTCGTCACAGGGCACACGGCCTGGAACTATTGCGGGTCGGCGTCTCCGTATGCGGGGCCCGTCAACCGGCTGCGGACGTACCTGGCGGATCGGCGCGCGGCGCAGGGCTGCGAGACGCCGAAGCAGGTGTTGGATGAATTGATCACGGCGCAACTGAAGTTGCGCCCTACCGAATAATTGAGGAGCGAAGGACATCCGTGAGCTCGATCCCGGTCGAATACGCATCGCAGCGACAAATCCGCACGCGCAACAAGCTCTATTACCGATTCAATCATTGGCCGATCTGGATCTTCGTCTTCTTCATCGCGCCAGGCCCGCTGACGTTCGATCTTTTCGAGCGCGGATTCGACAGCCGCATGGCGCTGTGGCTCGGGATCGTCATGCTGCTCACCGGCATTGCCGGCGTGCGGGGGAAACTGCCCGGCGTCGAGCCGGCGCCCTACATCATTCGTTTTACGGAGGATCGGCCGAATCCTCTGTACCGGCGCGTCTGCTACACGTTCGCGTGGAGCGCCGCGATCACGTTTGCGGTGCTGAACATCGCCGGTCTGGTGGTGGCGATCGCTACCGGCCAGTGGTACTTGAAGCAAATCTACCGGTACGCGTACTTCCCGATCGCCGGCACGATCTGGCTGCTTGGCGCGGCCGGACGGCTTCCGCGCGTCATGGCATCAACGAAAGGTGAAGGGCACGAGCGGCGATATTTCTACGGCACCGTGTGGGCCATGTGCCTGGCGCAGCCGGCGCTCTGGCTCATGTGGTACGTGGTGCCGAACACGCGCGTGGGCAACTCGCTCAAGCTGGCGATTTTTCTTGGCATCCTCGCGTTCGTCGGCAATCTCGCGAGGCTGGGACGATTGCCTCGAACGCGGCCGATCGTTCCTGGTGAGCTGGCCGTGTCGGATTAGACAGCCCTAAAGGGCTGTGCCACCGGTGGCACAGGGCTTTAGCCCTGTAACAAAGATGAAAAAACAAGAAGGCTGGTCCGGCTGGGACGACTACGCCGATTTCTACGATTGGGAAAACGCGCAGACGCTCGACCGGCGTGACGTGAAATTCTGGCAGGCCATGGCCGAGCGCGCCAACGGGCCCGTCCTCGAGCTGGGATGCGGAACGGGGCGCGTGACCATTCCAGTCGCGCGCACCGGCGCGCGCATTCTCGGCATCGATCGATCGCCGGAGATGCTCGCGCATGCGCTGAAGCGATCGAAACGCGCGCGATCGCGCGGGCGGCCGACATGGCTGCGCGGCGATATCCGGTTCCTTCCGTTCCGAAGTGCCGCGCGCTTCGATCTCGTCATGGCGCCGTACGGCATCCTGCAGTCGCTCGTCCGCGAGTCCGATTTGAAGGCGACGCTGGCGTCCGTCGCGCGCGTGCTCGCGCCGGGCGGCATCTTCGGCGTCGATCTCGTGCCCGACCTGCCCGTGTGGAAGGAGTACCGCGACAAGGTCCGCTTTCGAGGCGTACGGCGCGGCGGCACCTCGCGCATCACGCTCGTCGAATCGGTACGGCAGGATCGGGCGAAGAAGCTGACGCGGTTCGACCAGACATTCATCGAACAGCGCGGCCGCGCGCGCACGACGCGCCGGTTTACCCTCGTCTTCCGCACACTCACGGTTCCGCAGATGACCAGGCGCCTGGAGCACGCCGGATTTCGCATCAAGGCGGTCCTTGGCGATTACAGCGGCGAGCCATGGGATTCGAGGGCCGACGTGTGGCTGATTCTCGCGGAGAAGTGCTAGAATTTCGCCATGTCAGGCCATTCGAAATGGGCGTCAATCAAGCATAAAAAGGGCGCGCTCGACGCCAAGCGCGGCAAGATATTCACCCGCATCATCAAGGAATTGACGGTCGCCGCGCGCGGCGGCGGCGGCGATCCCGACATGAACCCGCGGCTGCGCACGATTATCGCGGACGCCAAGGCGGCGAACATGCCCGCCGAGAACATCAAACGGGCCATTCGGCGCGGCACCGGCGAAGAACCGGGCGTCAGCTACGAAGAAGTGACCTACGAGGCCTACGGACCCGGCGGAGCCGCGGTCATCATCGACACGCTTACCGACAACAAGAACCGCACGGTCGGCGAGCTCCGGCACATGCTCGAGAAACACGGCGGCAACCTTGCCTCATCCGGTGCGGTCTCGTGGATGTTCACCAAGAAGGGCTACATCGTCGTCGAGAAATCGAAGGCCGACGAAGAGAAGCTGATGGGCGCGGTGCTCGAAGCCGGGGCGGACGACTTACAGGACGACGGCGACAACTGGGAAGTGCTGAGCGCGCCCGAGGCGTTTCAAGTCGTGCGCGACGCCGTCAAGCAGCTCGGCATCGAGCCGGCCTCGGCCGAAGTCTCGATGATTCCGCAGAATTACGTGAAGCTCGAAGGCAAAGTCGCGCAGCAGATGGTGAGGTTGATGGACGCGCTCGACGACCAGGACGACGTGCAGCACGTGTGGTCGAACTTCGATATCGAGGAGAAGGAGATCGAGGCCTCGCTCGCGTGAAGGTCTTTGGGATCGATCCCGGCTCGGCGCGCACCGGTTACGGATGCGTGCAGAGCGACGGCAGCCGCCATCGCATGGTCGCCTGCGGCGCGATCGCGAACCCCGCGTCGAACTCCTTTCCTGAAAAACTCAGAGTCATCCACGTCGAGCTGAGCGTCCTGATCGCCCGGCACCGGCCCGACATTGTCGCCATTGAAAATCTGTTTCACGCCGTCAACGCGAGAAGCGCCCTGAAGCTCGGGCACGCCCGCGGCGTCGCGATGCTCGCGGCTGTCGAGGCCGGCGTGCCCATCGTCGAGTACACGCCGGCTGAAGTGAAGCAGTCCGTCGTCGGTTACGGCCGCGCGGAAAAAGGGCAGGTGCAGTCGATGGTGCAGCTGCTGCTCGGCCTCAGCGAGCCGCCGACGCCCTTCGACGCGTCGGACGCGCTTGCGATCGCCGTCTGTCATCTCCACAGGATGAACCTGCGCGGCGTCACGGCCTCGCTCGCTGACGAGCCCAAAGCCGCCGGCCGCGCGACGAGCTGGCGCGCCTTCCGCCTTCCACGCTGAATGATTGCGCACCTTCGCGGCCGGCTGCTCGAGAAGCATCCAAACCGCGTCACCGTCGACGTCAACGGCGTCGGCTACGACGTGCATGTTCCTCTCTCGACGTTCTATGAGATGGCGGAGCCCGGCGAGGAGATCGCGCTGCGCATCCACACGCACGTGCGCGAGGATGCGTTGCTGTTGTACGGCTTCGCGACGCCGCTGGAGCTCCAGATCTTCGAGCGGTTGATCAGCGTCAGCGGTATCGGGCCGAAGCTCGCGCTGGCCGTACTGTCGGGGATCGAGCCGAACGAGCTGGTGTCGGCGATTCGCACGGCGAACGTGGCGCGGCTGACGGGCATTCCCGGAATCGGCAAGAAAATCGCCGAGCGCATCGGTCTCGAGCTGAAAGACAAGATGGCGTCGTTCGTCGCGGCGGAAATGGCCGCCTCGCACACGACCGCTGCCGGCGAGACGCTTCGCGACGACGTGCTGTCGGCGCTGATGAACCTCGGATACCACCGTCCGCTGGCCGAGCGCGCAGTCGATTCTGCGATCACAAAAAGCAGCGGCTCCACCTTCGAAAGCATGCTGAAATACGCCCTCCGCGAGCTCGCCAGATAGGCAGGAAGATCAAAGTGAAGATTGCTGAGGGGCTCGCCGTCCCATAGAATCTCCC
>CAYHHH010000100.1:0-7264 GCA_964356125.1 uncultured Bifidobacteriaceae bacterium | reverse complement strand
GCAGGAAGATCAAAGTGAAGATTGCTGAGGGGCTCGCCGTCCCATAGAATCTCCCCTGAATGGATGATCCGTCGCGGATCGTGACCGCTTCGCGGGTGGATGAAGACGTCCAGTACGAAGCGGGGCTCCGGCCCCGCACGCTGGACGACTACATCGGCCAGGAGCGCGTCCGCGCGAACCTGCAAGTGTCGATCGCCGCGACGCGCCAGCGCCGCGAGGCGCTCGATCATGTGCTCCTCTACGGACCTCCCGGTCTCGGCAAGACCACTCTCGCCTACGTCATCGGCCACGAGCTTGGCGTTGCGGTGCGCGCGACCGCGGGACCGGTGCTCGAGCGCCCCGGCGATCTCGCGGCGATCCTCACAAGCCTGGGCGAACACGAGGTGCTCTTCATCGACGAGATTCACCGGATGTCTCCGGCGATCGAAGAAGTGCTGTATCCGGCGATGGAAGACTACGAGCTCGACATCATCATCGGCCAGGGACCGGGCGCACGCTCGATAAAAGTTCCGCTGCAGAAGTTCACGCTGATCGGCGCGACCACGCGCGCCGGGCTGCTGACGAGCCCGCTGCGATCGCGATTCGGCATCGTCCATCGTCTCGATTTCTACAACGAAGTCGATTTGCAGGAGATCGTCCGCCGGTCGGCGCGCATTCTGAACGTGCCGATCGTCGAGGCCGCGGCGGCGGAGCTCGCGAAGCGATCGCGCGGCACGCCCCGCATCGCCAACCGGCTGCTGCGGCGCGTGCGCGACTTCGCGCAGGTGAAAGCCGAAGGGACGATTACGGAGCAGGTGGCCGCCGATGCGCTGAAACTCCTCGAAGTCGACGAACACGGATTCGACGAAGTCGATCGAAAGCTGCTGCGCACGATCATCGACAAGTTCGGCGGCGGCCCCGTCGGCATCAACAGCATCGCCGCGGCGATCAGCGAGGAGAAGGACGCCATCGAAGACATCTACGAGCCGTTCCTGATTCAGATAGGATTCCTCGATCGCACCCCGCGGGGTCGCGTGGCCACGGCACGGGCTTACAACTACTTTGGATTAACAGCACCCGAAAGGGGTTTGTGGTGAAGAACGCCGGCTATCGCCCGACGAAAATCAGCGGTCTCGCGACCTATGTTCCTCCTCGCCTTCTCACGAACAAAGATCTCGAGAAGCTGGTGAATACGTCTGACGAGTGGATCCTGCAGCGCACCGGCATCCGCGAGCGCCACATCGTCGAGCCTGGCGTGGCCACGTCCGATCTCGCGGCGCAGGCCGCCCTCAAGGCGATCGCGCAGGCCGGGCTCACACCGCACGACATCGACTTCATCGTCGTGGGCACGACGACGCCCGACATGATGTTTCCGAGCACCGCGTGCCTCGTCCAGAACAAGATCGGCGCGGACAGGGCGTGGGGCTTCGATCTCGGCGCGGCGTGCTCCGGGTTCACGTACGCCCTGACGACGGCCGCGCACATGGTGGCCGCCGGGACGCATCAACACGCGCTCGCCATCGGCGCCGACGCCATGTCGAGCATCATCGATTACACCGATCGATCGACGTGCGTGCTGTTCGGCGACGGCGCGGGCGCCGTCGTCGTGAGCCCCGCGACCGACGACTGCGCCATCATCGATTTCGCACACGAAGTCGACGGCGCGGGCGGGCCGTCGCTGTGCATGCCCGCGGGCGGGAGCCTTCATCCCGCGTCACACGAGACGATCGATCAGCGGCTGCATTACGTGAAGCAGGACGGGCAGGCGGTCTTCAAGTTCGCCGTGAAGAAGACCGCAGAAATCTGCGCCCGCCTCATGGAGCGCAACAACGTGACGGCCGCGGACATCGATCTGTTCGTGTCGCATCAGGCCAATCGGCGCATCATCATGTCGGCGGCCGAGCGCCTCGGGCTGCCCGAAGGAAAAGTCGTGATCAATATCGAGAAGTACGGAAACACGACCGCAGGCACCATCCCTCTGGCCCTTGCCGATGCCGTCGCCGACGGCCGCCTGAAGAAGGGCAACCTGGTTCTGCTCACCTCCGTTGGAGCCGGCTTTACCGTCGGTTCTGTCCTGCTTCGCTGGTCGATCTGAACAATATGCGCCGCGCCATTCGGCACATATTGTTCATTTAAGACACATTAGAACTAAAACCAATAACAACAGATATTTACAGTATTTTTTAACACTTTCACGTTCCTTTTTAGCACAACTTGAAACTATGTACAAAGAGGGCTTCTGGTAGCAAATCAGTTCATAAACTATTGCTGATACTAGTCTTATGTCTTTGATATGACACTAACGTACACATTGGTAAGGTACTTGCTCATATACCGGTCGCTATGGAAAAGATGCCTTACCAGGAACACGTGCGACTCCAGGCCGGTTCGATCCCGTTCGACTGGCATTTCGGCCTTCCGACCATTCGCGGCGAGAACGTCACCCTTCGAGAAGTCCGATCGAGCGATGCGCCGGCATTGCTGGCGATGCTGACCAGCGAGGAGGTCGCGGAATTCGTATCGCCGCTGCCGCGCACCGTCGAAGGGTTCGAGGCATTCATCGCCGAGGCGCATCACGAGCGCACCCGGGGCAACAGCTTCTGCTTCGGCATCGTGCCGGACGGTTACGACGATGCCATGGGACTGTTCCAGGTCCGGCAGCTCGAGCCGGGATTCGGCAGCGCGGAATGGGGTTTTGCGATTGGCTCGCCATTCTGGGGACGCGGCGTGTTCCTCGAAGGCGCCAAGGCCGTCATCGATTTCTCGTTCGGCGTCGTCGGCGTGCACCGGCTCGAAGCGCGATCGATCGCGTCCAACGGCCGCGGCAACGCGGCGCTGCGGAAAGTCGGGGCGCTGCAGGAAGGCATCCTGCGCCGATCGTTCCAGCGTAACGGCCGGTACTTCGATCAGATTCTGTGGTCGATTCTCAAGGACGACTGGCGTCAGGCCAAGGCCGTCTGGGGCCCGAAGTTTCACTGACAACTGGAGAGTCGAGAGTGCGAAGGATTGAGACCATGACACGCAGTCGTGCGCGCAAGTCGACTGTTCGATCGAAAGCTGTGTGGGGTTCTCGTGTGGTGGTGAGCGGAAATGGCGCGGCGTCGCGCCGAAGCGGCACGGCCGCGAAGGCCGAACGCCGGGCGCGGTAAGTCCCAGGGCAGGCGGCCCAAACCGCCTGCCTAATATTTCCTGCGCAACATCCGCGCACTCCAGACAGCTTCCTCGCAAAATAAGGGCAATGAACGTTTCCGACTTCGGTTTCGATCTGCCGGCCGAGCTGATCGCGCAGGCCCCTGCGGCGGAGCGGGGCGCATCGAGACTGCTCGTTCTGCATCGTGCAGGCCTGCCGCGCCAAAGCGGCGAAGCCGCGGCGGCCGCCAGCGTGGAGCACACGCAGATCTCACGGCTGCCGGAATATCTTCGTAAGGATGACCTGCTCGTCGTCAACGACACGAGAGTGTTTCCGGCGCGGCTGCTCGGCGCGCGGGTGCCGAGCGGGGGCGCCGTTGAATGTCTGCTGCTGGCGAATCTCGAGGACAAGACGCCGTCGGAGGGGCGGTGGGACGCGTTGGTGCATCCTGGGCAGAAGCTGCAGCCGGGCGCACACATGATCTTTCGAGGCATCCGGCACGTGCTTCACGGAGAAGTGTTGGAGCGTCACTTTCATGGGCGGCGCACGATTCGGCTCTGGTCCGACAGCGGCTCGAGCGTGGACGAGGCCATCGATGACATCGGCCACATGCCGCTGCCCCCGTACATCAAACGCGACGACACGACGACCGATCGCGATCGCTATCAAACCGTGTACGCGCGTGAGCGCGGTTCCGTCGCAGCGCCAACGGCCGGGCTCCATTTCACGCCTGACCTGCTCGCCCGGCTCGAGGCGCGCGGCGTCCAGCGCACGGCCATTACCCTGCACGTCGGCTACGGCACGTTTCAGCCGGTGCGGGTCGATCAGGTGGAAGCGCACACGATCGATGCGGAGCGGTTCTCGATCAGTGAAGCAGCGGCCGACGCGATCAACCGCGCCAAACGCGAGAAGCGTCGCATCGTCGCCGTGGGCACGACGACGACACGCGCGCTGGAGTCGGCGGGCCGGGCGGGGCGGGGCGTCATCACGCCGCAGTCGGCCTGGAGCGATCTGTTCATCTATCCCGGCTTCAGGTTCGGCATCGTCGATGCGCTGATGACCAACTTCCATCTGCCGGAGTCGTCTCTTTTGATGCTCGCGTGCGCGTTCGGCGGCCGCGAGGCCGTGCTCGCCGCGTACCGCGACGCCGTCGCGCAGCGATACCGCTTTTATAGCTACGGCGACGCCATGCTGATCATCTGAATTGGCAGATTGGCAGATTGGCAGATTGGTAGATTAACGAAGCCGTAATCTGCCAATCTACCATTCTGCCAATCTCCCAATGTTAGAATCACCTGTTCGCCGGTGTAGCTCAGTTGGTTAGAGCACGCGGCTCATATCCGCGTTGTCCGGGGTTCAAGTCCCTGCACCGGCACCACCTTTTTGGGTGCGTTGGGTGCGATAGGTGCGTTGGGTGCGTCAGGTGCGCTTCCCCGCACCTATCGCGCCTCCTTCTTCCGCACCCGACGCACCTGGCGCCCCCGTCGCACCTAACGCACCTATGGAAGTGATCGATTCCGTCCGTCGCACCATCCGCAATCACGGATTGCTTCCGAGCGGCAGCCGCGTCGCTATCGCGCTGTCCGGCGGCGCCGACTCGGTCGCCATGCTGTTCGCGCTTCGAGCGCTCGCCGAAGCCGAACACTTTCAGGTCGTCGGGGCGGCGCACCTGAACCATCAGCTTCGCGGCGCGGACGCGGATGCCGACGCGGAGTTCTGCCGGAATCTCACCGCAGAAGCGGGGGTGCCGTTCGACTTCGAGAGCGCAGACGTGGCAGCCCTTGCCCGCGAGATGGGCACCTCCGTCGAACATGCCGCTCACACCGCGCGGCACGCGTTCTTCGATCGCGCCGCAGCGCGCCTTGGCGCGACCGCCGTCGCCGTCGCCCACACGAAAGAGGACCAGGCCGAAACGTTTCTCCTGCGACTGCTGCGCGGCGCGGGGCCGCGCGGGCTCGGCGGTATGCACCTGCGCGCCGGGATCGTCGTGCGCCCCTTCATCGAGACCTCGCGCTCGGACGTGCGCGAGTTTCTGCGCGCCGCCGGCATCGCGTTTCGGGAAGACGCCTCGAACGCCGATCTGTCGATTCCGCGCAATCGCATCCGTCACGAGCTGCTGCCGCTGCTCGACGCGCGCTTTTCATCCGGCATCGTGGACGTCCTCGATCGAGAGGCGGCGATTGCGCGTGAGGATGCCGACTATCTCGAGGAGTCGGCCCGCGCCGCCGCCGCGCGCCTCGTCTCGCGGACTACGCGCGGCGTGGAGCTCGACGCAGACGCGCTCATGGCAGAGCCGCCGGCCATCGTCCGGCGGGTCATCCGCCTTGCGCAGCAGGCGGCGGCGGGCGCGGATCACTTCATCGGATTCGATGCGGGCGAAGCCGTTCGCTGCTTCATGGTGTCTAAATCAACAGGCCAGCTCGATCTTCCCGGGCATCGCGTGAACCGTCGCGGCGGCGCGGTCGTCTTAACAGAAAGCCGCGGTCGCGAAAAACCCGCACCCGCAGCGGATTTCATGTATCAGCTCGAGGTGCCTGGAAAGGTCGCGGTGCCGGAGGCGGCGTGTGCGATTTGGGCTGACATGAAGCCCGTGCCGGCGGGCCGATCGGCGGGCGACGTCTGGCATCTTGCGGGTCGGAGCGACGAGGCCGTCATCGAGGCACGGCATCTGTCAGGGCCGCTGGCCGTGCGGAATCGGCGTCCAGGCGACACGTTTCGCCCGCTGGGACTGAACGGCCGGAAGACGCTGCAGGACTTCTTCGTGGACGCGAAAATCGACCGCTTCGAGCGCGAAATTATCCCTGTCGTCGTCGATTCGGCGGGGCAGATTGTGTGGATCGCCGGACACGCCCTGGCAGAGGCGTTTAGGGTCACGGAGGCCACAAAAGACGTGGTAATCTTGAAACGGTTACCTATTTAGTCGTGGGAGGGTAGAGGGTGAACTCCACGTTGAAAAGCTTAGTGTTTTGGATGGTTCTGGTCGTCGTGGCGGTCGGGGTGTGGAATTTTTCCAGCAAATTCCAGAGCCCGTCAAAACCAGTGCCGTTCAGCGACTTCATGGCAGATGTGGAGACCACAGGGAAGATCGAAAGGGTCACCATCACCGGCCAGGAAATCAGCGGCATCTACCGCGCTGACAAGGAAACCTTCCACACCTACGCCCCGAGTCAGTATGAAGGTCTCGCCAATCAGCTGATTGCCAAGGGTGTGCTCGTGACGGCGAAAGAGCCGACGCAGAGCCCGTGGGCGCAGTTGCTCTATTCGTGGGCGCCGATCCTTCTGCTCATCGGCTTCTGGATTTTCTTCATGCGCCAGATGCAGAGCGGCGGTAACAAAGCCCTCTCGTTCGGCAAGAGCAAGGCGAAGCTGTCGTCGAGCTCGCAGAAGAAAGTGACGTTCAAGGACGTCGCAGGCGTCGACGAAGCGAAGGAAGAGCTGCAGGAAATCATCGAGTTCCTCAAGGAACCCCAGAAGTTCCAGAAGCTCGGCGGGCGCATTCCGAAAGGCGTGCTGCTGATGGGCTCTCCGGGAACCGGCAAGACCCTGCTCGCGCGCGCGGTTGCGGGCGAAGCGAACGTGCCGTTCTTCTCGATCAGCGGGTCTGACTTCGTCGAGATGTTCGTCGGCGTCGGCGCCTCGCGCGTGCGCGATCTGTTCGAGCAGGGCAAGAAGAACGCGCCGTGCATCGTCTTCATCGACGAGATCGACGCGGTCGGCCGTCACCGCGGCGCGGGCCTCGGCGGCGGACACGACGAGCGCGAGCAGACACTCAACCAGCTGCTGGTCGAGATGGACGGGTTCGAGTCGAACGAAGGCGTCATCCTCGTCGCGGCCACGAACCGGCCCGACGTGCTCGATCCCGCGCTGCTCCGGCCCGGCCGTTTCGACCGCCGCATCGTGGTGAACCGTCCCGACGTGAAGGGGCGCGAGGGCATCCTCGCGGTACACACGCGGAAGATTCCGATGTCCGACGATGTGGATGTGCCGGTGCTCGCGAGAGGCACGTCCGGTTTCTCAGGCGCGGATCTGGCCAACCTCGTCAACGAGGCGGCGCTCAACGCGGCGCGGTACAACCGCAAGACCGTGCGGATGATCGACTTCGAGTTCGCGAAAGACAAGGTGCTGATGGGATCCGAGCGGCGCTCGATGATCATC